>NZ_JBIISY010000034.1:0-38816 GCF_044340795.1 Tardiphaga sp.
ATCAACACCACGGAAACGACCACGAGATCGCGCTGCTGCACTGCGATGTCACCCGAGGGGTTCATCACGACGAAATTGCAGCCGCCAAGCAGGGCAACCAGCGGCAGCAAAAGGAGGATTCTCAGGCGGCTCAAGGTCTTACCCATTCGATAATGTCCGTTCGCGCGCACGGTTAGGCGCATTTGCTGCACGGCAACATTGGACAATTTGTCCAATGGTTCGGAACGGCGCTTCACGACAAATCGTCAACTGGCCGGCATGCACTTTTGCGCCGAATTCAGTATATGCAACCTACGATACAAATGGATTGAAGATATGGCGCAAGCGACATCGACGATGGAACAGGATGCGCGTCGCCTGAACGCGGACGACCACGGCAAGGTCAATCCCGGCGAGATCGCCATCGGGGTGATCATCGGGCGCACGTCGGAATTCTTCGACTTCTTCGTCTATGCGATCGCCTCGGTGCTGGTTTTCCCGAAGCTGGTCTTCCCAAACCACGATCCGCTCACCGGCACTCTCTATTCTTTTGCGATCTTTGCGCTGGCATTCATCGCGCGCCCGATCGGCACCATCATCTTCACCGAGATCGACCGTCGTCAGGGCAAGGGCGCCAAGCTGACCGTCGCGCTGTTCCTGCTTGGCGTCTCCACCGTCGCCATTGCCTTCCTGCCCGGTTACGAAACCGTCGGCGCCGCCTCGATCTGGCTGCTGGCAGCTGCGCGTGTCGGCCAAGGCCTGTCCTGGGGCGGCACCTGGGATGGCCTTGCTTCCCTGCTGGCGCTGAACGCACCGGAAGGCCGCAAGGGGTGGTACGCCATGATCCCGCAGCTCGGCGCGCCGATCGGCCTGATCGTCGCCTCCGCGCTGTTCGCCTTCTTCGTCGACACGCTGTCGGCTGAAGACTTCCTCGACTGGGGCTGGCGCTATCCGTTCTTCGTGGCTTTCGCCATCAATGTCGTCGCTCTGTTCGCGCGCCTCCGCATGGTGGTGACGCCGGGCTATACCGAACTGTTCGAGACGCGCGAGCTGGAACCGTCCTCGGTGCCGGAAACGCTGAACCAGCAGGGCCGCACCATCGTCGTCGGCGCTTTTGCTCCGCTCGCTTCTTTCGCCCTCTTCCACATGGTCACGGTGTTCCCGCTGTCCTGGGTGTTCCTGTTCACCCGTGAAACGCCCGGCCGCTTCCTCGTGATCGAATGCATCGGCGCCGTGGTCGGCATCATCGCGATGCTGTTCTCGGGCTATATCGCCGACAAGGTCGGCCGCCGTACCCTCCTCGCGGGCTCGGCGATCGCGATCGCGGTGTTCTCGGGCTTCGCTCCGCAGATGCTCGATGGCGGCCTCGCCGGCGAACTGGCCTTCATGATCCTCGGCTTCATCCTGCTCGGCCTGTCGCTCGGCCAGTCCTCGGGTTCGGTCGCATCCAGCTTCCGCAAGCGCTATCGCTATACGGGTTCGGCGCTCACCACCGACCTTGCCTGGTTGTTCGGTGCCGGTTTTGCCCCGCTGGCCGCACTGCTGATGTCGAGCCATTTCGGCCTGTCATCGTCGGGCATCTATCTGCTCTCGGGTGCGGTCTGCACGCTGCTGGCGATCTCGATCAATCGCCAGTTCGCCAGCCGCGACGCTGAAGCGGTTCAGCCGTAAGCACGGTAGAGCAAGCCAGATCACAAAAAGGGCCCGGCGATCTGCCGGGCCCTTTTTCGTTTGCGCGCACAATCGCTCAAGCGTTGGCGCCGCCATCCACCAGAAGGCCGGTGCCGGTGATCTGGCGCGCGGCAGGGCTTGCCAGGAAAGCAACCGCGGCCCCGATATCTTCGGGCTTGCCGTAATGGCCAAGTGCCGAGAGCGCGCGCTGCGCATCCGACGTCTCGCCCTGGGCCGGGTTCATGTCCGTATCGGTCGATCCCGGATGGACCAGATTGACGGTGATGCCGCGCGGGCCAAGCTCACGGGCCAGACCGCGGGTGAAGGATAGCAGCGCCGATTTCGACATCGAATAGACGGTAACGCCGGGAAACGGCACGCGCTCGGCGAGATTTGAGCCGATCGAGATGATGCGGCCACCCTGCCCCAGCAACGGAATGGCGGCCTGCGAGGCCAGCACCACCGAGCGCACATTCACGTCGAGAATCGCATCGATATCCGCCAGGCTCATCTCGGCCACCGGACCGCCGCGGGCGATGCCGGCATTATTGACGAGGATATCGAGCCCGCCGAGTTTCGTGGCCGCATCCCGCACCGAAGCCTTCACCGCTGCAGCGTCGGCGCTGTCGGCCTGGATCGCAAAACCACGCCGTCCCTTGGCTTCGATGGCCCGTACCACCTCGGCGGCGCGCTCGGCCGATTTCTCGTAAGTAATTGCAACATCAGCGCCTTTCTCTGCCAACGCCAGTGCAATCGCGGCTCCGATGCCGCGCGATGCGCCGGTGACGAGAGCACGTTTTCCAGTCAGTTCACTCATGGCCATCTCTTTCTGTGTTGAACGATACAGAAATCAACTAGGCGCGTTGCAGGCGACCGTCAAGGGATTATATATCGAACGATGCAGAATTCAGACAAAGCCTCCGTCGCCCCCAAGCCTGCCCGTGGCCGGCCGCGCGCCTTCGACCGCGATGCCGCCCTCTCCGCGGCGACCCGCCTGTTCTGGCAGAAGGGCTATGCTGCGACGTCGATCTCCGATCTGACGGAAGCCATGGGGATCGGCTCGCCGAGCCTCTATGCGGCCTTTGGCTCTAAGGAGGCGCTGTATGGCGAGGCGCTGCGCTATTACGGCGAGAATTACGAGGCCATGGTGTGGGGTGGCTTCAACGCCGCGCTGACAGGTCGTGCGGCAGTCGAAGCGTTGCTGATGGACTCGGCTGCGGCGCTGACGGGATCAAGCGGCCGCACCGAGCCGCTCGGCTGCATGGTCACGCTCTCTGCAGTTGGCAGCGAAGGCCACGCGGAGCTTGGCGAGATCGTGAAATCTGCGCGCGGTGTCGGGCTTGCTCGACTGAAGGAGCGACTTTCACGCGCAGTGCGTGAAGGTGAATTGACCGACGCTGCCGATATCGACGGTCTCGCCCGCTTCGCAATGGCGGTGCAGAACGGCATGTCGGTGATGGCGCGCGATGGTGCCAGCCGTGATGAACTGGAAGCCGTTGCCCGACATACGATGGCGGGATGGGACGATCGCACCAAAGCTTAATGCGATAGCGGCACATCATCCTGGTGCAGGATACGCTCGGCGGCGCCTTGCAGGTCGTCATATTGACCGGCTTTCAACGACCACAGGAAGGCCGCAAGGCCGCAGAGGCCGAGACCTATGGCGATCGGGATCAGATAGAAATAATCGGTCATTCGGCAGGCTCCATGCGCATCGCGATGGACTTTTGTGCGCCTATATCGCGCTTCTCATCGGATACGCGGCGCCCGCGAAGACGAAGCGCATTGGCGACCACCACGATGGAGGAACCTGACATCGCAATCGCCGCGACCAGCGGCGTGACATAGCCGAGCACGGCAATCGGCACGGCGATGAAATTGTAGCCCACAGCCAGCGCCAGATTCTGCCGGACCAGCTTTTGCGCCTCGCGCGACACAGCGATCGCCAGTGGCACCGCTTCCAGATTATCACGCAGGAACACGAGATCGGCCGCGTTACGCCCGACATCGGCAGCGGAGGCCGGCGCCATCGACGCATGCGCCGCCATCAGTGCCGGCGTGTCGTTGAGACCATCGCCGACCATCAGCACTTTCTTGCCGGCATTGCCGAGATCGGCGACATGCTCGGCCTTGCCGCCCGGCAGCACACCGGCGAAAGCAACGACACCGAGCGACCCAGCCAGCGCCCGCACGGGCGTTTCGCGATCACCGGAAACGACTTCAATGGCAAAGCCATCGCGCTTCAGCTCGGCGACACTGTCAGCAGCACCGGTGCGCAGGCTGTCCTCGAAGCGGAAATCGGCGAGGCGCTTGCCATCGCGCGACAGCACCACCGATGACGCTTTGATATCGGCGCCTGCCACACCGTCCAGCGCCCATTCGGGACGACCGAGCCTGATCACACTGCCACCCATATGCGCTTCCATGCCGCAACCCGGGATCTCGGCAATCGTATCGAAGGTGATTGGCGGCTGCGCACCCAGCGCAACTGAAGCCAAGGCGCGCGAAAACGGATGCCGTGAATGCGTGGCGATTGTGCCGGCCAAGGTCAGCATTGCCGGATCAAGCTTGTCGGCATCGACCAGACGCGGATTGCCCTGGGTAAGCGTACCGGTCTTGTCGAACACGATGGTATCGACCTCGGCGAGGCGCTCCAGCGCGCCGCCGTCCTTGATCATGATGCCGGCTTCAAACAGGCGCCGTGCAGCGACCACCTGCACCATCGGAACCGCGAGGCCCAGCGCGCAGGGACAGGTGATGATCAACACGGCCACTGCAATGGTGATGGCGTGATGCCAGTCGCCCTCGACAAACATCCAGCCGATCAGCGTCAACAGCGCGGTGAGATGGACGACAGGCGCATACAGCGAAGAGGCCCGATCGGCGATGCGGCGATAGGCGGAACGTCCCTGTTCGGCTGCCTCCATCATCCGCAGCATCTCGGCGAGGAAAGAGTCATTCGCGGCGGCGCTCGCCGTGATCGTCAACGGCCCTGTGAGATTGAGCGTGCCCGCGCGGAGTTCAGCGCCGGGCTGCGCCGGCTGCGGCACGCTTTCACCCGTCACCAGCGACACATCGAGTTCGGACAGGCCCTGCGTGACCATCGCATCCACTGGCACGCGTTCGCCGGCAGCGAGCAGGATGGTCATGCCCGGCTTGATTTCAGCGACGGGCAGATAGGTCTGCGAACCATCCGCCTGCTGCACCAGTGCGCCGCGCGCAGCGAGACGCGCAAGACCCTTCACAGCCATGCGCGCGCGTTCGCGCATCATGTGATCGAGGGTGCGACCGATCAGCAGGAAGAACAGCAGCGAGACCGATGCATCGAAATAGGCATGTGGACCATGGATCGCTGTTTCATAGAGGCTCATGCCGAAAGCCAGAGAGACGCCGAGCGAGATCGGCACATCCATATTGGTGCGGCCATGGCGGAGCGCCTGCCAGGCCGAGCGGAAGAAGACGCGGCCGGCATAAAGCAGTGTCGGCAGCGCAATCAGGGCGGAGAGGCCGTGAAACAGATCGCGTGTCGCCGGCTCTGCACCGGACCACACCGAGACCGAGAACAGCATGATATTGCTTGCGGCAAAGCCCGATACTGCGAGCGCGCGGATCAATTCGGAAAGCGTCGCATCCTTCGTCTCGCTGTCGACTTCGAACAGATGCGCGTCATAGCCGACATTGCGCAGCGTCTCGATGAAGGGCGGCGGCATGTCGATATCCGCGCGCCACTTGATGGTGACGCGCTTGGTGGAGAGATTGACGCGCGCCGAGTTGACGCCCTGGAGCCCGCCCAGCGCCTTCTCGACGGTGTGGATGCAGGCACCGCAGCGGACATCGGGCACGGAGAGATCGGTCTGCCGCAGATTGCCGGCGATCGGGCGGCTGGCGAGCAGGATTTCGCGCGGATCGGTTGCCGCCAGCATCGACAGTTCTGCGCCCGTGCCACAACAGCTCATCGGAAGCCTCGCTAACCCGCGCCGGGCACCTCAGCACCCGGCTTCATCGCCACATAGGCGTGCCATGTCCCGTGGCCGAGCACGGGGAACACGATGACCATAGCGAGCAGGCCGGTCATGACATTGATCAAGAACAAACCCAGCGCGATCGCCGCCCAGGTCAGCATGACCGGCAGATTGGCCCAGACCATCGCCATGCTGGTGCCCATGGCGGTGAGCGCATCGACCCGTTCATTGAGCAGCATAGGGATGGCGAACACACTGATGGCAAAGGAAAAAGCCGCGAACAGACCGCCCACGGCCGTGCCGGCGATCAGCATCGCCCAGCCCACGGGCGTGGTGAACAGCATGGCAGCGACGCCATCGAGGCCGGGGAACGGATTCACCCCGAAGAACAGCGCATAGATGATGACAGCGGCGCGGATCCAGACGAGCATCAGCGAACACAGCATCAGGCCCGCAAACAGCACCTGCCCGCCGGATTTCGGCCGCACCACGATCATCTGAACCAGCGACACCCGCTCGCCGGCGGCGATGCGACGGCTCTTCTCGTAAAGACCGATGGCGAGCAGCGGACCGACCACCATGAATCCTGCGAACACCGGGAACAGGATGTAGTCCCAACCGAAGGCGAACAGACCACCAACCAGAGCAAAGGAGACAACGAAGACCAGCAGCCCGTAGGCAATGCTTGCAAAGGGCTCGATCGTCAGATCCTGCCAGCCGGCCTTCAGCCATTCGAAGGCCAGCGAAGGCGCCATATGGCGATCCCGCGAGATGGCAGGCGGAAGCGGAGGAGAGACGGCAGGAAGATTCATCTTCGACCTCCTGAGGCGATCATGGTCGCGGTGTACATGACGATGATGCCGCGCTGAATTGGCCGGGTGCCGCAACTACGACGCCACGCTTGATGTGATCGATGCAATCGGGCTGCGACGAGAAGGCGACATAAACGAAATGCGCATTGGCAACTGCGATCAGCAGCAGCCCTGCGGCCACGGACAACCAGATCAGCGTTTTCGTTTTCAAGCGCTTCGCTGCCAGCTGCATCATCGCCCGGCACTCCGGAGATCGACGAGATAAAGCGCGAGAATCTTGCGATCAAGCAGCGGCAGCCTTGCCTCCCAACTCGGCATCTGCCCCTGCCGGCCACCCCAAACCGACGTGAACACCGTCTGGGCATCGCCACCATAGATCCAGGACAGATCACGGAGATTGGGCGCGCCGACATCGATGTTGCCAGTCGCATTGTCACCATGACAGGCAACGCAATTCTCGGTGAAAACAACCTGGCCGCGCGTGAGCTTGTCGGGCGCGATGGACTTCGCAAGTGACGGCATCGACAGACTGCGCACGTAATCGACAACGTCATCGATCTTGTCGCGCGTCAGCATGCCATCGCGGCCGAATGCCGGCATCTGCGATACCCGCGTATCCGGGTGCGATGCGTTAATTCCGACGCGAATGGTCTCCGCGATCGCGTCGGGGGTCCCGCCCCACAGAAACGCCTGCGACACCAGCGACGGGAAGCCGTGCCCGCCCGTCGCTGCACGCCCATGGCAGGCAGCGCAATTGTCGCCGAACAATGTCGCGCCGGTCTGCCTGACAATGTTCATCAGGCGCTTGTCGTGCTGGATCGTATCATAGCTCTCCGTCTCGATCAGCTTCGCCCATTTGGCACGATCGGCAGCAGCTTCTTTTACTTGCGCCGTGACGATGTCGCGTTGATCAAGGCCAAGCAGGCCGCGCGTATAGGTGACGCCGAGCGGCCAGGCAGGCATCAGGACCCAGTACACCACCGAATAGAGGAACGTGGCCCACAGGAAGAAGTACACCGCCCGCGGCACCGGCGTGTTGAGCTCCTTGATGCCGTTCCATTCATGGCCGGTGGTGAGATAGCCGGAGACAGGGTCGCGTTCTTCTACGGCCATGGCTCGCCCCGATATGGCTTATCCTCGGCAGAAGGATCGATGATCGACTGTGCGGCGGCGTCGAACGGCTTCTTGTTGTTCGGCCAGTACGCATAGACCAACACGCCGATCGACATGGCGACGAGGTAGAACAGACCGAAGGACTTTGCGAACCAGACGGTGGTTTCGTGCTCCATTGTCACTCTCCCGCCCTGGCCGTGGTGGTCTTGTGCGCGGCATCGGTGAGTTTGCCGAGGATTTGCAGGTAAGCGACCAGCGCATCCATCTCGGTGGGCTCGCCGGGCACGCCGTCGAAGGCCCGGACATTGGTGGCAGCGCCGTAGCGCTTGGCGACGCCTTCTGCGTAGGACGTGTCCGGCGTGGTCTGGCCATAGGCATCGGTGGAAGCGTTGGCGATCATCTCGTCGGTATAAGGCACGCCCACCTTGCGCATGGCAGCGAGATGCAGGCCGAGATCGTCGGTCCGCAGCTTGGCGCGCGTGAGATAGGCGTAAGGCGGCATCACCGATTCCGGCACCACATAGCGCGGATTGATCAGATGCTTGACGTGCCAGTCGTCGCTATACTTTCCGCCGAGGCGCGCCAGATCGGGTCCGGTGCGCTTCGAGCCCCACAGCATCGGATGGTCATATTTCGATTCCACCGCGAGCGAATAGGGCCCGTAGCGCTCGACTTCGTCGCGCAGCGTGCGGATCATCTGCGAATGGCAGGCATAGCAGCCTTCGCGGATATAGATGTTGCGGCCGGCGAGTTCGAGCGGCGTGTAGACCCGCATGTCAGGCGCATCTTCCACCGTCTGATGGATGGTGAAGAGCGGCGCGATCTCGACGATGCCGCCGATCGAGGCGGCAAAGATGATGCCGATCGCCAGCGTCATGGTCTTGCGTTCAATCCTGTAATGCAGCCCCAAGAAACTCAGATTTGGGAAGCCCATCGCTATTCTCCCGGCTGCAGAGCTGGAGCCGCCGGCTGCGGCAATGGCCGGTCGGTCGCGCGGGCATCTGCCGGCTGATCCTCGGTGCGGATCGTCATCCAGACATTGTAGAGGCCGACCACAGCACCGGAGAGGAAGAACAGGCCACCGATCGCACGGGCGACGTAATAAGGCTTCATCGCAACGACAGTCTCGATGAAAGAGTAAGACAGCGTGCCGCTGCTGTTATAGGTGCGCCACATCAGGCCCTGGATGATGCCTGAATTCCACATGGCGAAGACGTAAGTGAAGAGACCGGCGACGGCGAGCCAGAAGTGCCACTCGACAAGGCGCGGCGAATACATCCGCTCGCGCTTCCACAGCCAGGGCACCACAGCATAGATCGAACCGAAGGTGATCATCGCCACCCAGCCGAGCGCGCCGGCATGGACATGGCCGACAGTCCAGTCGGTGTAATGCGAGAGTGAGTTTACCGAGCGAATCGCCATGAACGATCCCTCGAACGTGGTGACGCCATAAAACACCGCAGCCACCATCATGAAGCGCAGCGTGGCATCGTCGCGCACCTTGTGCCACGCTCCGTTCAGCGTGAGCAGCGCATTCGCCGCCGAGCCCCAGGACGGGATCAGCAGCATCAGCGAGAAGGTCATGCCGAGGGTCTGCACCCATTGCGGCAGTGCCGTGTAATGCAGGTGATGCGAGCCCACCCACATATACATGAAGGTAATGCCCCAGAACGAGATGATCGACATCCGGTAGGAATAGATCGGCCGCCCTGCCCGCACCGGCAGGAAGTAATACATCATGCCGAGAAAGCCGGAAGTGAGGAAGAAGGCGACGGCGTTGTGGCCGTACCACCACTCCGTCATCGCATCCTGCACGCCGGCGAAGGCCGAATAGCTCTTGGCATGGCCGAGCGATACCGGCATCGCCAGATTGTTGACGGTGTGCAGGATCGCCACCACCAGGATGAACGCCATGTAGTACCAGTTGGCGACGTAGATATGCGGCTCCTTCCGCCGCGCCAGCGTCCGCATGTAGATGATGAAATAGACAACCCAGACGATCTCCAGCACGAGATCGGCGTACCATTCCGGCTCGGCATATTCCTTGGACTGGGTGACGCCCATCAGATAGCCGGTGGCGGCAAGGACGCAGAACAGGTTGTAGCCCATCAGCACGAACCACGGACTGAGCTGATCCGGCAGGCGTGCGCGCGAGGTTCGCTGCAACACATAGAGCGAGGTGCCGATCAGGGCATTGCCACCGAAGCCGAAGATGACGCCGCTGGTGTGCACCGGGCGGAGACGGCCAAAGCTCGCCCACCCGGCGTCGAAAGTCATATCGGGAAAGACGAGCTGCCACGCGACCACATCGCCGACCAACATGCCGACCACGGCCCAGATCATCGCAAGGACGAGCGCGACCTTGGTGGGATCGTCGTAATAGAGCGCAAACCGGGCGTCGTCTGGCTCGGGTTCGTAATATGCGTTGATGATGGCGAAGATGCCGCCGATGGCTGCGAGCATGATGATCGCGCCGTGGACGCCCAGCGGATCCTTGCTGCCGGCGATCGCCATTGCGAGTCCGCAGATCAACACCGCGAGCAACAGCAGGAGTGCGAGCTGGCGCTCCGACCTCGTCAACTGAGCGATCATCCGAACTCCCCTGCCTTTTCGTGACAGCACGCGCACACGCCGGCTGCCGCGTCCTTTCACCTCCACGACTAGCGTGCGAGGCGAGCGCCCCGATTGCTCCAGAGCAAGCCCGGAGCGGATTTAGATCAA
This sequence comes from Tardiphaga sp., assembly GCF_044340795.1. Taxonomy (GTDB): domain Bacteria; phylum Pseudomonadota; class Alphaproteobacteria; order Rhizobiales; family Xanthobacteraceae; genus Tardiphaga. The sequence goes on from NZ_JBIISY010000034.1 coordinate 10,259, forward strand.
TGCGGAGCACACTTTTTGATAGTCGTCATACAAAATTACAACCTTGGCAGCATGACTTTTCCGCCGGGCGGCGAAGACCGACGGTCAGTGCTTGTCAGTCCTTGAGGTCGTAACGGTAGGACTTGGACACGATCTGCCAGCCATCAGCGAGCTTCATCGCGACCAGATAGTCCGTGAAGTAACGCGGTGGCAGCTGGCAGCGCACCTTGATGAAGGCGGTTTTCTCGTCGGAGCGATCGACCGTGACGATGAAATCCTCGCGCGCCTTGCCATCGGCTTTGCCGGAGGTACGGCTGCGGACCATGCTCAGCCAGTCCGGCGTGGTCAGCACCTTGAGTTCGCCATTCTCGACCCAGCGCAGATCGGCGCTTGGATGGAAGATCGCGCCGAGCTTGTCGGCGTCGGCCTCATAGAGGCCATCGAAATAATGCTGGATCACGGCTTCGACAGTCGAACGATCATAGGCCATGGCATTCCCCCGCGGACAATCTGCTGATCAGTACTATGACACGAAAATCGTGACCGGCATACTATACCGGTGCATAGGTCGGTCAGGCATTTTGCCTAAGACAATTTGTCCAAGCTCCACAGCGACAAAGCGGGTGCACAATTTCCGGATCGAGCAGGTCGCGAGCCTTTTCCCATGATCTCCGCCGTTCAGCCAGCCGGCGATACACTTGGCATTCTTGCCGGCGCGCAGTTCTCCGATGCGTTCGCCATCACGACCCATGCGACCGCACTGACGGCGCGTGAGGCCACGGAGCGCATGGTCGGCCGTTCGCCGCGCTGGGTCGAGATATTGATGCGCCTGCGCGACATGATCGTCGCGCCACTCGGCCTGAAGACCGCGACGGCAGCTCGCGATGCAGACGTGGACAAAGTCGGCTTCTTCCCGGTCCTCAGCGAAACGCCGCAGCGCATGGTGCTTGGATTCAATGACAGCCATCTCGATTTTCGCGTCGTGATCGATGTTGCGCCGGTCGATACGGACCAGCGGGTCACCGCAACTACCATCGTACTGATGCATAACTGGGTCGGTTGGACCTACATTACGATCATCAAGCCATTCCACCGTATGGTGGTGCGTTCCATGCTGAAACAGATGCAGCATACCGCCTGAACCGGCGATGTGACGCAGCACGGATGGGAACGGCCGGACTGCCTTTCCGTTAAATGCGCATGACTTTTTCAGAGTTCGATTTACAGCGTGACGAAACTGTTCACCTCTCTCTCGCCCGCGCATTCGACGCCGCCTGGGAGCCATTCCTCGCGCATGAAGGCGATACCGTCGATACGGACGACAATCGCCGCCGTCTGGCGGCGCGCATCGTGGCACTGGCACGATCGGGGCAGACGGATGAGGACGAACTCGGTGAGGCCGGCCTGACCTATATGCGCGTGCTCACCGAAGCATCACGACTATCCGAACGCATCCGCGAAATGCCGTCACCCGATCTGGTCCCGCAGGATGCGGACCACCAGCAGTTCGGCAATGATGCCGTGGAGGCCATGTCATCGGCGCTCGATCTGTGTATCGAGGAGCTGCCGCTTTCCATTCCTGCCGACGCGGTTCAGGTGCTGTCCAGCAGCATCGTCGATGAGGCCGCGCGCGGCGAGCGTGATCCGGAACGGCTGCACTTCCACGCGATGGCGACGCTCATGTCACGTCAATAACCTTCTTGCCGCGCATGGGCGGATCCACATCCGCCCATTCCGAGACGCAGCGTTCGAGGTCCCTCAGGTTCTGCCGCATTTGCTTGAGTGAAAAACCGATGGCGAAGAAGCGTTCGGCCATATCACCGGGCAGGCCGCGCGTCAGGCCCTCCTGGCGGAGTTTCGCGACCTCCTCTCCGTAGAGCTTCAACGCGGTCTGTACCGGATAGATCGCCGGGGCACCGGCGCCACTCCGTAATGCAACGGCGGTGGAGTGCAGGAAATTCGCCATGGCCTCGCTCACCCGTGCCAATGGTCCGGCAAGCCTGATCTGCAGCGGAGACGGCAACGGCACCACCGTCGAGCGGCCGATCATCACCAGATCATGGCGCAAACGCAGCGTCGTGCGCAGCAATGGCCCGGTATCCGGCCCCTTGGAGAGATGCGCCGCGCGTTCGCGCTCCGCTTCGGCGCCGATCGCCTGCAGGCTGGTGATCGCATGTCCGATGCCATCCTGCAGCCGATGCAAGGTTTCATTATCGCGGCCGCGTGTCAGAGCGGCCAGAAGCTCGGTGAGCGCCGTCGCGATCAAGTCAAGCGCCTGCGCCGCATTGGCCCGGACCTGACTATGCGCGCGGGACGGCAGCACGATGAAGGACACCATCAGGCCGGTGATCGCACCGACCGTGACTTCGAGCACGCGATCGATGGCCGATTCCAGAGGCGTGTTGTGGTTCATCAGCGGCAACAGCAGCACGATGATGGCTGTCACCGGCGCGACATTGAGGCTGGGATTGATCGCCGCGATGAAAGCGAGTGGCAGCACCGCGAGCACCAGGACCAAGAGCAACATACCCTCGTTGGAATGCGGGATCAGGATCGCCACCGCGCCGCCATAGAGCGCGCCGCCGATGGTGCCGATCAGATAGTCGCGCGTCGCCTTGAGCGAGCGGCCGACACTCATCTGGGTGACGATGATGGAAGTCAGCACCGCCCAGAGCGGCAGCTTCAGACCGACGGTCAGTGCGATGACGAGTGCACTGAGAGCCGCCGCCGTCACCCGGATGCCGAGGCCAAGCTCGATCGTATGGGCGCGAAAATAGCCATAGACGCGCTTCAAGGCTCCGAACATTTTCCGAACTACGGACATGTGACGATCAATCCCCGAAACAGACATAACGGCCGGCCCGCATGGCAGATCCCCGCGCCGCCATGCCGGCTTGAAACGCCGAAACAGCCCGCATAGAGCTAATTCGGTAAGAGTGAGGAAACACAATGGCCAATGAGACCGCAACGCTTGCCGCCTATGTCGCCAATCTTAAATTCGACGACATTCCGCAGGAGGTGCTGGAACGCGCCAAGTGCCTTACCCTCGATTATCTCGGCAGCACCATTCGCGCCCGCAGCGAAGCTGAATCCACCCCGTCGCTTCTGAAGATGCTGGAAACCCTGTCGCTGGATGGCAAGGGCGATTCCACCGTGTTCGGTGACAGCAAGACCTGGACCCCGGCCGTGGCTGCGCTGCTCAATGGCGCGCTCGGCCATTCGCTCGATTTCGATGACACCCATGCGGACTCCTCGCTGCATCCCAGCGCCCCGGTCGTCCCGGCCGCCTTCGCCGTCGGCGAAATGGTCGGCGCTTCGGGCAAGGATGTACTGACCGCCATCGTCGCCGGCTATGAAGTCTGCTGCCGGCTCGGCAACGCGCTCGATCCGACCTCGCATTATGCCAAGGGCTTTCATCCCACTGCGACAGCGGGCACCTATGGCGCTGCTGCGGCGGCCGGCAAGCTGTTCGGCCTATCCCAGGAACAGCTGATCTCGGCCTTCGGTGTCTCCGGCAGCCAAGCCGCCGGTTCGCTGCAATTCCTGGTCAATGGTGCTTGGAACAAGCGCTATCAGGTCGGCGCCGCGGCCATGAATGGCGTGATTGCCGCCACGCTGGCGCGCAACGAATTCATCGGCTCGTCGGAATCCGTCGAGGGCAAGCACGGCCTCCTGGTCGGCTATTCCGACACGCCGCATCCGGAGAAGGCTGTCGCCGATCTCGGCTCGGTCTATGAGACCATGAAGATCGGCGTGAAGCCGTATCCGAGCTGCCGCTATACACATGCCGCCATCGATACCCTCATCGCCATGCGCCGCGAGCACAATCTGACGCCGGAGCAGGTCAAGCGCGTCGAGATCGGCCTGCATCGCAACGGGATCACGCTGACCGGCGACGCATCGACCAAGCGCCATCCGACTTCCATCGTCGGCGGGCAGTTCTCGATGTTCTTCACCGGCGCGCTGGCGCTGGATCAGGGCTCGTTCGGCTGGGACGACTACAAGCGCCTTGGCGACAAGGCCATCGACACGCTGGCTGATCGTTTCGACGTGGTTCAGGACGAGCGCCTCGAGGGCAAGCGCCATCCCTTTGGCGCCCGTGTCAGCATTCACACGGAGGATGGCGTGCATGAGCGCATCGCCGCCGATCCATCGGGCGAACCAGACTCCTTCCCAGATGCATCGGCCATGCAGCAAAAATTCTTGCTGCTCGCTCGCCCGGTGCTCGACAAGCGTGCCGAGGAATTTGCCGATGCGATCCTGACGCTAGAGCGCTTCGATCGCGTGGCGACGGCGACGGCGCTGGGACGCTAAGGTCGCCGCCGCGCTGCACAATCGAAAGTCGCTTCACGCGCGTTTACACCTTCTCGCTCCCGTTGCTATCGTTGCGACAATAAGAAGCAACGGGAGGAGACCATCATGAAGCGTGTGTTTGCGATCGCAGCCATCGCTGCGATCGGCGTTACGGCTATTGCCACCGTCCAGCCTGCATCGAGTCAGGACGGCTGGGTGACCCTCGTCGATGGCACCAAGATGGGTGACTGGGACAAGGTCTCCGACGCCAATTGGGAGCTCAAGGACGGCGCGCTGGTCGCCGACAAGCTGATTTCCGGCAAGGACCCGGCCTATCTCGTCAGCAAGAAGTCCTACAAGGATTTCGAGATCAAGGCCGAGTTCTGGGCCGATGACGCCGCCAATAGCGGCATCTTCATCCGCTGCAAGACAGCGAAGGTGATCGACTCCAAGGAGTGCTACGAGGTCAACATCTTCGACAAGCGCCCCGACCCGACCTATGGCACCGGTGCGATTGTCGATGTGGGCAAGGTCGATCCGATGCCGAAGGCCGGCGGCAAGTGGAACACGTTCGAGATCACTGCCAAGGGGCCGAAGCTCACGGTCATCTTCAACGGCCAGAAGACGGTCGATGCCGAGGACGGCAAGCTCGCTTCGGGACCGATCGCCCTGCAATATGGCTCGGGGGTGGTGAAATTCCGCAAGGTGCAGATCAAGGAGCTGTGATGCTGCAGGGCGGACAGCGCGTCGCAGAATCCGCGACTACTCCCGCCCGGCCATTTCCTGTTAGGGTGCCGGCATGAGCTGGCACCCTTCAAACGACCCCATCCTCGGTGATCCCCACACCTGCGACGCGCTGGAGCTCTCCATCGTGCCGCGTACGCGCGATCTCGGTGACGGCTTTGCCGTCCGCCGCGCGCTGCCGCACGGCAAGCGGCAGATGGTGGGACCCTTCATCTTCTTCGACCATTTCGGCCCGATGCAGTTCATTGCCGGCAAGGGCATGGATGTCCGCCCGCATCCGCATATCGGTCTCGCCACCGTCTCCTATCTGTTCGACGGCGCCATCATGCATCGCGACAGCGAGGGCAATGTGCGCGAGATCCAGCCGGGTGCCATGAACCTGATGACCGCGGGCCGCGGCATCGCCCATTCCGAGCGCACCCCGGACGTCCAGCGCGCCAATGGGCAGAAGATGCTGGGCCTGCAGAGCTGGATTGCGCTGCCAAAAGGGTCGGAAGAGATCGATCCGTCATTCCAGCATTATGGCGCCGACAGCCTGCCGACCATCCAGGACACCGGCTTTTCCGCCCGCGTGATCGCCGGCAAGGCTTTCGGCAAGGCCTCGCCGGTATCGATGGTGTCGCCCTGGTTCTATGTGGAGGTCACGGCCACCGCCGGCACCACGCTGCCGCTCGACCCTGATCACGAGGAACGCGCGATCTATGTGGTGGATGGCGAAATCGACATCGCCGGCGACCGCCATGAGGGGCCGAAACTGCTGATCTTCCGCCCCGGCGACGCCATCACGATCAAGGTTGCCCGCGACACCCGCATGATGTTCCTCGGCGGCGATGCGCTGGAAGGGCCGCGGCATCTGTGGTGGAATTTCGTGTCCTCCAGCAAGGAGCGCATCGAGCAGGCGAAAGAGGACTGGAAGACCGGCCGCTTCGCCCACGTCCCCGACGAACACGAATTTATCCCGCTGCCGGAATAGGGTAACGTCAGCCACGACGCCCCGGCAAACGGCCGGGAGACCCGATTTCGAAAGTGACTGACATGACCACGATGGCCTCAAGCGACCTGCCCCTCCCCAAGATCGGGCGCGGCAAGGTCCGCGATATCTATTCCGTCGGCGAGGACCGCGTACTACTGCTCACCACTGACCGCATCAGCGCGTTCGACGTGGTCATGAACGAAACCATCCCGATGAAGGGCGCGGTGCTGACCCAGATCAGCGCCTGGTGGTTCAATCAACTGGGCGGCGTGGTCCCGCATCACATGATCTCCGCCGACGCCGACGAGATCATCAAGGAAGTGTCCGCGCTGGAAGGCCACCGCGCTGCGCTGGCCGGCCGCGCCATGCTCTGCAAGCGCACCACCGTTTTCCCGATCGAATGCGTGATCCGCGGCTACATTTCAGGCTCGGCCTGGAAGGAATATGCTGCATCAGGCACGCTGGCCGGCGAGAAGCTGGACAGCGGTATGGTCGAGAGCCAGAAATTTGCCAATCCGGTATTCAGCCCAGCCACCAAGGCCGAGACCGGCCATGACGAGAACATCCCGGTGTCACGCATGCGCGAAATCATCGGCGAGGAGGACGCCTTCACGCTCGAGAGCATGACCCGCGCCGTCTACACCCAGGGCGAGGAGATCGCCCGCGAGGCCGGCATCATCATTTGCGACACCAAGTTCGAATTCGGCCGCGATGGAGAAGGCCGCATCATCCTGATCGACGAGGTGATGACCCCCGACAGTTCGCGCTTCTGGGCCGCCGATGTCTACAAGACCGGCCAGCCGCAACCGAGCTTCGACAAGCAGCCGCTGCGCGACTGGCTCGATGTGGAGCGCAAGGCCGGCCGCTGGAACGGCGAAGCGCCGCCCCCCACCCTGCCGCAGGAAGTGATCGACGCCACCAGCCAGCGCTATCTGGATGCCTATCGCCGCCTCACGGGCAAAGAGCTCACCGTTAAATAGCGGCTCTCAAGCGCCCTCACACGAAATTTGATCGCAGGCCGATCGAAGCGTCGTCTACCAAAGGCTGTTACCCGCGCAACTGCGCGGGGCTACCGGCAGGTTTCCAATGCGACCGATTTCGTGTCAATCATGGCGGAGCCGCTGCCTTCGCCCGCCGGATGATCGCGGCACTGAGGCGCTCCGCCTCCTACTGCCGCTGCATATGCTGGATGCCGGCCAGATGAAATGATGACAGAACAGAAACTACCTGCTTGAACTGCGGTGAATGAGGATCGCCGCGCACCGCGAGCAGAATCTTCTTCGGCGCAATGGTCGGTAGCAGTTCGTCCTCTGCCTCGAGGAATGGGGATATGATCGCGTTTCTCGGCACCACCGCGAAACATTTGCCCGATCTGACGGCGGTGAATTTGGATGCGTAATCGGGTCCGGTGAACATCACCTTGTAGGTACGCCCTTCTTCCGAGAGCGCATTCAGGATGATGTGCTGATCCGGCGGCCAGGTGGCGAGCGGAATGGGCTCATCGGGTTCAAGCGCAAGTGCTTCCGCTTTCATCCACGCAAATTCGATATCGAACTCCGCGACCAGATCGTCGCCCAAGGTGGAGCGATGGTTCTTCACATCCAGCACCATGGCGACGTCGACATCGTCGTCATCGAACGCCTTGACGATCTTCGAACAGATGTCCGATGTCACCGATGCATGATCGAGCAGTGCGTTGGCGGGATGATCGACGAGGAAATTCAGCAACATGCTGCTGATCCCGATGCGAAGCGGGCCTCCCTGCCCCGTCGTGTCCGACGATCGCAGCCGCTTGTCGCTCTCGGCAAGTATCTGATGCGCGCGGGCGAGCAGATGCCGGCCGACCTCGGCCAGATTCGTGCTGGCCGTCTCATCCGACTTTACGCGCGTGTCATTGCCATCGAGATCTCTCGGTTTTTGCAAATGATGCTCCCATTACCGAAGGGCCCGCGCCAGTGCTTGCGATAGCCTACACAATTTCTGATGGCATGGCCACGCCCGACTGCAATCACCGACATGCAGAGACGTTCCCGAAGCGAAATGAAAATGGCCGGGCAAAGCCCGGCCATTTTGCAACGCCTGACGCAAGATGCGGTATCAGATACCCGACATCATGATGTATTTGATCTCGACATATTCTTCCATGCCGTGGCGCGAGCCTTCGCGGCCAAGACCGGATTCTTTCACGCCGCCGAATGGCGCGACTTCCGTGGTGATCAGGCCAGTATTCACGCCCACCATGCCGGACTCGAGAGCCTCGGCCACACGCCAGACGCGGCCGAGATCGCGCGAGTAGAAGTAGGACGCCAGACCGAATGGCGAGGCATTGCACATGGCGATGACATCGGCTTCGTCCTTGAAGCGGAACACCGGTGCCAGCGGACCAAAAGTTTCTTCCTGCGCGACGATCGCGTCCGGCTTCACATTGGCCAGCACGGTCGGCTCGAAGAAGGTGCCACCCAGTGCATGACGCTTACCACCGGTGACAACCTTGGCGCCGCCCTTGACCGCATCGGCAATGTGACGCTCGACCTTCTCGACCGACTCCATGTTGATCAGTGGCCCCTGGGTGACGCCCTGCTCGGTGCCGTCACCGATCTTCATCGCAGCGACCTTCTTGGACAGCTTCTCCACGAACTGGTCGTAGATACCGTCCTGCGCGTAGAGACGGTTGGCACAAACGCAGGTCTGGCCCATGTTGCGATACTTCGACACGATCGCACCTTCGACGGCAGCATCGATATCGGCATCGTCGAACACCACAAAGGGCGCATTGCCGCCGAGTTCGAGGCCGAGCTTCTTCACGCCGACCGAAGCCTGCTTGTAGAGGATCTTGCCGACTTCAGTCGAACCGGTGAAGCCGACGAAGCGTACGGCCGGATGCTCGCACAGGACGAGGCCGATCTCGGAGGCCTTGCCGGTAATGATGTTGAGCACGCCCTTCGGCACGCCCGCACGTTCGGCCAGTTCGGCCAGCGCCAGCGCCGACAGTGGCGTCTCGTTGGCGGGCTTGAGCACCACCGTGCAGCCTGCGGCGAGCGCCGGCGACACCTTGCGGGTGATCATCGAATTCGGGAAATTCCACGGCGTAATGGCGCCGCACACACCGATCGGCTGCTTGATGGCGAGCAGGCGCGAGTCGGCGCGCTGGGTCGGAATGGTTTCGCCGTAAACGCGGCGGGCTTCCTCCGCGAAGAATTCGATATAGGCCGCACCGATATCAACCTCGCCCAGTGCTTCGGCCAGCGGCTTGCCCTGCTCAGAGGTGAGGATCAGCGCGAGGTCTTCTCGATTGGCGATGATCAGTTCGAACCACTTGCGCAGGATATTAGAGCGCTGCTTGGCGGTGAACTTGGCCCAGGCGGGGAACGCCTTTTCGGCAGCCTCGACGGCCTGGGTGGTTTCCTTGGCGCCCAGGCTAGGCACCTTGGCGATCTCGACCATGTTGACAGGATTGGTCACCGCGGTTGCGCCAGTGCCGACCCACGCGCCATCAATGTAGCATTTGTCGCGCAGCAGCGACGGGTCTTTCAGGCGGGCGGCAAGTGAGGATGCGGTCGATGACATGGGCTATTCTCCTGCAGAAGTATCGCGGACGTATAGCCGCGGAACAATGCGGGAGTACAGGCCCGATTGCCTGCTCGCGGCGAATGGCAGCTATCGCTGCGACAGATCTCGCAGCATCAGGCCGCGCCGCGCATATAGGCTTCGCGGCGGTCGATCATCCGCTCGAAAGCAATCTTAGCAGTCGCGCGGCTGGAGGTTGGGAAGGTCCGATATTCCAGATCAGGCAGCATCGCCGCATCGCGGCGCCCGAACCAGGAAATGAAAGATTTCGGCGGTGCAGAAATCTTGGCCAGCGCCTGCGCCAGATTGTCGGTCGCCTCGAAAGCGAACAATGCTCCCGTCTGGGCGACCCGGACCTCAAAGAGCCCCGCACCGATCGGAGCCTCGATAGTCTCGCCGCGCGACGCGCGGGGATACTGCTTCCACTCGGTCCAATTCGCAATCATCGGTCGTACTCCGCAGCCCAGCGCTGCAACTGACATACTCGTTAGTGTCGGGAAGCGTATTCACGTTCAGATGGAATTCTGAACCGGGACGCGCCGGTTTTGTTCCGGTGGGGGACTACCGGATCGCCACAAAATGCAAATGGGCACGACGAAGCACCAACACCAGCGACTTTTAATCACTTCCAGGAGATCACCGGCTTCCGCACGACACCGGAAAGCCGGTAGCATGATGAAAACCGCGACAAGAACTGCGAGGAACGTCCATGCGATCCAGCGCCGACATCGATCCGATCATTCAGCAGGCCTGCGACAGCGGCGCCATTCCGGGCGCAGTCGTGATGGCTGCGACCAGCGATGAGGTGATCTATCAGGGCGCATTCGGCAAACGCGATATCGGCAAGGACGCTGTCATGACGACGGACAGCGTGTTCTGGATCGCGTCCATGACCAAGGCGATCACTGGAACGGCTGCGATGCGGCTGGTCGAGCGCGGCCAACTGTCGCTGGATGCCCCCATCGGCGATGTGCTGCCCGACCTGTCGGCCATTCAGGTGCTGGAGGGCTTCGACGCCGGCGGCGAACCACAGCTGCGCCCGGCGCGGCGCCCGATCACCTTGCGGCAGCTCCTCACCCACACGGCCGGCTTCTGCTACGACATGATGAATGCCGATATGGGGCGCTGGCTGGAAAAGACCGGCACGCCGGTGTTTCGCACCGGTCTCAACGCGGCGATGCGGGTGCCGATCATGACCGACCCCGGTACCCGCTGGGAATATGGCACCAATATCGACTTTGTCGGCAAAGCCGTGGAAGCGGCCAGCGGGCAACGGCTCGACGTCTATTTCCGGGAACACATCCTCGATCCGCTCGGGATGTCTGACACCGCTTTCCGGATCGGCGACGCGCAACGGGAGCGGCTGGTGAAAGTGCACCGGCGCCATGCCAACGCCACGCTCGCGCCGATCGATTTCGAGATCAGGCAAGATCCCGAATTCTTCGCGGGTGGCGGCGGCCTCTATGGCACTGCACCGGACTACATCAAGTTCACGCGGATGATGCTCAACAAGGGAATGGGCAACGGCCATCGCCTGCTGCAGCCGGAAACGGTCGCGCTCATGAGCGAGAACCACATCGGCGACCTCCATGTCACGCCGATGCTGTCGGCATTGCCGGCGGTCACCAATGACGCGGAGCTCTGCCCAGGCATCGAAAAGAAGCACGGCCTGAGTTTCGTGATCAACATGGCCGCGACGCCCGAAGGCCGCAGTGCCGGCAGTCTGGCGTGGGCCGGGCTCGCCAATACCTATTACTGGATCGATCCCGTACGGGATGTCACTGGCGTGATCCTGATGCAGGTGCTGCCCTTTGCGGACCGCACCTGCCTTGGGGTGTTTTCGGATTTCGAGCGCGCCGTTTATTCCGGGCTGGACGCCAGGAAAGCGGCGTAAGTCTACGCCGCGCTCTTGTCCGCCACATTCAGCACGCCGCGGCGGATCTGGTCTTCCTCGATGGATTCGAACAGCGCCTTGAAGTTGCCCTCGCCAAAGCCATCGTCGCCCTTGCGCTGGATGAATTCGAAGAAGATCGGGCCGATGGCGTTGGCCGAGAATATCTGCAACAACACTTTCGTCTCGCCGCCCTCGACCACACCTTCGCCATCGATCAGGATGCCATTGCGCTGCAGCCGCGGCACGTCCTCGCCATGCTTCGGCAAGCGGACGTCGATCCTCTCGAAATAGGTTTCCGGCGGCGATGGCATGAAGGGCAGCCCATCGGCACGCAGTCGCTCGATGGTGGTGTAGATATCCGTCACCCCGCACGCGATGTGCTGGATGCCTTCACCGTGATACGTGTTGAGATATTCCTCGATCTGTCCGCTATCGCCGGCATCTTCGTTGATCGGAATACGGATCTTGCCGTCCGGGCTGGTCAGCGCCCGCGAGAACAGGCCCGAGGCACGACCTTCAATGTCGAAGAAGCGGATCTGGCGAAAGTTGAACAGCCTCTCATAGAAGCCGGTCCACACATCCATGCGGCCACGATGGACATTGTGCGTGAGATGATCGAGATAGAACAGGCCAGCCCCGACGGGGCGCGGATTGCTGGCACCCAACCAGTCGAATTCAAGGTCATAGGCCGAGCCCTTGGCGCCATAGCGATCCACAAAATAGAGCAGGCTGCCGCCGATCCCCTTGATGGCCGGGACATCGAGAGTCTTCCCGGAAGCACTCACATCGGCCGGCTCCGCACCGAGCGCGATTGCGCTCTCATAGGCCTTATGAGCATCGACGACGCGAAACGCCATGGAGGGCGCACAGGGACCGTGCGCAGCCACAAAATTGAAGCCATGGGTGCCTGGCTCTTCATTGACGAGATAGTTGATGTCGCCCTGGCGATAAACCGTGATCTTTCTGGTTTTGTGCTTCGCAACGGGCACATAGCCCATCAGCCTGAACAGCGCATGCAGCTGCTCAGGATTGGGGTGTGCATATTCAACGAATTCGAAACCGTCAGTACCCATCGGGTTGTCGGCCGAAATCGTGGCGGCCGGTGCGTCGTGCGGAAACGGACCCATCGTGTTCTCCCTGATCTGATGCGAGCATATGTTGCTTGGGGAACAGTCTGGGGCGCCGGGCGTGCAAGGTGCGTGCAATCCGGACTGCGAAATGTCATGATCATGCACGATCCGTGCATCGCAGGAGCATTTCGCGCATGATTGAGGTGGATTCTTTCGACCTGAAGATGCTGGCGGCGCTGCAGGAGGATGGCCGGCTGACCAACCAGCAGCTCGCCGACAGCGTGGGCCTGTCTGCCTCGCAATGCTCGCGGCGACGGATGCGATTGGAGGATGAGAAGGTCATATCCGGCTATCACGCCGACCTCGCGCCGGAGGCGCTCGGCTTTAGCGTGGTCGCCTTCATCCAGGTGACACTTGCCACTCACTCGCCTGACAATGCGAAAAAGTTTCGCGCGCTGGTGCAGCGGGTAGACGAGATCCAGGAGGCCTACTCACTGACCGGCGATGCCGACTATGTGCTGAAGGCCGTCCTGCGCGACCTCAAGGGGCTGTCGGATCTCGTCAATGACGTACTGATGCCGCATCAGAGCGTCGCGCACGTGCGCTCATCGATCGTGCTGGATCGATTGAAAGAGACCAGCAAGCTCCCGCTGAAGGTACTTCGATAGACGGCATCACCGCTTGTTCGGATCGAATCGCTTCTCCAGGCCGTTCCAGCAATCCGCATAGTCACTTTGCAGCGCCGGCGTCGTTGCCGCATAGTCCGTAACCCGCTGTGGGAAACGCGTCTCGAACATGAAGGCCATGGTGCCCGTGAGCTTCACCGGCTTCAGCTCGCCATTGCTAGCGTGATCGAACGCCTCGCGATCCGGTCCGTGAGGCAGCATCATATTGTGCAGGCTGATGCCGCCCGGTACGAATCCCTGCGGCTTGGCATCGTAGACGCCGTAGATCAGCCCCATGAACTCGGACATGATGTTCATGTGATACCACGGCGGGCGGAAGGTGTTTTCACCCACCATCCAGCGCTCCGGAAAGATCACGAAATCGATATTTGCCGTGCCTGCTGTTTCCGATGGCGAGGTGAGCACCGTGAAGATCGACGGATCGGGATGATCGAAGCCGATGGCACCGATCGGCGAGAACGAGCGCAGGTCGTATTTGTAGGGCGCGTAGTTGCCGTGCCAGGCGACCACATCGATGGGCGAATGGCCGAGCTTCGTGACATACATCTCGCCGCCCCATTTCACATAGAGCTCGGTCGGCGTGTCCTTGTCCTCATAGGACGCCACCGGCGTCAGGAAATCCCGTGCATTGGCTAGGCAGTTGGCGCCGATCGGGCCGCGCTCCGGCAGCGTGAAGGCGCCGCCATAGTTTTCGCAGAGATAGCCGCGTGCCGGGCCGTCGGGCAGCTCGACCCGGAACTTGACGCCGCGCGGGATGACCACGATTTCCCCGGGCTCGGCATCAATGCGGCCGAATTCGGTGACCAGCAGCAGCCGTCCCTGTTGCAACACGAACATCAGTTCGCCATCGGCATTGTAGAAATGCTGATCCACCATGGATGCAGTGATCAGATAGACATGCGCCGCCATGCCGGCCTGGGAGCCGGCATCGCCCGCCGTCGTCATGGTGTGGATGCCCTGAACGAAAGTGAGCTTTTCGCCCGGCATGGGCAGCGGATCCCATCGCAGTTGCGCGATGGGCAGATCATTCTCGTGGCAAGGCGCGGTGCGCCAATGCTGGCGATCGACCTTGGTGAAACGGCCGGAATGCTTGACCGACGGACGGATGCGATAGAGCCAGGAACGCTCGTTGGTGCCGCGCGGCGCGGTGAAAGGCGAACCCGACAGCTGCTCCGCATAGAGGCCGTAAGCACAGCGCTGCGGCGAGTTGCGCCCCATCGGCAGGGCGCCCGGAAGAGCTTCGGTCTCGAAGGAATTTCCGGAACCGGACATGTAGCCGGGGGTGACTTGACCCGAGGCACGGCTGATCTTGTCAGGAGCGGTATTGATATTCATGGCTCAATCTCCCTGCAGGGCGGCCCACATTTCGCGGTCGCGCTTGTCAGTCCAGATCACCGGATCTTCAATGCCCGACGCTTCGTCATAGGCACGCGAGACGTTGAACGGCAGGCAGTGCTCGTAGATCGCAAAGCTTCCGAACTTCTTGTCCATGACTTCGCGCGTCGCAGCCATGCTCTCCTTGAGGCTACGGCCGCGGGCGACCGAGATCTCGGCTGCGCCATAGAGCGACGTCACGAAATCGCGCGTCATGGCGATGGCTTCGCGCGTGGTTTCCAACCCCTTCAGCGCATCGCCACGCCCCGGTGCAATGGCTTTGGGATTGAAACTGCGAATTTCGTCCAGCGTGGATGGCCATTCGCGCAGCCACGCATCGCCGCAATAGCAGGCGGAATGATATTCGATGAGATCGCCGGAGAACATCACCTCCGCATCCGGCACCCATGCGACGATATCACCGGATGTGTGGCCGGCGCCAAGCTGCATCAGTCGCACTTCGCGCTTGCCGAGATAGATCGACATCTCGCCCTCGAAGGTCAGCGTCGGCCAGGTGAGCCCCGGAATGCTTTCGGAGCCCTGGAAAAGGCGCGGGAAACGACCAAACTCCGAATCCCAGTCCTGCTGGCCGCGCTCCTGCACCAGACGATGGGTTTCCTGCGAGGCAACCACGCCCTGCGCCTCGAAGGCCGACGCGCCGAGCACGCGCACGGCGTGATAATGCGACAAAACCACATATTTGATCGGCTTGTCGGTGACGGTGCGAACACGCTCGATCACCTTGTTTGCGAGCGCCGGGGTCGCCTGTGCGTCGAACACGATGCATCCGTCATCGCCGACAATGACCGCCGAATTCGGATCACCCTCGGCGGTGAAGGCGTAGAGATCGGGGCCGATTTCCGAAAAGGTGATCTTCTTCTCGCCCATATCGGTGGTGGATGCGAAACCTTTTGCCATCTTCGATATCCTTGCAGCTTGCAGAATTCAGGTTGTCTCGCCGGCGCGCGGGTCAGGCAGCCGGCGTTTCGCGAGGGCAATGGCATCATCGAGCACGGCGATGTCACCGATGTGATTGGCGAGGATCAGCACCAGCGCGGCATCGAGCGCGGCGCTCTGCTCGTCACCAAACCCGCGATGTGCCTCGACGATACGGCGATAGGCCGCGTCGGGATTACTGAAGTTCGATTGCGTGGAGAGAGTCATCATCATTCCTCACGCTCTGCCGCTGGCGCGCGCGTGGGCTGCTGCGACCGCTTCGGGTGTCGGATGACGGAAGCGCGCGGCGACATAGCCGTCGGGCCGCAGCAGATAGGCCGCACCTGCATCATCACCGTAGCGTGCCCTAAACAACCCTGCTTCGTCACGTAATTGCGCATCGTCGCCGATGGAAATGCGGGCCACGCCGTCCGGTACCACGATCGCGGCGCTGTCTGCATGCAGCAGCGCGAAGCCGCGTCCGGCCTGCGCGAAGCACTCCGACAGAAAGACAAGCGTCCCGTCATCGGTGACGAGCGATGCATCCGGCATATGCGCACCGGGCGACGGTCCGCTCGACCACACATCGCTATCCGCGGTCGAAAGCGGCGTCTGGTAGACTGAAGGTACCGACAGCCGTCCGCCATTCACCATGCGTTTGGCGAAATCCGCTTCCTTGGCAAGCGACAGCACCGCCTGACGCAAACGGCTTTCCTGCTTCGAATGCGGCGCGATGAAATCCGTTGCATGGGTCGAGGCACGGATATTTTCGTCCGCAGCCGGGCCGCGCTCTGCATCATAGCTTGCCAGCAGCGATGCCGGCGCCTCGCCGCGGAGGATCAGCGCCAGTTTCCAGGCGAGGTTTTCCGCATCCTCCAGGCCGGAATTGGCGCCGCGCGCCCCGAAGGGCGATACCTGGTGCGCGGCATCCCCAGCGAAGATCACGCGCTCATGGACAAAGCGGCGCATCCGCCGACACTGGAATTTGTAGACCGAGATCCATTCGAAATCGAAATCGTCGTGACCGAGCATGCGGGCGATGCGCGGCCGCACCCTCTCCGGCCGTCGCTCCTCGGCGGGATCGGCGTCCGGCCCGAGTTGTAAATCGATGCGCCAGACGTCGTCGGGCTGACGATGCAACAGCGCCGACTGACCGGAATGGAATGGCGGATCGAACCAGAACCAGCGTTCGGTCGGAAACTCTGCGGTCATCTTCACATCCGCGATCAGGAACTGGTCCTCAAACACTTCGCCTTCGAAGTCCGCACCGACCATGCCGCGCAGCGCCGAACGCGCACCGTCGCATGCCGCGACATACGAGGCACGCAGCTTGTAGGGACCATCGGGCGTATCGATGGTGAGTTCGACATGATCGTTGCCCTGAACCAGCCCTGTCACCTTGTTACGCCAGCGCAGGTCGATCCCGGGCAATGTCAGCGCGCGGTCGACGAGAAAGGCCTCGGCGTAATATTGCTGGAGGTTGATGAAGGCCGGCATCTTGTGACCGGACTCGGGCTGGAGATCGAACTGGTACAACATCTCCGGGCCGAGAAAGATCTTGCCGACCTTCCACACCACACCCTTGTTGGTCATGCGTTCAGCGACACCGAGACGATCCCAGTATTCGAGCGAACGTTTGGAAAAGCAGATGGCGCGGGATCCGTCGCCGATCCGATCGGCATCATCGAGCAGGACCACCTTCTGGCCACGCAGCGCGAGATCAATGACCAGCGACAGGCCCACCGGGCCGGCGCCCACGACCACCACCGGATGATGCGCGGCATCCTGCGAGGCCCGTGCCTGATCGGCATGGCGGCGATAGCTGAACTGACGGGCCTGTTGCGCCATCGGTCGCTTTCCTGATCGGTTCCTGCCCCGTGCGGGTCTGGCCTCGCCGGTCTGGTCAACCGATCGCGCGCCCGCTAAGATAGTCTCACTTGCAACCATCTAAACGCCGACCTGCGGGTGACGTCAACCGAAGACTTGCAACCTCATGGCTGAGTTCGATCTGTTTCGCTTCGTCCCGTTCCGGCTCAACCGACTGGCCGCCGAGGTCAGCAACGCGTTGTCGGAGGAGTATCAGGAGCGTTACGGCCTCGACATCCCGGAATGGCGGGTGGTGGCGACACTCGGCTTTCGCGACGATGCCTGCAGCGCACAGTTCATCGCGCAATGCACGCGGACGCATAAATCGACCATCAGCCGCGCTGTCACGGCGCTTCTGGAGCGTGAATTGATCGAGCGGGTGGAGAACAGCGACGACCGCAGGGCCTTTGAACTGCGGCTCTCGGGTAAGGGCAAGACGCTCTATGACGAGTTGATCCCGCGCCTTTTGTCGAAAGAGCGGGACATCCTCTCCTGCCTGACGGCGCAGGAGCGCAGTGAGTTCGCCCGCGCGCTCGACAAGATCGAGCAGAGTCTCGACCTTGTCCAGGCACGGAACGCGGAGAAAGCCGGCGCCTATTGACGCCTAGTCCTTTGTGAAAGAGCGCACCGGCGGCCGGTGCAACGCATAGGCATCCGCCCTGCCGTCCACGCGCGGATAAAGCTCCCGCACCAAAGGATCGTGACCGGGGATGATGCGGTCGGGATGGCCGGCAAGACGCTCGCAGGTCAGCCAGCCATCAACCATGTCGCCGAGATTGTAGATGATCGGAAACGGGCTGCGACGCTGCATGTTGCCGTAATAATGCGAGGCGTCAGAGGCCAGTACCACCGGCCCCCGGTCGGTCTCGACACGGACGACCTGCAGGCCGTCCGAATGACCGCCGACGCGATGCAACGTGATGCCAGGGGCGACCTCTCCGTCGCCGTTATGGAAGGTGACCCGCTCGCTATAGACATGGCGGACCATCAGGGTGACGTCTTCGGCCGAGAAAGGGTGCCGCAGCAGGCCGTTGCACATACAGCGGCCCGTGGCATAGGCCATCTCGCGATCCTGCAAATGGAAGCGCGCCTTCGGAAACCGATCGAGATTGCCGGCATGGTCATAGTGCAGATGCGTGATGACGACGTCGCGGATCGTTTCCGCCGCCACGCCAAATTGCGCCAGTGCATCGACGGGATTGATGTCGAGTGTCCGATTGCGTTCTTTCGACGCAGCTTCGTTGAATCCGGTATCGACGAGAATATCGCGACCATCGCCGCGAATGAGCCAGACAAAGTAGTCGAGATCGGCCGCCGTGGTCTCATGCGGATCGGGCGACAGATAGTTCATCGCCGGTGTCCGCGGCGTCATGGTGGCGTAGCGGATGGCGTAGATCTCATAGGCTGGCGTCATAGGCGTTGTCCCGCGTTTCTGTTCTTGCCGCCACCAAGCCAGCTTCACCCGGAAAAATCAAACCGTTCCAGCCGCCGGAACGACCACCTTCATGAAGGCGTCATGCGCGATAAATCCCGTTGCAGCGCGACGGCATTCAGTGCGTTGACAGCCATAAGGGGCATGGTTTGATAATACGTATGGCGTGGACTAAAGTCGCCACGGCGCGGGGCTCGTTGCCGCGTCTTTTGGTGTTGGACCGGCTCATTATGAAGATTCGAATTGCGCTGATCGCCTTGCTGACCTTTTCCGCTACACCGGTCTGGCAGGCCACAGCCGCCGAAGATCGCGCCCCGCGGATCGCGCTGGTGATCGGCAACGCCAAGTATCCCGATGCCGAAGCACCGCTCAAGGAACCGATCAACGATGCCCGCGACATTGCGGCCGAGCTGAAACGAGATGGTTTCGAAGTCGAAACCGGCGAGAATCTCGGTGGCGATGGCATGCGCCGCGCACTCGAGAAGTTTTACGGCAAGGTGTCGCCGGGCACGGTAGCACTGGTATTCTTCAGCGGTTACGGCATCCAGTCGTCGCGCCAGAGCTACATGATCCCCGTGGACGCCCAGATCTGGACCGAGGCCGACGTTCGCCGTGACGGCTTCAGCCTCGAGACGGTGCTCAACGAACTCAATGGTCGCGGCGCCGGTGTGAAGATCGCGCTACTGGATGCGTCACGCCGCAATCCCTTCGAACGCCGGTTCCGCAGCTTTTCCGCAGGCCTGGCGCCAGTGATCGCGCCCAGCAATACGCTGGTGATGTATTCCGCCGCCCTGAGCTCCGTCGTCAGCGATGCCGGCACAGATCGCAGCCTGTTTGCCACCGAGCTGCTCAAGGAGATCAAGGTTCCGGATCTGACCGCCGAGCAGACCCTGAACCGCACCCGGGTCAGCGTCACGCGCGCCTCGCGCAGCGAGCAGGTGCCATGGATTTCCTCGTCGCTGGCGGAGGATTTTGCCTTTATCCCGGGTTCGCGCCCGTCGTCGGCGGCCATTGCAGCAGCGCCTGCCCCCGCTCCGGCAGCGCCTGCACCACGCCCGGAACCCGCGGCGCCTGCACCGGCCAAGCAGGCCGCGGTCACTCCCGCGCCCGCCCCGCAGCCGGCCACTCCGGCACCCGCCCCGACGCCAGCCCCCGCTCCCGCGGTCGCACCCGTTGCGCCGCCGGCAGCCGAAGCACCGCGTGACGAAAACAAGATCCTGCTCGCGCTGGCTGACGATCCCACCGTGAAATCGCTCAACAGCAAGATCACCGAGAATGGCGAAGACGTCGGCGCGCTGTATCGGCGCGGCCAGGTTTATGCCAGCAAAGGCGCCTATTCCGCCGCGCTGAAGGATTTCGACGCCACAATCAAGCTCAGCCCCAAGGATGTCGAAGCCTATAACAACCGCTGCTGGGTCCGAGCCGTGACCAGCGACCTCGCCGGCGCCCTGAAAGACTGCAACGAGGCGCTGCGCCTGCGACCGAACTTCGTGGATGCGCTGGATAGCCGCGGTCTGGTCAACCTGAAGAATGGCCAAAGCAAGAATGCCATCACCGATTTCGACGCCGCGCTGAAGATCAATCCGCAGCTGACATCCTCGCTCTATGGCCGCGGCATTGCCAAACAGCGTCTCGGCCAGACCGCCGAAGGCGACCTGGACGTCAACAATGCCAAGGCCATGGATCCGGATATCGTCAAGGAGTTCGCGAGCTACGGCGTGCGTTGAGACGGTGCTGCCGGTCATCAACCGGGCGATACACATTTTTGCCAAAATGAATTTGAACCGGTGTCGCGCAGATCGACACTATTGAACACGAGCCGGACACCGATCCCTCCCGCCGGCCAGGAAACGACTTTGGATTGAGCACGCGCCTGTTGCGCGATCAGAAATAAGGGGTGCTTCCATGCTGACATCGTCCACGCGCTTTAGCGTCAACGTTATTCGCGCAGCCTTCGTCGCAGGCGCGGCCCTCACTTTCACCGCCGGCGCCGTGATCGCAGCCGAAGATGTCACCTCTGACCAGATCCTCCGCGCACTCGCACCGAAGAAGCCGCTGACCCGCGGCCTCTCGATGGCGCCCCCGGCCGAGCCCGCCGTGAACGCTGCCGAAGGCAAGTTCATGGACTCCCTTCGCAATCGCAGCACCCGATCGCTGTCGATGGGCGAGCGCGAACAGATCGCCACCATCGCCGAGAGCAAGCCGGCGATCGATCTTGAGATCAACTTCGATTACAACTCCGCCAATATCAGCAAGCGCTCCATGCAGTCGGTGCAGGCGCTCGGCAAGGCGCTGAGCAGCCCCGATCTGAAGGGATCGACATTCGTTGTCGCCGGTCACACCGACGCTGTCGGTGGCGACGAGTACAACCAGGAACTCTCCGAGCGCCGCGCGGATTCCATCAAGCGTTACCTCGTCGATCGTTTCGGCATTGCCGGTGCGGATCTCGTCACCGTCGGCTATGGCAAGACCAAGCCGAAGAGCGGTCTCGCACCGACCGACCCGACCAATCGCCGTGTCCAGGTGGTGAACATGGCCAATAAGGCAACCGCCTCGACCCAGTAATGCGGTGAGGTTCACATTGCCGCAGCGGATTGCCGCATGACAGCGTTCCGAACTTCACGGAGCGCTGTTTGCTTTGGCGATCCCCCACATCCCGTATAGGATCGCCCCACCCTGCCGCCGCGCCGCGCATTGACCGGTGCCCTGCCATGCCATGTGGACTCATTTGACAATGAAGGCCTCTGCCCGCTTCGCCCCGGCCCTTGCCCTCCTGTCGCTGGCGACGGCGGCCGTTGCCGCTGATCCCGCCCCCGGCGCATCGCCCGATGGGGCGGTCGTGACAGTTGCCAAGGCAACCAATGCCTGCTTCTCCGACCAGGTGCGCGTCACAGGCTTTGTGGTGCCAAAGCGCGAGGCGCAGATCGGCGTTGATACCGAGGGATCACGGGTCTCGGAGGTCCTCGTCAAGGAAGGCGACCTTGTCACCGAAAACCAGGAACTCGCACGGCTGATCCCGCCGCCCTCGGCGAGCAACGCACGGCCCAATGCCGTACCGCTACGCACGCCCGCTGCCGGCCTTGTCACGACCGTGCAGACCCAGGCTGGAGCGCCGGCCTCGCCGCAAGCCGGGCCGATGTTCAAGATCGCCATCAATAACGAGCTCGAACTCGATGCCGAGGTGCCGAGCATTCACATCCTCAAGCTCAATCCCGGCGCCACCGCCCGGATCAGCCGCGATGGCCATGCGGATGTCTTCGGCAAGGTCCGGGTCGTATCGCCACAGATCGATCGTGCGACCCAGCTTGGCCATGTCCGATTGTCGCTCGCACCCAATCCTTCCATCAAGGTCGGCATGTTCGCGCGCGCCAATATCGATGCCCGGCGCAGCTGCGGCGTCGCCATCCCGCGCTCGGCCATCGAGCACTTCACCGTACAACTGGTGAAGGGCAACGTGATCGAGACCCGACGGGTCAAGGTCGGTCTCGTTTCCGACAGTTCCACTGAAATTCTCGAAGGTGTCGAGGTCGGCGACATCGTCGTCGCCGACGCCGGCACGTCGCTGCATGACGGTGACAAAGTTCGAACCATCTTCGTCGACGACCTCGACCGTTCGCGGGTGCGCTAAATGGCAATGAATATCTCGGCATGGTCGATCCGCCATCCGCTCCCCTCCGTCGTGTTCTCCATCATCCTGCTTCTGCTCGGCTGGGTGAGTTTCACCAAGCTGGCGATCACGCGGCTGCCAAGCGCGGATATTCCCGTGATCTCGGTGGCGGTGGCGCAGTTCGGCGCAGCGCCGGCGGAGCTCGAGGCGCAGGTCACCAAGACCATCGAGGACGGTGTCTCGGGCGTCGAAGGCGTCCGGCATATTTCATCGTCCATCACGGACGGTCTGTCGGTGACCACCGTTCAGTTCGCGCTCGAAACCAATACCGATCGCGCGCTCAATGACATCAAGGACGCCGTCACCCGCGTCCGCGCCAACCTGCCGCAAAACGTCAACGAGCCGCTGATCCAGCGCGTGGACGTCATCGGCCTTCCGATCGTCACCTATGCAGCGATCTCGCCCGGCAAGACGCCGGAGCAATTGTCCTGGTTCGTCGATGACGTCGTGAAACGCGCGCTGCAAGGCGTGCGCGGCGTAGCGCAGGTCGAGCGCATCGGCGGTGTCGAACGCGAAATTCTCGTTTCGCTCGATCCCGATCGGCTGCAGGCCGCGGGCCTGACAGCGGTCGATGTCTCTCGCCGCCTGCGCGGCACCAATGTCGATCTCGCCGGTGGCCGCGCCGAAATCGGCAAGAACGATCAGGCGATCCGCACCCTCGCTGGCGCCAAGACCCTGAATGAACTTGCGGGCACCATGATCAGCCTGCCCTCCGGCGGCGAGGTGCGGCTTGAAGATCTCGGCACCGTCACCGATACGATTGCAGATCGCCGCACGTTTGCGCGCCTCAATGGCGAACCGGTCGTTGCGCTCGGCATCAAGCGCTCCAAGGGCGCCAGCGACGTGGTCGTCGCAGAAGCCGTGCAGAAGCGCATTGCTTCGTTGAAGGACGCCTACCCGGACGTTGATCTCAAGCTGATCGATACGTCGGTGGAATTCACAAAGGGGAACTACGACGCTGCAATGAGCACCCTGTTCGAGGGTGCTGCTCTCGCGGTTATCGTTGTCTTCCTGTTCCTGCGCGATCTGCGCGCGACCGTGATTGCCGCGGTGTCGCTGCCGCTTTCCATCTTCCCGGCCTTCTGGGTGATGGACATGCTCGGCTTCTCGCTCAACCTCGTAAGTTTTCTGGCTATCACGCTGTCGACCGGCATTCTCGTCGACGACGCCATCGTCGAGATCGAGAACATCGTCAGACACATGCGCATGGGAAAATCGCCCTATCGCGCCGCGCTGGAAGCCGCCGACGAAATCGGCCTAGCCGTGATCGCCATCAGCCTCACCATCATCGCGATCTTCGCACCGGCCAGCTTCATGTCCGGCATCGCGGGCCAGTTCTTCAAGCAGTTCGGCATCACTGTATCGGTGCAGGTGTTTTTCTCGTTGTTAGCGGCGCGCTTTGTCACGCCTGTGCTGGCCGCCTACTTCATGAAGGACCACAAGCACGACGATCCGCCACCCGGACGCGTCCTTCGGGCCTATAACAAGCTCGTCACATTGTCGGTGAAACACTATTACCTGACGGTGCTGTTCGGCATTGCCGTGTTTGCCCTGTCGATCCTCAGCATCAAGCTGCTGCCGCAGGGCTTTCTGCCCGCGCAGGACACCGCACGCTCCCTGATGGCGATGGAATTGCCACCAGGATCGCAGCTCGCCTTCACCGAAAAAACCACCGAAGAGATTGTGCAGCGGCTGCGCAAGCGGCCTGAGATCACGAGCGTGTTCGTGGACGGTGGCCGTGTGCCGCCGGGCATCTCCGAAGTCCGTCGCGCCTCGCTGATCATCAATTACACACCGAAAGGCGACCGCAAGACATCGCAGCGCGAGCTTGAGCTCGCGATCGGCGAGGAACTGCAGAGTGTTCCCGACATCCGGTACTGGTTCCTCGACGAAAATGGTCTACGCGCCATTTCACTTGTCGTGACCGGCCCCGACATCAACATCGTCAGCAACGTCGCCAATGAGCTGGCGACCCAGATGCGCCGTATTCCGCAGATCGCCAATGTGATCTCGGAAACATCGCTCGATCGTCCCGAACTCCGGGTCCAGCCGCGCGCCGATCTCGCCGCACGTCTTGGCGTCTCCACCGAGAGCCTATCGGAAACCATCCGCGTCGCGACCATCGGCGATGTCGGCCCCGCGTTGGCCAAGTTCGACGCCGGTGACCGTCTTGTACCGATCCGCGTCCAGCTCGAAGACAGCGCAAGGTCAGACATCCAGGTGCTCGAGCAGCTCCGTGTACCGATCGGCGGCGGACGCGGCGGTGTTCCTCTCTCAGTCGTTGCCGATATCAAGCTCGATCAGGGACCAACCAGCATCAATCGCTACGACCGCGAACGTCAGGCGACCGTGGCAGCCGACCTCGTCGGCACCGCCGCGCTCGGCGATGCACTGAAGAAGATCTACGAACTCCCGGTAATGAAGACGCTGCCGAAGAATGTCAGCGTCAAGCAATCCGGCGACGCCGAAAGCTTGAACGAACTTGCGGACGGCTTTGCCACCGCGATCTCGGCGGGCTTGATGATGGTCTATGCGGTGCTGGTGTTGCTGTTCGGCACCTTCCTGCAGCCGATCACCATCCTGTTCTCGCTGCCGCTCTCGATCGGCGGCGCGATCATGGCCCTGCTCGTTACGGGCAAGCAGCTGACCACCCCGGTCTGGATCGGAATCCTGATGCTGATGGGCATCGTGACCAAGAACGCCATCATGCTGGTGGAGTTCGCGGTGGAAGCGATCCGCGAAGGCAAGCCGCGCGAGATCGCCATCATCGATGCCGGCATGAAGCGCGCGCGCCCCATCGTGATGACCACCATCGCCATGGCCGCCGGCATGATGCCGTCCGCACTGGCATGGGGCGCGGGCGGCGAATTCCGCTCACCAATGGCGCTGGCCGTGATCGGCGGCCTGATCTTCTCGACACTGCTGTCGCTGATCTTCGTGCCGGCCATGTTCCTGATGATGGACGATGTGGGCAATCTGTCGTGGCGTTTTGGCCGCAAATTGCTGGTGTCGAGCGGCGAGGAGGATCGCGAGCATCCGCCAAACGGGCACGGACAGGCTGAACGATGATCGCGCTGCACCTCCCCTTCACGAAACGGTCGACCGCCATGTTGAAGCGTCTCCTGCTCGCCACCGCACTCTGCTCGACTACAACACCGGGCTTTGCTGCTGACGAGGCCGATATCGCCAAGGGCGCTGCGGTGACCGTGCTGGCAGCACCCAAGCAGTGCTTCGCGGATATCGTCGATGTGGCGGGCTTGCTGCTGCCGCGCGAAGAGGTTTCGATCCGCCCGGACCGGCCCGGCATGAAAGTCGCGGAAGTGATGGTCGACGCCGGCGAGACCGTCACCGCGGGCCAGATCCTCGCGAGGCTGACGTCACCGGACGGCAGCTCGGTCCAGCTTCAGGCGACCGTGGCCGGCCTCGTCAGCGCATCGACCGCCGTGGTGGGATCGATCGCCTCCGGCCGCGGTGAGGCGCTGTTCAGCATCATCTCGCGCAGCGAGTTCGACTTTATCGGCCAGGTGCCGACGCGCGACCTGCCGAAGCTCAAGGTCGATCAGACCGCCAAGGTCAAGGTAATCGGAATCGGCGAACTCGATGCCAAGGTCCGCCGCGTTGCGTCCTCGGTTGAGCCGAACAGCCAGCTTGGACAGGTGGTGATCGGACTCAATTTGCCGCGCAGGCTGATGACCAATTCCTATGCGCGCGCCATGATCAAGACCGGAGAAAGCTGCGGCATAGCATTGCCGCTCACCGCGATCCTGTACAGTTCAGGCGGCACCGTGGTGCAGGTCGTGCGGCGTCATCGGATCGAAACGCGCCGTGTCGAAGTCGGACTGCTGTCAGGCGGCCAGGTGGAGGTTCGCGAAGGCCTCAATGAAGGCGATATCGTCGTCGCACGCGCTGGCGCCTTGCTGCGCGAAGGCGATCCGGTGCGGCCGGTGACACTGACGACAGGTAAGTAAAAAGCGCCCGCTTCTAGCTGCCAGCACGAGCGGTGGTGGCAGCGGCGCCGAACGTCACCTCGTCAACGAGCGACGATGATACGGCGGGGACCTGATCACCATCGGAAACACGGGTGACGGCAGTCCGGGTATTCCTGAACACGGCCTCTGCACTGGCCGGCTTGGCCTTCAGGCTTTTCAGAAACTCGGTCGCGAGCAGACTGTTCTGGCCCGCGGCATCATCGGCAACCTTGCCGGGCGTCGCCGAAGTGAGGATCAGCGCCTTCTCCGGCACGTCAATAGGTGCGAGGCCGCGCGAATAGGCGCGGAAGCGGCGCTCATACGGATTGCGGCGGGATGCATCGAGCACCACCAGCTTGGCCTGCGCACCGCGTTCCTTCATCACGTCCAGCACGGCCTCGACACTCATGCCCTGCTGGCGCACGTCGCGCTCACGCCAGATCGCGGCGTCGACGGGGATCATGAAGCTTTGGCGGCCGACCTGCACGCCATAGCCGCCGAAATACAGCATCACAGTGCTGTCGGGCTTGATCTTGTTCTTCAGCCGCTCCACTGCGCGGGTCATGTCATCGCGCGTGGCATCCTCGACGACATCGACGTCGAAACCATCCTGGCGCAGCGCATGGGTCACGGCGCGCGCATCATTGATCGGCTGGCGCAGCGGCGAGCCTGCATCGGGATAATGACCATTACCGATGACTAGGGCCAAGCGCGAGCTGTTCGGAATGCTCTGGGTGGTTTCAAGACCGACGGCAGCGCGCGCGGATTCCATCACATGCTTGTTCAGAGCGGCATGGGCACCGAGCGCGAGCGACACCAAACCGGCAAAAGCCACGGTCAGGGTGATCGAGCGTCGGGATACGCGAAACTGCCCTACGGTCATTACGATGGTTTCCTGCTCATCATTCACGCGCAACCAATTGGTCGCGTGGACGTCTGACTAGGTTTGACGGGGTGCCAGACCAATGAGCATCAAATACGCTCAATTTGCGGCACCGCAGCGAACCCGCTGTTAACCCGTCAGGGTCAACGGAGCAACGGGTAAAGGGCTCCGTTTAAGACAGGGTTACTGACGCAACGGAACCCGCCTCGCGCGCCCGACAATTGAATTTCCGATCGATTCATGCTGGATTTCAAGGGCTTGCAGGTGTCGGCAGAGTTTTCGGCGCATTTGGCGGCGGTCAATTTCCAGATGTGCGCGGACGTCGCACCGAAAGATGCTTCATGACTGTGACCTATCTGGCCCGCGCCGCCTTTGATGCGCTCACCGTCCAGAAGGACGGACCTACCCTTTACGATCTTTGCGATCCCATTCTCCGGCGCTCTGATACCGGCGACGCGCATATCATCAAATTCTACAATACGGCGCTCGGCAACCCGGCCCTGCGGCCGCTGCTGCGGCGGGCCGGCCTGCCTGAATTGCGCGATCCCGCCCGCTTCAAGGCGTTGCAGGATGCCCTGACCGCTGCCCGGGACAACGCCAAACCGGATTGGGAGGCCATCGGTCGCCCAGTAGCCGAGTTGCTCGATACCGTGAATCTGCAGCACCCGGCCCCGCCCAGGGCACCGGCGAACGGGGCATCCATATCAGTCGGCGAGATCGACGAAGTCATCCGCAGTTGCGGCAAGCACCTGCTGGGGTCGTTCGACAGGAACGGCTTCATCCCGACCTATGCGGCGTTCAACCTGATCGGCGACCCCGACATGCATGGCCGTGAATTCCTGATGGCACTCACCGGGCTGAATGCCCGTGGCTATAAAAACTCGACCCTGCTGTTCACGCTCGCCCGCATCTTCATTGCACGGTCGCCGGCCGGGAGGCTGATCAATCCGCCCTGGACCGGGATCGCCGAGCCCATGTGGGAGCCGGTGCAGATCCGCCATCGCTCGGCTTACTACGATGCCTTCTTCACCGAAGCGCTGCTGGCGTTCGAGGAAACCGGTTTGCCGACGCAGGAGCAGACGGCAAGATCACGCCGCGCCATCGATGCGATGATCGAATTCTGCCTCGTCACCTCGCGCGAGGAGGTGAAGTCGCATGACGGCAGCAGCGTCAATGTCATTACCGCGCTGGCGCCGCCGCCGCATCCGCGCTTCAGCCGTTTCTTC
>NZ_JBIISY010000248.1:0-8382 GCF_044340795.1 Tardiphaga sp.
AGTGCCACGCCCTTCAATGAATTCCGAGTCGAGGGCGGCAGCTATGGCCGCATCCAGTCGGGCATCACCAGCCAGGGCAAGCTGGATAAGGACGGCCACTGGCTCTACAGCCTTACCGCCATCGGCCGCCAGTCCGGCACGCGCTATGACGGCGTCGACGAGCAGCGCTTCGCCGTCGCACCGGCCATCACCTGGGCGCCGGACATGGACACGCGCCTGACCATCCAGAGCTACTATCAGAACGATCCGCAGGGCGGATACTTCAACTCGATCTATGCGAAGTCGCTCGCGCCCGCCCAGTATCGCCCTTACCTGAATTCGAAGCTCAATGTAGGCGATCCCGCTTTCGATCATTTCAAGCGCGAGCAATATGGCGTCGGCTATCAGTTCGACAAACGCCTGAACGACGTGGTGAGCCTGTATTCGGCCCTGCGTTATGGCCATGTGCAGACCGACTTCCAGTCGCTGCAGATGAATGCACCGATGACCGCCACCGGCCACCGGCCAGCTGCCGCGCTGGGGCATCCGCTCGCTGGAGGATGCGAGCAACCTCGCCGCCGATAACCGCCTGCAATTCGATTTCGGCACCGGCGCCCTGCAGCACAAGCTCGTCACCGGTGTCGATTACCAGGAGACGCGCAGCAACTGGCTCTACCAAATCGGTGGTGCCACCGCGCTCGACGTGGTCAATCCCGTCTATGGTCAGCCGGTCGGCCCCTTTGCGACCTTCATCAACAACGGCCAGACCTTGTCGCAGGCCGGTCTGTATGCGCAGGACCAGATCAGCCTCGGCGGCTGGCGCGCCACCTTCGGTGTGCGCCACGACTGGGCCGACCAGACCACAGACAACCGCCTCGCGACATCGCGAGCCAGCCAGTCCGATGCCAAAACCACATATCGTGCCGGCCTGCTCTACACGTTCGACAACGGCGTCGCGCCCTATGTGAGCTATGCGACATCGTTCGAGCCGGTGGCGGGTGTCAGCGCCAATGGCTTGCCTTTCGTGCCCACCACCGGCGAGCAATATGAAGCCGGCGTCAAATATCAGCCCACCTTCCTGCCGATCCTGCTCACTGCAGCAGTGTTCGACATTCGTCAGCAGAACGTGCAGTCGCCGTCCTCGACGCCCGGCTTCTTCGTCCAGCAGGGCGAGGTCCGCTCCACCGGCGTCGAACTGGAAGCGCGTGGCAATGTCACCGACAGTCTCGAACTGGTCGGCGCGCTGACCTTCCTCGACACCCGCGTGACGAAGTCAACCGATGCGCTGCTGCTCGGCATGCGTCCGCAGGCGGTGCCGGACTTCTACGGCTCAGCCTGGGCCAACTACACATTCCGCACCGGCCCGGCGGCGGGCTTCACCATCGGCGCCGGCGCCCGCCATGTCGGCTCCACCTTCGGCGACGACTACAACACGCTGCGCACGGCGGCCTATACGGTGGCGGATCTTGCGTTGAAATACGAGCTCGGCAACCTCTATCGCCGCCTCAACGGCGCGACGTTGACGCTCAACGTCAATAACCTGTTCGACAAGGAATACTATTCGAGCTGCTCGTCGGGCTTCTACTGCCAATACGCCAATCGCCGCACGGTGCTGGCGGGATTGCGGTATCGCTGGTGATGCACGCCGCGCCCCATCACCGCGTCACTTGTCGTCACCCGGCTCGACCGGGTGACCTAGTAAACTCAGGTGCAGCGGCGTGTACTGGATCGCCCGGTCAAGCCGGGCGACGACAGGCAGCGACGTCTGTACCGTCATGACTCCACGCACCATCCGCATCTGGTCATGGCTACATCGCTGGACAAGCCTCGTTTGCACGGTCTTCGCGCTGATGCTGTGCATCACCGGCCTGCCGCTGATCTTTAAGGACGAACTCGGCCCCGATCTCAGGCTGGAGGCCACCACCAACGCGCCGGGCACCGCTTCCATCGATGACGTGATCGCGCGTGCGATGGCCGCGCGTCCGGGGCAGGTGGTGCCCTATTTGTTTTACGACCGTGATCATCCCATCGTGAAAGTGCCGACCGCGCCATCGATGATCACCGATCCCGGCGATTTCCATTATCAGGTATTCGACACCCGCACCGGCCGGCAGATCGCGATTCCGCAGCCCAATGAGGGCCTTCTCTACATCATGCTGCGTCTGCATCTCGACCTGTTCACAGGCATCGGCGGTACGCTGTTTCTCGGCTTTATGGGCCTGCTGCTCGTCGTTGCGATCGTGTCCGGCGTCGTGCTCTACGGGCCGTTTACGCGGCGTCTCGATTTCGGTGCGATCCGTAATCGCGGTGGCCGCCAGCTGAAATGGCTCGACCTGCACAATCTGCTCGGCATCGTGACGCTGGCTTGGTTCAGTGTCGTTAGCTTCACCGGCGTCATCAACACGCTGGCGGCGCCCATCGAGCTGGCTTGGCAGGCGAACCAGCTCGTCGAGATGGCCTCGCAGGCGAAGCCCGCAGCCGACCCAACACGCCGCGCGCCCATTGACGATGTGCTGCGCGATGTCCGCAAGGCCGTCCCCGGCATGAATGTGATGACGGTGGCCTTTCCGGGCACGCCCTTTGCCACGCCGTCGCATGTGGCGATTTTCCTCACCGGCAACACGCCGATCACCAGCCGCATCCTCAAGCCTGCCCTGGCTGATGCATCGACAGGGCAGGTGGTCTCGGTGCGCGACATGCCTTGGTATGCGACGACCCTGTTCATGTCGCAGCCGCTGCATTTCGGCGACTACGGCGGTCTGCCGCTCAAGGTCATCTGGGCACTGTTCGATGTCGCGACGATCGTGGTGCTGATCAGCGGATTGTATTTGTGGTGGGCAAAGCGGCGACGGCGCAGAAGCGTGTCACCCGTGTCGGAGATCGCCGCATGAGCGCATTCCGGCGCCAATGGCTGTGGCCGATTGTTCTGGCGGTAGCGACCGTGTTCGGCTTGCTCGCTGCATTGGTCGGTGAAAACGGCATCTGGTGGGCACTGAGCTGGATGATGCTGGCCACGCCGTTGCTGGTGATCGTGAAAATGCTTTGCCGCAGGACCGGTTAGCACGGTGTCATCCGCCGCCGAGTTTCCATGATGAACTCGGCCGGCGGATAACGCTTTCGACCAATGAGCGCTACCCCGCCTGCGAAGCCTGTGTGCGAATGTCCTGCGCGGTTCGTCGCAGTGGCACGAGATACTTCTCTTTCGCTTCCGCCTCGCTCAGCGTGCCCGAAATCGTATTGACGCTGATCGCCGCCACCACGCGGCCGTTATGGTCGCGTACCGGCACGGCGATGCCGCAGATGGCGGGATCGAGTTCGCCGTCGACCCAGCCATAGCCTTCACGATCCACGCGCTCGAGTTCTCTCTCGAATTTGGCGCGATCGGTGACGGTGCGCGCGGTGATCGGCTGGAAGTCAGTGGTCGCAAGATAGTCCGCGCGCTTGTCGTCCGGCAGCGCGGCGAGCAGCACGCGGCCGAGCGAGACGACATGCGCGGGCAGGCGGCTGCCGACGGCGAGATTGGCAGAGAGAATGCGGCGCGCGGGAAGGCGCAGTGCATAGACGATCTCGGTCTCGTCGAGCACCGCGAGTGCACAGGACTCACCGGTCTCGTTGCGCAGATCTTCCAGCGCGCGTTGCGCATAGCCCCAGTAAGGCAGTGCATTAAGATAGGAGAGACCGAGGCCAAGCGCGCGCGGGCGCAGACTGAAATAGCGGCCGTCGACTTCGCAGTATTTCATCACCACCAGGGTCGCGAGCATCCGCCGTGCAGTGGCGCGGCTGAGACCCGCGCTGGCCGCCACTTCGGAGAGCGTGTGCCTTCCGGGCGCCTTGCCCAATGCTTCCACCGTCGCAAAGCCACGCGCAATCGCGCGTACAAATCCATCACTCTCTTTAGCCACGTATCAAGTCCTCTCAGTGCCCCGACTTGCAGGTCGGTAAAAATCTGATCAAAGTAGTTCGCAATATGAATAAAAAGTTCGCCTGATGAACATAATGGGAGGTTGCCGCTATGGCGCAATCGGACGCCTTTGAAACTGATTTCTGGAAAGACGCGAATTTACGCAAAGTCTGGGACGAGATTATCCCCGGCGTCCCCCGCAAAACGCTGCCCTATGTGCTGACCAAGGAGGCAATCCAGCTCTATTGCCGCTCGGTCGGCGAAGACCATCCACTTTACTTCGATGAAGCTTACGCGAAGGCGTCGCCTTATGGCGGGCTGATCGCGCCGCCATCAATCCATATCCTGCTGATGTTCTCCTGCACGCCGACGGATGATTGGATGCGCACGCCTGGCACCGTGAATGCCGGCCAGAGCTGGAGCTACAATATCCCAGCGCGACCCGGCGACACCATCATGCTGCAGGCGCGAGCGCTCGACAAGTTCATCAAGCGCGAGCGGCTGTTCGTCGTGCATGACAACGTGTTCTTCAATCAGCACGGCGACGTCATCTGCTCTGGCCGCGGCCAGACGATTCGTCCGATGTGAGAGTCGGATAGGAGACACATCATGACCACGAGCTTTGATATTCTTTCCGCCGGCGACACCATCGATGGGCCCAGCTTCGCCGTCTCGCGCGAGTCGATACGCCTCTTCTGCGACGGGTCGCTCGACTACAATCCGCTGCATCTCGACGATGACTACATGAAGAACTCGTTCGGCAAGACCAATTTCGGCGGGATCATCATGCATGGCATGAACAATTTCGGGCTCATCACCCGCATGCTGACCGATTGGGCCTATCCGGCCGGCGCGATTCATCGGCGCCTTGAAACACGCTGGGTCAAGCCGGTGAAGCCGGGCGATACGATCAGGCCCGTCGGCATCATCAAGGCCAAGCAGGTGACGGAGAAGTCGCGCTGGGTGCTGATCGATGTGCTTGTGAAAAACCAGAACGACGAAAAGGTCGCAACCGGCGAGGCCATGGTCGAGTTTCCGATCGCTGCCTGATGATTCTATAATTCCGTCCATTTCAGACGACAGCTTTGCGCAATGACGTGCGGCTAGCCTCGCACGTCATTCAATAAGATCGATATTGGAGGACGAATTGACATTGCTCACCAGACGCGCGCTGGCCGTTTTGGCCGTCGCCTGCATCGCAGCCGTACCGGCGAAGGCGCAGACCATTCCCGGCAATCAGATCAAGATCATCGTGCCGTTCCCGGCCGGCGGCACGACCGACATTCTCGCACGCTTCGTCGCGCAATATCTCGGCGACAGGCTCGGCGTGACCACCTTGGTCGAGACCGTCCGGGCGCATCCGGCACCATCGGCTCGGAAGCGGTGGCGAAGTCACCCGCCGATGGCAGCGTGGTGCTGATCACGGCGACGCATCACGTCATCAATCCGAGCCTGCGCAAGAGTCTGCCATACGACACACTGAAAGATTTCTCGCCGATCGCCGTTGTCGCGACGGCACCGAATGCCTTGTGCGTGTCGAAGGATTTTCCAGCGAAGACTGTGGCCGAACTGATCGCGATGGCGAAGAAGCAGCCGGGCAAACTATCCTTCGGCTCGTCCGGCATCGGCGGTGCCAATCATCTGTCCGGCGAATTGTTCGAGCAGATGGCCGGCGTCAATATCGAGCACATCCCTTACAAGGGGGCTGCCCCGGCGATGAACGATCTGATCGGTGGCCATATCCCGATCATGTTCGACACGCTGCCGACGGTGCTGCCCGCGGCGCAGGCCGGCAATATCCGCGTGCTCGCAGTGACCAGCCTGCAGCGTGCTGCGTCACTGCGCGATGTGCCCACCCTCGACGAAGCCGGCGTGAAGGGGTTTGAGGCGACGTCCTGGTTCGGCATGTACATGCCGCAGGGGGATGGGACCCCGGCTTACAAGCTGCTGGTCGGTGCCATGAAGGACATCCTGGCGTCGCCTGCGACCCGGGAAAAGTTCGCCACGCAGGGTGTCGAGCCCGGCAAGCGAACAGGGGCGGAATTCGCGACCTTCGTGGATACGGAAATCAAGAAGTGGAGCGGTGTCGTGAAGACCGCAAACGTGCCACAGGAATGACGCCGTACTGCCGCACGGAATTTGACGTTTCGCGCGACAAAGCCTTGCAAATGTCGTCCGTACCGGCCGTGATTTTGCCCGTTCGGATTGACAGTGGGATCGGTGGTGGCTAGAAACCGCGGGTCCCGGGCGGCTCGGCTGCCAGCGGGTTAAAGCCCATTTTCGCTGATTTTGCGGCCTGCAACGCACGGCTTTTGAAGTCACGATCGCAAGTACTCAGGATTGACCGATGAAAGTCCGTAACTCGTTGAAGTCGCTGCGTGCCCGTCACCGCGACAACCGTCTGGTCCGCCGCAAGGGCCGCGTTTACGTGATCAACAAGACCCAGCGCCGCTTCAAAGCTCGCCAGGGCTAAGTTGCTGTTTGGCCGGATCTTTTCCGGCCGGCATCACGATATCACAGGTCTTTGACGCGCTGCCGCTTTGCAGCGCGTTTTTTCGTGTCTAGACTTCACGCATGGCATCGCAAGTCCGGACCATCCGTTTTGGCCTCATGCTGACCGCCCTTCTGGCGGCCGGCCCTGCGTTCGCGCAGGTCAAGGACCCCAAATCGGTCGAGCCGGCGACGCCCAAGGCCATCCCGCAAGCTCCTGAAAAGCTTCCGAAAATCGGCGCAGACAAGATCCGCGGTCTGGATTTCCTGTTCGGCGCCCTGAAGGCTGCGCCGGATGAGGCCAGCGCCAAACATGTCGAAGGCCGAATCTGGGCGCAGTGGGCACAGACCCCGAGCGACACTGCGGCATTGCTGATGACCCGCGCCAAGACCGCGCTGGATGCCAAGCAGATCGACGTATCGGTGAAGCTGCTGAGCGCCGTGGTCAAGCTCAAGCCGGACTACATCGAAGGCTGGAACCGACGGGCAACGCTGTATTATTTGCAGAACGACTACACCCGCGCGCTCGAGGATATCGAGCAGGTGCTGGCCCGCGAGCCCCGGCATTTCGGGGCATTGGCCGGCCTCGGCATGATCATGCAGGAATTCGGCGACGACAAACGGGCGCTCGAAGCCTATCGCAAGGCGCTCGCCGTCAATCCGCATCTCGAAAAGGTGCCGGAACTCGTGAAAAGCCTGACCGAGAAGGTCGAGGGCCGAGACATCTGACGCTTCCCGCTCAGCGCATCTCTGCCGTGCTTTGGCAGTTTTTCACCCGATTTACGTCCGGGAACCAAACTTCCGACACATGAAATAGGCGAAAAGGGCGGTTTCCGGATCGTCTCAAGGGGCCTGTCTTGGCGAAGAAGTCTCTCCCGCTTTTTGCATTGCTATGTCTTCTGTTCGCTGCGCCGTTCTGCGCGCCCGCGCTGGCTCAGAAGGCCGATGCGCCGGCGGCTGCCGCCGCCCCTGCACTGACGCCAGAGCAGGCAAAGGCTGCACTCGACACGCTGCAGGACGACGCCAAGCGTAAGGAGATGATCACCACGCTGCAGGCGATCGCCCAGGCGAAGCCGGCGGAGCCCGAAAAGAAGCCCGCAATCCCGCTCGATGCCGACAGCCTTGGCGCGCAATTGCTGGTCACGATCGCCGATCAACTCGGTGACATCTCGCGCGAGGTGTCGACGGCCGTGCAGTCGGTGACCCGTTTTCCAGCCCTGTGGTACTGGCTCAAGAACGCGGCCAATGATCCCGACACCTATCAACTGCTGTTCGACATCGCGTGGAAACTCGTCGTCGTGTTCGGCGGTGCGCTCGCTGCCGAATGGCTCGTCGTCTGGCTGTTGCGCCGGCCGCAGGCGGCACTTGAGGCGCGCATCCCGTTCGTCGCGCGTGCGCCTGCCGCCGTCATTGAAAGCGTCGATCCGCCATCGTCGACAGCCGACGTCACGCAAGCGCCCAATCTCAACACCCGCCGGCGCAGCCTGACGCGCGCCTGGCAATCGCTGCTGCGGCTGCCTTATGTGATCGGCCGCTTGTTGCTCGAACTGATCCCGATCTTCGTCTTCACCGGCACAGTGTCGCTGCTGCTCGGCACCCAGATCGGCGATGCCGGCACCACGCGTCTCGCGATCCTCGCGATCGTGAACAGTTATGTGGTGGCGCGTGCGATCATCTGCGGCATGCGCGCCCTGTTCGGCCCGCTGGCTCTGTTCCGCGTCAAGGAAGAGACCGCCGCCTATCTGGAAATCTGGACCCGCCGCATCGTTGCCGTCGGTGCCACCGGTATCGCGATCGCCAATGTCGCCCTGATGATGGGCCTGTATCGTTCCGCGCATCTGGCGCTGATCAAGCTCGTGATGCTGGTCGTGCATCTGTTTGTCGTGGTCATCATCCTGCAATGCCGCAAGCCTGTCGCCGATGCGCTGCGTGGGCCGGTCGGCGCCACCGGCTTCCTGAACGGCATGCGCAATCGTTTCGCCAGTCTCTGGCATGTATTCGGCATCGTCGTC
>NZ_JBIISY010000249.1:0-8380 GCF_044340795.1 Tardiphaga sp.
GTGATGCTGGTCGTGCATCTGTTTGTCGTGGTCATCATCCTGCAATGCCGCAAGCCTGTCGCCGATGCGCTGCGTGGGCCGGTCGGCGCCACCGGCTTCCTGAACGGCATGCGCAATCGTTTCGCCGGTCTCTGGCATGTATTCGGCATCGTCGTCGTGATGGCTGCATGGGGGATCTGGGCGCTCAACATCCGCAACGGCTACGCGCTGCTGCTGCAATATATCGTCGGCACCGTGATTGTCGTTTTGATCACCCGCCTCGTCTCGATGATGTTGCTCAGCCTGATCGATCGCGGCTTCCGCATCCGGCCGGATGTGCTGAAGCGTTTCCCGGGACTCGAAGCCCGCGCCAATCGCTATCTGCCACTGTTGCGCAAAGTCGTCGCCGGGATTGTTGCGGTGATCGGCCTCGTTGCCTTGCTGGAAGTCTGGGGGGTCAATGCGATCGTCTGGTTCTATGGCGGGCAGATCGGCAGCCGCGTCGTCTCGGCTTTCATCACCGTCGCCATCGCCGCCGTGACAGCCGCGATCGTGTGGGAGGGCACCAATGCCGTCATGGAGCGTCAGCTGACATCGCTGACACGCGATGGCCACTTCGCCCGCGCGGCGCGGCTGCGCACGTTCCAGCCGATGCTGCGCACGGCGCTGCTCGGCGTGATCATCGCGGTGATTGCGCTCACGGTGCTGAGCGAGATCGGCGTCAATGTCGCGCCGCTGCTGGCTGGCGCCGGCATTCTCGGCGTCGCCATCGGTTTCGGTTCACAGAAGCTGGTGCAGGATGTCATCACCGGCCTGTTCCTGTTGCTGGAGAGCACGGTGCAGGTGGGCGACACGGTTGCCGTGTCAGGTTTGAGCGGCGTCGTCGAGAATCTGTCGATCCGTACCATCCGGCTCCGCGCCGGAGACGGCTCGGTGCATATCATCCCGTTCAGCGCGGTGACGACCATCACCAATTCCAGCCGGGGTGTCGGCAATGCGGCGGTATCCGTCAGCATCGGCTACAAGGAAGACACCGATCGCGTTGGCGAGATCCTCAAGCAGATCGCAGTCGAGATGCGCAAGGAGGATGCCTATCGTCCGCTCATGCGCAGCGATCTCGAACTGTGGGGCGTGGACAAGGTAGATGGTTCGATGGCCACGCTGGTCGGCCAGATCCGTTGCACGGATTCCGGCCGCTGGGGTGTGCAGCGCGAGTTCAATCGCCGCATGAAGATGCGCCTGCAGGAGGAGGGGATCGATATCGCCTCGCCGAACCAGACGGTCGTGATGCAACTGCCGCCGCCGGCGAAGGAAGATGACACGGGTGACGCCGAGATGGGCGAAGCGAAGGAAACCAAGCAGGAAAAACGCCGCGCGTGATGGCGCGGAAGCGTTCAACGCCAATTGCGGTCACCCGCGAAAACGGGTGATCCAGCCAACGCCGGCCGCGTCGTTACGCACTCAACGCGAGTCCACTGAACCGCCCGGTAGGCCGGACGACGACAGGACGAGTTTGAAGTTTGCGACTAATGCACGGCGCCCGTGCCGGGGCGGATCGCGCCACCACGCACTGATGCTGCATAGAGTTGCTGCAACTCGGTCTCGAGCTGTTCGTTAACCAGCAGCAGGGCCTTCACGGCGCCGCGCAGATCTCCGTTACAGGTCGAAACGATTTCATCGATGTCGGTTTCGATCAGATCGGGCGCCATGTTCATTCTCCACCTTCGATCATTTGCGATCATGGCAGACACTCCGCCTCGTGATCGTGGCAACAACCTGCCCGAATGCGTGTCGTTCCTGTGGATAGCGTGGACAGCTACGGCAGACTTTGTGTCGCAGGGCTGATGGCGAAACTTGGCGAGCGCCCCATATCCAAGCGGATATCCCCGCTTCCTTCCCGTTTCGGATCCTTCTGTGAGAAAAATCGTGCTGGTTCTGCTTGCACTGCTTGTCGTGCCGATCGGTTTGTCGGCCGCGAAATACTGGGCGGGCGACCGGTCCGTGAACTGGCAAAGCGCGGATCGCTCCAGTGCCGGCCTCCTGCCGCCGGCGGCGGAGCATCCCGAGGCGCTGGTCCGTGTTTTTGCTGCGCGCACCGTGCGCTGGCGCGGTATTTTCGCAGTTCATAGTTGGGTGGTGTTCAAGGAGAAGGGTGCGAAAAGCTATTCGCGCTATGATTATACCGCCTGGGGCGATCCGATCCGGCTCAACGGCTTCGCCGCCGATGGCCGCTGGTTCGGTGACGAACCGATAGCCATCGCTGCAGCGGAAGGCGCGGCCGCCGAAGCCATGATTCCCAAGATCAAGGCGGCCATCGTGAGCTATTCCTGGCGCGCCTATGGCGACTATCGCGCCTGGCCCGGGCCGAACTCGAATACCTTCGTCACGGCAGTACTCGCCGCTGTGCCGGAATTGCAGGTGGCTCTGCCGCCGACCGCGATCGGCAAAGATTTTCCCTACGCGGGCAATGTGTTCGGCTGGACGCCATCGGGGACAGGTGTCCGCGCGACGCTTGGTGGTTATCTCGGTCTGACGGTGGGCTGGATCGAAGGTATCGAGCTCAACATTCTCGGTGCCGTGCTCGGCTTTGATATCAGGCGCCCTGCTATCAAACTGCCGGGCATCGGCCGCCTCGGTATGAGCGTGTGATCACGCCGCCGTGACGACCGTGGT
The DNA here is from genome assembly GCF_044340795.1 of Tardiphaga sp. Taxonomy (GTDB): domain Bacteria; phylum Pseudomonadota; class Alphaproteobacteria; order Rhizobiales; family Xanthobacteraceae; genus Tardiphaga. The sequence goes on from NZ_JBIISY010000249.1 coordinate 2,653, forward strand.
CCTGCATCGCATCTCTCCGTGATCGGCAAAGCGGCGCGGCGCTGCGACCGGCCAGTTGAGTGCGACCAATCATCTCAGGCGATCTGGTTGGAAACTGGCCGCCACACATTTGCTCAAGCCGTGGGCCGGATTGCTGCCCGGTCGTGACGGTGCATGGTCGGATCCCGATCAGCCTCAGGCCGCTCAGGGGAAGATCATGAGACGACGTCTATCGCATCTCGCCATTCACGCCGGGGTTCTCGGCCTTGCGTCCGTTGCCTCGGGCATGGTCTCGCCGGTCTCTGCGGCGCAGCTTCGCGCCAATTACAAAGCCTATTATCTGGGCCTGCTATCTGGGCCTGCCGGTGGCGACCGTCGCTCTCAGCATCGACCTGACCCAGGACCGCTATGAAGCGCGGCTCGGCGGCGATGTCAGCGGCGCGGCTGCCACGATGTCCGCCTTTTCTTTCGAAATGCAGTCGAAGGGGAAATATCAGAACGGGCAGGTCCAGCCGGAACGCTACGTCTATTCATCGCGATCGGCGAAGGAGACGCATCGCCAGGAGGTGAACTTCAAATCGAGCAATGTGGCCGCGATCACGATCGAGCCGCCGCTGAAGGATATCAGCGAGCGGGTGCCGATCTCGACCGAGCACGGGCAGAATGTCATCGACCCGCTGAGCGCCCTGGTGGCGGCGATGACGTCAGGCGATCCGAAGCCGGCCAATACATGCGGCGATGCCTTGCGCATTCATGGCGGCGGCCTCCGCGCCGATGTATCGACCGCTTTTCTTGGCCAGCAGGCGACGCGAACGCCGGGCTATCGCGGGCAGGCCAGTCTTTGCTCGGTCCGCTACAATCCTGTCGCGGGCCGTCTGGCCAATGCCGCCTACGTCAAATCCATCCGGGAGAATGAAAAGATCAGGATATCGTCCGTCGCCGCGGACAAGGGGCCTTTCGAGTTTCTCGTCAATGCGGTGGTGCCATTGCAGCTCGGCACGGCGCGGATCGAGCTGATCGATGCCCGTGTCGATGGCGAACTCATCAATGTGGGGCGATGAGCGGCCGCATCCCGGTGTGGCAGGAGTCTGAGCCTTGCCCGGCGCGAAACCTATCACGGTGGGGAGCGTATCTTACCGGTGCGTTCATTTCTCCGGACATCGTCGATGATCGTTCTCGCGCTGGCGGTTGTGCTCGCCGGGCTCGCTATTGCTACGCAAATCGGCGTGGCGGTGCTGCAACGTCAATATCCGCCGGCTGGCCAGTTCTTCGACGTCACCGGTGCCCGCCTGCAGGTGCTCGATCTCGGACCGCGTGACGCGGCCGGGCCACCGATTGTGCTAGTGCATGGCGCCAGCTCCAATCTCGGCTCCATGCGCGTGCCGCTCGGCGACCTGCTGGCGACCAAACATCGCGTGATCCTGATCGATCGCCCCGGTCATGGCTGGAGCACGCGCAGTGAAAACCTGTCCCCGGCGCTGCAGGCGAAGATGATCGACGACGTGCTCGGGCAGTTGAAGATCGAACGCGCAATCGTGGTCGTGCATTCGCTGGCCGGCGTGCTCGGTCTGCGCATGGCACTCGATTATCCGCAGCGTGTGGCTGGTCTCGTCTCGCTTGCGGGCGTTGCCTATCCGTGGCCTGGGGGCGTGGGGACCTACAATGCAGTTGTGACGACGCCGGTGATCGGGCCCGTTCTGGCCTATACGATCACGCTGCCGCTGGGGCTGCTGCTGGCGGAGCCGGCGACGCGCAGCGTGTTCGCGCCGCAGGCCATGCCGGATGGTTACATGGCCCGAAGCGCAATCCCGCTACTGCTGCGGCCGCGGGAATTTCTCGCCAACGCCTGGGATCTGGTGACGCTGAAAGCAGCGGTCAGCGAGCAGGCGCCGCGCTATGGCGAGCTGCGAATGCCGGTGGTGGCCATCACCGGCGATGCGGACACCACGGTCTCGCCCGAGATTCATTCCAGGCGGCTCATCGAGACGGTGCCGAATGGCAAACTAATCCTGCTCCCCGGCGTTGGGCATATGGTGCAAAATGCAGCCCCGGAGCTTGTCGTTGGCGAGATCGAGAAACTGATCGCCACTGACACAAATCCGACGGCTGCGTCGCGCTAGGATCATATCGATCGACTTCACAACCAGATGAGGAGATGTGCATGACCACGACATTCGGATCGGCCAAATGGCAGGGCGGTATCAAGGACGGCAAGGGAGCGATCTCGACCAAGAGCGGCGCGCTCGCCGACTATCCCTATGGTTTCGCCAGCCGCTTCGAGGGCAAGCCCGGCTCCAATCCGGAAGAACTGATCGGTGCGGCCCATGCGGCCTGCTTCACCATGGCGCTGTCGCTGATCCTCGGTGAGGCCGGCATGAAGGCCGACCAGATGGACACCAAGGCCGATGTCACGCTGGAGAAACAGGGCGAGGGCTTTGCCATCACCAAGGTGCACCTGACGCTGGTGGCCAAGATCCCGGGCGCGGACAAGGCGAAGTTCGACGAGTGTACGGCGAAGGCGAAGGCCGGCTGCCCGGTGTCGAAGGTGCTGAATGCGGAGATCTCGCTGGACGCCAAGCTGGAAGGATAAGGGCGCTTGGGCTCTTACCTCGCAGTTTGAACTCGTCATGCCCGGCCTTGCGCCGGGCATCCATCTGCGCGCGCATGGCAAAGGTGGATGGCCGGGTCAAGCCCGGCCATGACGTGGATAGAGGGCACTCTAACTACTCGCCCGTATCGCTCGAACCGACATAGGCAATGCGCAGCATGTTCGTCGCGCCGGGTGTCCCCAGCGGCACGCCTGCCACCACGATGACGCGCTGGCCGGCCTTGGCAAAGCCATCGCGGAACGCGATGCGACCGGCGCGGTCGACCATGTCGTCCTGATCCTTCGCATCTTCCGCGACGACACAATGCACGCCCCAGGCGACGGACAGCTTGCGGCCGCCGGCAAGGTTCGGCGTGATGGCGACGATCGGCGGCTTCGGACGCTCGCGGGCGACGCGCATCGCGGTCGAGCCCGAGCTGGTCCAGCAAATGATCGCCGACAATTCCAGCGTCTCGGCAATTTGTCGCGCAGCGTCGGCGATAGCGTCGCCGACGGTGGCTTCGGGGCCGGGTCGCTGGGCGGTGAGCACGTTGCGATAGGTCGGATCGCGTTCGACCTCCTCGCCGATGCGGTTCATGGTCGAGACCGCTTCCACCGGGAATTTGCCAGCGGCGGATTCCGCCGACAGCATCACGGCGTCGGCGCCTTCATAGATCGCGGTGGCGACGTCGGAGACTTCGGCGCGGGTTGGCACCGGGCTCTGGATCATCGACTCCAGCATCTGCGTCGCGACCACCACCGGCTTGCCGGCGCGGCGCGCCATGCGGGTCATGCGCTTCTGCAGGCTTGGCACGCGCTCCAGCGGCAGTTCGACACCGAGATCGCCGCGGGCGACCATCAGCGCGTCGGAGGCATCGAGAATGGATTCGAGACGTTCGATGGCCTGTGGCTTCTCGATCTTCGACATGATGGCGGCACGGCCGCGCACCAGGCGCTTGGCCTCATGCACATCCTCGGCGCGCTGCACGAAGGAAAGGGCGACCCAGTCGATGCCGGTTTCGAGTGCGGCCTCGAGATCGCTGCGATCCTTCGGCGTCATGGCGGAGACGGGGAGGTCGGTATCGGGCAGGCTGACGCCCTTGCGGTCGGAGATACGGCCGCCGACCACAACGCGCGTGACTGCGCGATCGGCCGAGGTCTCCTCTGCGATCAGCTTCAGCTTGCCGTCATCGACCAGCAGCGCATGGCCGGGGCGCAGAGCCGCGAGGATCTCCGGATGCGGCAGGTGCACGCGGGTGCCGTCGCCGGGCGACGGATCGGAATCGAGCGTGAAGGCTTCGCCGTTCTTGAGCTGGACGCCGCCATCGGTGAAAGCGCCGACGCGCAGCTTCGGGCCCTGGAGATCGACGAGGATGCCGATCGGACGGCCATAGCTGCTCTCGACATTGCGGATCGTCTTCACCAGTTCGCGCATCTTGTCGTGCGGCGTATGGCTCATATTGATGCGGAACACGTCGGCGCCGGCCTCGAACAGCTTGCGGATCATCGCGCTGTCGGAGGAGGCGGGGCCGAGCGTGGCCAGAATCTTGATGCGGCGTTGGCGTCTCATATCTTGGCTCGTTCTATTGCTTCGTACCGGGCGTGGTTGCTGGCGGCGTTGGTCCGCCGGGCGGATTGCCCGAGTTGTTGGGCAGTGCCGGGAAGCCGGCGCCTGGTGCGCCGGGAGGCGGTCCGCCAGGGCCTGGACTCGGAAGGCCCGGTAGTTTGGGTGGTTGCTCGTTGGTCTCGGTCAGCTGCACCGTCCAGGCGCGCTGTTCACCGGTATCGACTTCGAAGAAGCCGGTGCGGTCGAAGCCGCGCGCGAGGCAGTTCTCGGTCCCCTTGATGGTGAATTCCTTGTCACGCGAGCACATGAAGGCCTGACCCGACCATTCACCGCCACGGTCGTAGTCGATGGCATAGATATAATAGTACCGGGCGACCAGAGTTCCACGTAGCAGGGTCTCGCAGGCGCGCGACGATACGTTCCACCAGCCTTCGGTGGTCCAGCCGTCCGCGTCCTTGTAGCCGAGCGCGATGCCGACCCGGCTCGACGTGTTGTTGCAAAGCCGGAAATCCGCCGCTGCAGGTGTCGCCCACATGCATGCCAGCATAACGGCCAGAACTGGCAGCAGGCTGGCCCATCTTCCAGACCGGGCTGGGGGGCGGATTGCGTGGGGATTCGTGATGATCATTCGGCGCCGATATATATCAGTTCCTTGACGGTTTCGCGTGACCAGACTGGCCTGTCAACGTCAGCCGCCGATTCGGCGCGTCGTCGGTAGTTTGACCTGCGTTATGGCGAAATCTGGTAAAGAACCCATCTTACGGGCTTGGCGGATTTTTTGAGCGAGACACGACATGGCGATGGACGAGAAGACACAAACCGAACTGGAGGCCGCAGCGTTCCGCCGTCTGGTGGCGCATCTGCAGGGCCGCACCGATGTGCAGAACATCGACCTGATGAATCTCGCCGGCTTCTGCCGCAATTGCCTGTCGAACTGGCTGAAGGATGCGGCCGACGAGCGCGGCGTCGCCCTGAGCAAGGACGAGAGCCGTGAGGCGGTTTACGGCATGCCGTACGAGACCTGGAAGTCGCTGCACCAGAGCGAGGCGACGCCCGACAAGGTCGAGGCAATGAAGAAGGTGCATCCGGGCCACTGACCGGAATGCAACCCCTTGCAACCCCGGCGCGCGATGAAACCTGTGGGGGCGCTGTGGATGATTTGGTCCGCGGCTTGACCCGGTCGGGGGATGGGGCCGAGTGTCGAATTAGAGACAAGTTTTTAAGAGACTAGCGCCCATAACCGGCGCCTCTCGCCAACCCACCCTACCAGATCAGTTCAGGAGTTTCCGATGGCCACCAATGCTGCGTCCGTGCTGGACGACCAGGCAACGCATTCTTTCGCCAAGGACCAGCTCAAGGCCATCGTCGAGCGCATCGAGCGCCTCGAGGAAGAAAAGAAGACGATTTCCGACGACATCAAGGACGTCTATGGCGAAGCCAAGGGCAATGGCTACGACGTCAAGGCGCTTCGCACCATCATCCGCATGCGCAAGCAGGACGCCAATGAGCGCGCCGAGCAGGAGACGATCCTGGAGACCTATCTGCAGGCGCTCGGGATGCTGTGAGGCGCCAGCCTCATCCACTCACAGGCTGTC
>NZ_JBIISY010000250.1:0-8314 GCF_044340795.1 Tardiphaga sp.
CCGGGCGACCCAGTAGACACTGGCCTTCGTTGCCAACCGCTGACAGCGGCGTTTACTAGATCGCCCGGTCAAGCCGGGCGATGACACTCTGAGTGACGACGCCTCAACTACCCAGCCGCCTTGTCCGGCTCGCCCCAGAATTCCGACCAGATCTGCTTTTCACCCAGCGTCGCCACGAAAGCGCGATGCGTGGTGCGGTCCTCGTCCGTGACGCGGGGCGCCAGAGCCACCTCGCGCTGGCGACGCGGGGTGTCGTTGAGACCACCACGAACCAAGATCGGCGCTTCATCCGCCAGAATCAGCGACGACTGCCGCGCACCGACGAGGTCGATATAGACTTCGGCCAGAAGCTCGGAGTCGAGCAGCGCGCCGTGCTTGGTGCGGCGGGAACTGTCGATGGAATAGCGGGCGCAAAGATCGTCCAGCTTGTTCGACACGCCGGGATGCTTGCGGCGGGCGATCAGCAGCGTATCGACCAGACGATCGCGCGGCACCGCCGGACGCTTGATGCGATCGAGCTCCATATTGATGAAGCCAAGATCGAACGAGCCGTTATGCATCACCAGCGGCGAATCGCCGATAAAGGCGATGAAGTCATCGGCCACTTCATGGAATAGCGGCTTGGTGGACAGAAACTCCGCCGACAGGCCGTGAACGTTGAATGCCTCCTGCGGCATGTCGCGCTCGGGATTGATATAGACGTGAAAGGTCTGGCCGGTCGGCAGCCGGTTGAAGATTTCGAGGCAGCCGATTTCCACCAGCCGATCGCCGCGCAGCGGATCGAGGCCCGTGGTTTCCGTATCCATGACGATTTCGCGCATCGGTATCTCGGCTCAAATCAGGCAGGAGTCTTAAGGTCGTCGTCGTGGCAGTTTAGCAGCCTCGATGAGGATTTCAGCGATTCGGGCACGTACGGGCTCGATGCCATGGGATGTATCCACCACGAAGTCGGCGCGCTTGCGCTTTTCAGCATCGGGGAGCTGCCGCGCGAGAATGGCGTCGAGCTTTTCCTCGGTCATGCCCTCGCGGGCGAGGATGCGCTCTCGCTGCGTCTTGGCGTCGGTAGAGACAACGACGACCCCGTCGACACGCTTGTCGCCACCGGTCTCGAACAGCAGCGGGACATCGACGACGGCGATCGGCGCTCCGGAGGCTTCGGCATCGTCGAGGAATTTCTTGTGATGCCGGGCGAGCAGGGGATGCACGATGCTTTCCAGTCGTTTCATCGCATCGGCATCATGCACGACCAGTGGCGAAAGCTTCGTGCGATCGACCTTGCCATTCGCAGTGGTGCCAGGAAACGCAGCCTCGATCAGCGGCACGGCCTCGTTCTCATAGACCATGTGCACAGTGGCATCGGCGTCATAGACGGGCACACCGGCTTCCACGAACAATTTTGCAGTGGTCGATTTCCCCATACCGATCGAGCCGGTCAGCCCCAACACGCGCATCCACGTCCCTTTATTCTTGTTGTTCAGATCCCGATCATGCCTTCGCCGCGCAAAAATTTCAAAAGCGGCAGCAGCGGCAGGCCGAGAATGGTGAAGTGATCGCCCTCGATCAGTTCGAACAGATGCACGCCCAGCCCTTCGAGCTGATAGGCGCCGACGCTGGTCGTTACCTTCTCACCGGCGGCATCGAGATAGACGTCGATGGCGGCATCGTCGAGCTGGCGCATCGTCATATGCGCCACCGACACATGCGAAAAGAGGGTCGCGCCATCGCAGGCCACCGCGATCGCTGAATGCAGCTCATGGGTTTTGCCGGACAGATCGCGCAATTGCTGCGCCGCCTGGTCGCGACCGGCAGGCTTGTTGAACAGCCGGTCTCCCACCGACAGCGTCTGGTCGGCACCGATCACATAACGGCCGGGATGTCGCAGCGAAACGAAGGCCGCCTTCTGCTCGGCCAGCAGTGCCGCGATATCACCGGGTGCCGTCAGATTGGAGCGCTGCTGGATGCCGCGCTCATCGATATCCGCCGGGGCGGCGTCGAAGGTAATGCCGGCACCAGCCAGCAGCATGCGTCGCGCCGCGCTTTGCGACGCCAGAATCAGCGGCTCTTCGCCGCGCCAGATGGTCATTCCTGCATCCGTTGCCGCTGGCGATCCGCCAGCAATTTCATGATCGCCGCAGCCGTCTCCTCAATGGATCGGCGCGTCACTTCCAGCAAAGCCCAGCCATATTTGGCGGACAGCTTGCGCGCATAGGTCACCTCATCGGTCACCGACTGCCGGTCGATATAATCGTCATTGGTGGTATCGCTACCCATGCTCAGCAGCCGGTTCTGCCGGATCTGGATCAGCCGTTCCGGCGTCGCATGCAGGCTGACCACCAGTGGCTTCTTCAGCGTCTCGAGCTGTTTCGGAATCGGGATACCGGGGACGAGCGGAACATTGGCGGTGCGCACGCCGCGATTTGCCAGATAGATGGATGTCGGGGTCTTCGACGTGCGCGACACACCGACCAGAACCACATCGGCCTCTTCCAGCCCGTCGGTATGCTGACCGTCATCATGCATCATCGAATAATTCAGCGCGTCGATCCGCTTGAAATATTCCGCGTTGAGAACGTGCTGCGCGCCGACACGGCCGGACGTCGATGCACCCAGGTAATTCTGGAACAGCTGCATCACCGGGCCGATGATCGACAGGCTCGGCGAATTGATCTCCTGGCACTTGGCTTCCAGCCGCTCGACCAGATCCTTTTCCAGCAGCGTGAACAGCACGATGCCCGGCGCTTCCTCTATCTCGGTCAAAACCCGGTCGAGCTGCTTCTGGCTGCGCACGAGCGGATAGACATGCTCCACGGGCGTGACATTGGAATATTGCGCGGCCACCGCACGGGCCACGGTGATCAGCGTCTCGCCGGTGGAATCGGACACCATGTGAAGGTGAAAAAAGCTGCCGGTCGTATGCACCTTGACCCTGTGTGTTCTGTGAATCGCTGTGGAGCTTTTGGGCGGAATCGGCGGCGATGGCGAGGCGGCCGGGATAACCCGGTTTCTTCTTCACAGGCCTGCCTGCGGGGACACCGTTTGGTGACGCTCGGAATGATAATGGGGTTATGTGGATTTGTCTCTCCGGAATCCCCTGGCAACAGTCATCAAGTGCCGACGCCGCCTGCCTTTATGAATCGCAAGAGGACTCGCGGAAGATTCAGATAGCGGTGTGCACAAGCTTGGGATGGCGCGTGGACGGAATCTTGTCCGCCAAATCCACGGTCAAACAAACTCAAACCTTAAGAATCTAATAATAGATTGAGGGAAGGGGTTCGTGCGGATAGAGCACGGATAACCGCATCGATCGCGCCTGCGGACCAACAGCGATGCGCGGCAGATGTTCCCGACAGGGACCACGTCACATCCTGATAGAGGCTAAGGCTTAGCAATGTATGAATGGGCGAAAGCTCTGCACATCATCGCCGTCATCTCCTGGATGGCGGGCATGCTCTATCTGCCTCGGTTGTTTGTCTATCACTGCGATGCGGAGATCGGCTCGAAACAGTCCGAGACCTTCAAGGTAATGGAGCGGCGGCTGCTCAAGGCGATCATCAATCCGGCGATGATCGCGACCTGGATTCTCGGCCTCTACCTGATGTGGTCGGCGGGCTGGTACACGTCCGGCTGGTTTCACGCCAAACTGCTGCTGGTGCTGCTGATGTCCGGCGTCCATGGCTTCCTGACCGCGCGGGTGCGCGATTTCGCCCTCGACCGCAACACGCGGAGCGCTAAATTCTACAAGATTATCAATGAGGTACCCACCGTCTTGATGATCCTGATCGTGATCCTGGTGGTGGTGAAGCCATTCTGACCATCGCTATGACCGCGCAGGCGTCATGCGCATGACAATTTTGGCAACGCTGGCACTTCCGTCGATCTTGCGCGTTGAGCGGATGTCTCATATGTTCTTGGTCTCCCACCCGACGCAGGCGATGCGGTTCGACCCGGCTTTTCAATCCCGCCGGCCGACGTATCAGGCTTGAAGTCTCTTCAGCACCTTCATTGCTCAAGACTTCGTTGCCGGAGACCTGCGGACTTTCGTGACACTTTTGAGCGTCCGCACCTTCTCCAGCAGCTTGCACACCCCCTCCGATCTTCCACAGGACCACCCCCAATGCGGGAAATGAAACTTCAAGACCTAAAGGCCAAGACGCCAGCCGAGCTCGTCTCGTTTGCGGAAGAGCTGGGGGTCGAAAATGCCAGCACCATGCGCAAGCAGGAGCTGATGTTCGCCTGCCTCAAGCAGCTGGCGCTGCAGGAAACCGACATCATCGGCGAAGGCGTGGTCGAGGTTCTCTCCGACGGCTTCGGCTTCCTCCGTTCGTCGGACGCCAATTACCTCCCCGGCCCGGACGACATTTACGTCTCGCCCTCGCAGATCCGCCGTTTCGGCCTGCGCACCGGCGATACCGTCGAAGGCCATATCCGCAGCCCGAAGGAAGGCGAACGCTATTTCGCGCTGCTCAAGGTCAACACGCTGAACTTCGAGGATCCCGAGAAGTCCAAGCACAAGGTCAATTTCGACAACCTGACCCCGCTCTTCCCGAACGAGCGCTTTCGCCTCGAACTGGAAGACCCGACCCGCAAGGATCTGTCGCCGCGTGTCATCGACATCGTGGCCCCGATCGGCAAGGGCCAGCGCGCGCTGATCGTGGCGCCGCCGCGCACGGGCAAGACCGTGCTGATGCAGAACATCGCGCATTCGATCACCGCCAATCATCCGGAATGCTACCTGATCGTTCTCCTGATCGACGAACGTCCGGAAGAAGTCACCGACATGCAGCGTTCGGTGAAGGGCGAGGTCGTGTCCTCAACCTTCGACGAGCCGGCCACCCGCCACGTCCAGGTCGCCGAAATGGTGATCGAAAAGGCGAAGCGCCTAGTCGAACATGGCCGCGACGTGGTGATCCTGCTGGATTCGATCACCCGCCTCGGACGCGCCTACAACACCGTCGTTCCGTCGTCGGGCAAGGTGCTGACCGGCGGTGTCGACGCCAATGCGCTACAGCGTCCGAAGCGCTTCTTCGGCGCCGCGCGTAACGTCGAGGAAGGTGGCTCGCTCACCATCATCGCGACAGCGCTGGTCGATACCGGCAGCCGCATGGACGAAGTGATCTTCGAAGAATTCAAGGGTACCGGTAACTCGGAACTCATCCTGGATCGCAAGGTCTCGGACAAGCGAACCTTCCCGGCGATCGACATTTCGCGCTCGGGTACGCGCAAGGAAGAGCTCATCACCGATCCGCAGGTGCTCAAGAAGATGTATGTCCTCCGCCGCATCCTCAATCCGATGGGCACGATGGACGCCATCGACTTCCTGCTCGACAAGCTCCGCAACACGAAGAGCAATTCGGAGTTCTTCGATTCGATGAATACGTAAGGGCGAGAAGCTCTGACAATCAAAGGCGTCGCTGGAAGCAGCGGCGCTTTTTTTGTTTTTGGCCACACCCTCCATTGTCATCGCCCGCGAAAGTGGGCGATGACAATGGAGGGGTGGCGAAACGAGAATCCCGTTGCGCCGTCGCGCCGCCATCGTCAAATAGGCGATGCACCCGCGCGACCAGACCATCTACGCACTCTCCTCCGGCCGGCCCCCGACCGCGATTGCCATCGTGCGTGTCTCCGGTTCGCATGCCGGCGTAGCGCTCGAACGCCTTGCCAGGAAAATCCCGACCCCGCGCATGGCCACCCATGTGCTGCTCGCGGACGACAAACTCGGTCCGATCGATGACGCCGTGGTGCTGTGGTTTCCTGCACCGGCCAGCGCGACCGGCGAGGACACCGCCGAATTCCACATTCACGGCGGCCGCGCCGTTCTCGCCTCGCTGTTCGAGGCACTCGCCTCCATGGACGGTCTGCGCCCGGCCGAGCCCGGCGAATTCACCCGCCGCGCATTCGAGAACGGCAAACTCGATCTCACTGAAGCCGAAGGTCTCGACGATCTCATCCATGCCGATACCGACCGCCAGCGCAGACAAGCTCTGCGGCAGCTCAAGGGACTGCTCGGCGACAAGGCGCGCAACTGGCGCCAGCAGATCATCGAAGCCCTGGCGCTGGTCGAAGTCGGTATCGACTTTTCCGACGAGGGCGATGTCTCGGCCGAGCTGATGGCGCCGGCGCTGGAAAAGGCCGAAGCGCTTCGTCGCGAGATCGAGCAAGTGCTGTCAGCGGAGGGCCGCAGCGAACGCCTGCGTGATGGACTGGTCGTCGCCATCGCCGGCCAGCCCAATGTCGGTAAATCCACATTGATGAATCAACTCGCGCGCCGAGATGTCGCGATCGTCTCGCCGCATGCGGGGACGACGCGCGATGTCATCGAAGTGCAGCTCGATCTCGATGGCTATCCAGTCACCGTCATCGACACCGCCGGCATTCGCGAAACGTTGGACCCGGTGGAAGAAGAGGGCGTCCGCCGTGCCCGTGCCCGCGCCAGCGAAGCGGATCTCGTTTTGTGGCTGGTGGACTCGACCGATGCCACGCGGCCGGAAGGCTGGCTGAGCGAAAGCGATGCGCCGGTCTGGATCGTCAGCACGAAGACCGATGTGAGTACTGTTGCGTCGCGCGATGCCCGGTTGACGATTTCGGCCGAGCGCGGCGATGGCATGAGCGAACTGATATCGGCGCTGGTTGAATTCGCATCCTGGTATTTTGGACGGGGCGAAGCCGGCTTCATCACCCGCGATCGCCAGCGCGATCTTCTTCGTCGCAGTGCTGAATTGTTGCAGCATGCCGCAATATCAGCGCAGCATGGTGACGAACTGGTCGCGGAAGATCTCCGCGCCGCGGCGTATCAGCTTGGGCGCCTGCTCGGGCGCGTCGATGTAGAGGACGTGCTCGATAGCATCTTTAGGGATTTTTGCATAGGAAAGTAATAATTCCTATTATTAAGTGTTTCAGGTGAAATGCCGTCTCCTAGGATGGCTTAGCGCAAGCGCAAAGCGCCGGAGCGTAACCCATCGGCCGAGGTAGCCGCAGCGAAGGACGCGCATTGTTTCACGTGAAACACGTACACGGCCGGTAGCTTGTATTGATGGGTTTCACTCCGCTCAACTCTTCCTACGGCACCTGCGCTTCTGGCCCGTTTCACGTGAAACAAACCCCTCTCAGAATCCCCTTCAATCTTGTCCACAGGCGCGCTAGAAGCTGCGGCCATGCAAGACAAGTTTGATGTCATCGTCATCGGTGGTGGACACGCCGGCTGCGAGGCTGCGGCCGTCGCTGCACGCATGGGCGCGCGCACGGCGCTGGTCACGCACCGCTTCGCCACGATCGGCGCCATGTCGTGCAATCCCGCCATCGGCGGTCTCGGGAAGGGCCACCTCGTTCGCGAGGTCGACGCGCTGGACGGGTTGATGGGCCGCGTTGCCGATGCCGGCGGCATCCAGTTCCGCATGCTCAATCGCAAGAAGGGGCCGGCCGTCCGCGGCCCGCGCACGCAGGCAGACCGCAAGCTTTACGCAGTCGCCATGCAGGCCGCGATCACGGCTACCGACAATCTCAGCGTGATCGAAGGCGAGGCAGACGATCTTCTGACGGCCAATGACCGGGTGACCGGTATCCGTCTGGCCGATGGTCGAGAGCTCCGCGCTGGTGCTGTGGTCATCACGACCGGCACCTTCCTCCGCGGCCTGATCCATCTTGGCGAGAAGAACTGGCCCGCTGGCCGGATCGATGAATCTCCGGCGCTCGGCCTGTCAAAAGCCTTCGAACGCATCGGCTTTACCCTCGGTCGCCTCAAGACCGGCACCCCGCCGCGCCTCGACGGCAAGACCATCGATTGGTCGGCCGTCGAGATGCAATCGGCGGACGATCCGCCGGAGCCGTTCTCGGTAATGACCGACCGCATCACCACGCCTCAGATCCAGTGCGGCATCACTCGCACCACGCCGGCCACCCATGAGGTGATCCGCGCCAATGTGCATCGCTCCCCGATGTATTCCGGCCAGATCAAGAGTTCGGGTCCGCGCTATTGCCCGTCCATCGAGGACAAGATTGTCCGCTTTGGCGATCGCGACGGCCACCAAATCTTCCTGGAGCCCGAAGGCCTCGACGACGACACCGTCTATCCCAACGGCATCTCCACCTCGCTTCCCGAGGAGGTTCAGGCCGCCATCTTGGCGTCGATTCCCGGTCTTAAGCGGGTCCGGATGATCAAACCGGGTTATGCCATCGAATACGACCATGTCGATCCCCGCGAACTCGAACCGACCCTGCAGGCCAAGCGGATGCCGGGCCTTTTCATGGCCGGGCAGATCAATGGCACGACGGGTTATGAGGAAGCCGCAGCCCAGGGGCTGGTGGCCGGTCTGAACGC
>NZ_JBIISY010000035.1:0-38663 GCF_044340795.1 Tardiphaga sp.
TGCCAGCTGGCCGGCGAAGTCGTGGCGCGGTCACTTGACGTGCCGCTGCCAGGTCCTGTTCTCGGAATGCTGTTGTTGGTTACCTTACTCGCTGCGCGGGATAAATTTGCCATCATGACACGCGGCCCTTTAAATATGGGTCGTGTCGAGGCTACCGCACATAAGCTGCTGAGCTATCTATCGCTGATGTTTGTTCCCGCTGCGGTCGGCGTCGTTCAGAACATCGATCTGATCGCCAAATATGGGATCGGCATCATCGCCACTCTAGTCGTCTCCGTGATGGTTACTCTCCTTGCCACCGCGGCCACCTTCATGCTCGTTACCCGCATGTCCGCGCCGGACAAAATCTCGTCGTGAGCGAAAATTACTTCTCGTTGTGGGTATACCTGTCCAAGCAGCCGCTGACTTGGTTGACTATCACGCTTGTCGTCTACGGGCTCGCAGAATTCTTCTCATCTGCTACGGGCAAGCATCCGTTTGCTAATCCCGTTTTGCACTCGATGTGGATTATTGCTGTTTTCCTGCACATCACAGGCACGAGCTATTCCAGCTACTTCAGCGGATCGCAGTTCGTGCATTTCTTGCTCGGCCCTGCGACAGTCGCTCTCGGCGTCCCGCTTTATGAAAATCGACAACTCATTCGCGCAGCAGTCTTGCCCATATTTTTTGCGCTCCTCGTCGGAGGCACGGTCGCTATTTTCTCGGTGGTCATCTTGTCGGAAGTGTTCGGCCTCCCGAAACTTGTCGAGCTTTCGCTCGCTCCGAAATCTGTCACCGCCGCCGTTGCGATGGGGATCAGCGAGTCATTGGGGGGTAACGTATCACTTACCGCCGCGACGGTGATCGTCACCGGCATTCTCGGCGCCATAGCCGTCACCCCTCTCATGAATCTTCTCCGGATCAATGACTATCGCGCGCGAGGATTTGCCTTGGGCCTGGCCTCGCATGGCATAGGGACGGCTCGGGCGCTCCAGATAAACCCGTTAGCAGGTGCATTTGCCGGACTCGCGATGGGCCTCAATGCACTACTTACCTCGATGTTAATCCCTGTCGCCGCGGCGCTTTTGCACCCGTAGCTTACGACGAATGACCTAACATACCGGGAACGGAAACCTCACGATGCCACACACTCTCGCCAGCCTCGCCGCCGATCTTGCAGCCGGCCGCACCACCTCCCGCAAACTTGTCGAGGACTGCATCGCCAGGATCGCCGATCCCGATGGCGAGGGGCAGCGGGTGTACATGCATGTGGACAAGGCCGCCGCACTTGCCGCAGCGGATGCGATGGATGCGTTGCGCAAAGCCGGCGCCGAACCGTCGCGCTTCGCAGGCATCCCGGTATCGATCAAGGACCTGTTCGACATAAAGGGCCAGGTGACCCGCGCCGGCTCGCGCGCGTTGGACGACAGCGCGCCGGCGGCAAAGGATGCGCCGACGGTGGCGCGGCTGCGCGCTGCCGGCTTCGTCCTGATCGGGCGCACCAACATGGTCGAGTTCGCCTATTCCGGCATCGGCACCAATCCGCATTACGGCACGCCGAAGGGCGCCTGGAAGCGCGAGATCGGTCATGTGCCGGGCGGCTCGTCCTCAGGCGCCGGCGTCTCCGTGCTCGACGGCATGGCCCATGCAGCGCTCGGCACCGACACTGGCGGCTCCTGCCGCATTCCGGCGGCCTTCAACGGTATCGTCGGCTACAAGCCGACCCAGCGCCGCGTGCCGCTCGATGGAGCCGTGCCGCTATCTTTTACCCTCGACAGCATCGGTCCTTTAGCGCGCAGCGTCGCCTGCTGCGCGGCGATGGATGCCGTGCTGGCCGGTGAGCCGGATTTTGAGCTCGTGCCCCGTGCCATCAAGGGTATGCGCCTCGCTATCCCGACCACGATTGCGATGGACGAACTCGATCCGGTCGTATCCGACATATTCGAGCGCACCATCACGCTGCTCAGCGACAAGGGTGCGCTGATCGAGCGTATCGAAGTGCCGTCCTTCAACGACATCCCGCTCATGAGCAGCAAGGGCGGTTTTACCGCAGCCGAAAGTTATGCCTGGCACCGCGAGCTGCTCGCCGCCAAGGGCGACGTCTACGATCCCCGCGTCTCCGTGCGCATCGCGCGGGGCGAGACACAGAATGCGGCGGACTATATCGACCTCCTGCCGATGCGCCGTTCGCTGATCGCGCGCGCCGAGGCGACGATCGCGCCCTATGACGCGCTGGTGATGCCGACCTGTCCGATCGCGCCGCCGTCGATTTCGGAGATGGACGACGACAAGATGTTCGCCAAGAAGAACTTGTTGGCGCTGCGCAACTGCACGCTGATCAACATGATCGACGGCTGCGCCATTTCGCTGCCGATCTCGCGCAAGTGCGAAGCTCCCGTCGGGCTCATGCTGGCTGCGGCCGGTGGCAATGATCGCAGAATCTTCGAAATTGCTGCAAGGATCGAAGACTTGACATCGAGCCAGCGGTAATAAGCGGACGACCAACAGATCATTCGCCACATGCATGCTCGTCCATTCGATCGGCGCATCTCTTCGATAGGCGGGCAAGCTATGCTTTCACATTACGAAAACTGCGACCCCAAGTGACACAAAGATGAAGATTGCCGTTGCCAAGGAAATCGATCTGCAGGAGCCGCGCGTTGCGGTCTCTCCGGACACGATCAAGAAATTCAAGGCGCTCGGCGCCGAGGTCGTGATCGAGCCGGGCGCGGGCATCAAATCGGGCCTGCCGGATTCCGAATTCACCGCCGTCGGCGCGACCATCGCTGCCGATGCGGTGAAGGATGCCGACATCGTCATCAAGGTGAAGCGCCCGGAAGCCTCGGAGCTTGCGAACTACAAGCGTGGCGCGCTGGTGATCGCGATCATGGATCCCTATGGCAATGAAGCCGCGCTGAAGACCATTGCGGACGCCGGCGTGTCCGCCTTCGCCATGGAGCTGATGCCGCGCATCACCCGCGCGCAGGTGATGGACGTGCTGTCGTCCCAAGCCAATCTCGCCGGCTACCGTGCTGTCATCGAGGCTGCCGAATATTTCGGCCGCGCCTTTCCGATGATGATGACCGCTGCCGGCACCATTCCGGCCGCAAAAGTGTTCGTGATGGGCGTCGGCGTTGCCGGCCTGCAGGCTATCGCCACCGCGCGCCGTCTCGGCGCCGTGGTCACCGCGACCGACGTGCGCCCGGCCACCAAGGAGCAGGTCGAGAGCCTCGGTGCAAAGTTCCTGGCGGTCGAGGACGACGAGTTCAAGAACGCCCAGACCGCCGGCGGCTACGCCAAGGAAATGTCCAAGGAATATCAGGCCAAGCAGGCCGCGCTCACCGCCGAGCACATCAAGAAGCAGGACATCATCATCACCACGGCGCTGATCCCGGGCCGCCCGGCGCCGCGCCTGGTCACCGCCGATATGGTGGCGTCCATGAAGCCCGGTTCGGTGCTGGTCGATCTCGCCGTCGAGCGCGGCGGCAATGTCGAGGGCGTCAAGGCCGGTGAGGTCGCCGACGTCAACGGCATCAAGATCGTCGGCTTCACCAATGTCGCCGGCCGTGTCGCAGCCTCGGCCTCCAGCCTTTATGCCCGCAACCTGTTCTCCTTCATCGAGACGCTGGTCAGCAAGGAGACCAAGGCGCTCGCGGTGAACTGGGACGACGAACTGGTGAAAGCCACTGCGCTGACAAAGGACGGCGCCGTCATCCACCCGAATTTCCAGCCGAAGACTGCTTGAGGATATCGCCATGGATCACGCTTCGCTGGTTTCTCCCTTCGTCTTTCAGCTCTCCATCTTCGTGCTCGCGGTGTTCGTGGGCTATTTCGTGGTGTGGTCGGTGACCCCCGCGCTGCATACGCCGCTGATGTCGGTGACCAATGCGATCTCCTCGGTGATCGTCGTCGGCGCGCTGCTCGCGGTGGGCGTCAAGCTCGCCGGCAGCGGCGGCGTGCTCGCCCGCGGCTTCGGCTTCGTGGCGCTGATCTTTGCCTGCGTGAACATCTTTGGCGGCTTCCTGGTCACCCAGCGCATGCTCGCAATGTATAAGAAGAAGGCGAAGTAAGCGATGAACGCCAATCTGTCTGCACTTCTGTATCTCGTCGCCGGCGTGCTCTTCATCATGTCGCTGCGCGGCCTGTCGAGCCCGGCCTCCAGCCGCCAGGGTAATTTCTTCGGCATGGTCGGCATGGCCATCGCCGTCGGCACCACGCTGGCCGCGCATCCGCCGGCCGATGCGATCGGTTGGATCCTCGTGATCCTCGGCATCGCCATCGGCGGCGGCATCGGTGCCGTCATCGCCAAGCGCGTGCCGATGACCTCGATGCCGGAACTGGTCGCCGCCTTCCACTCGCTGGTCGGCATGGCCGCGGTGCTGGTCGCCGCCGGTGCGTTCTACGCGCCGGAAGCGTTCGGTATTCTCGACCCTGCCACGAACAAGATCGTCGCGGCGAGCCTCATCGAGATGTCGCTGGGCGTCGCCATCGGCGCGCTCACCTTCACAGGCTCGGTGATCGCCTTCGCAAAACTGTCGGGCCGCATGAGCGGCGCACCGATCATCCTGCCGGCACGCCATATCATCAATATCGTGCTGGGCCTCGCGCTGGTGTTCTTCATCTACGGCCTGGTGAAGTCCGGTTCGGCGGTGGATTTTTGGGTCATCACCATCCTCGCGCTGCTCCTCGGCGCCCTGCTGATCATCCCGATCGGCGGCGCCGACATGCCGGTCGTGATCTCGATGCTCAACTCCTATTCGGGCTGGGCCGCCGCCGGCATCGGCTTCACGCTGGGAAATTCGGCGCTGATCATCACCGGCGCGCTGGTGGGGTCGTCGGGTGCGATCCTGTCCTACATCATGTGCCACGCGATGAACCGCTCCTTCATCTCGGTCATCCTCGGCGGCTTCGGCGGCGAGAGTGCCGCGGCCGGCGGCGGTTCGGGCGAGCAGAAGCCGGCCAAACTTGGCTCGGCCGACGACGCGGCCTTCATCATGAAGAACGCACAGAAGGTCATCATCGTGCCCGGCTACGGCATGGCGGTGGCGCAGGCCCAGCACGCGCTGCGCGAAATGGCCGACACGCTGAAGAAGGAAGGCGTCGAGGTGAAATACGCCATTCACCCGGTCGCCGGCCGCATGCCCGGCCACATGAACGTGCTGCTGGCCGAAGCCAACGTGCCCTACGACGAGGTGTTCGAGCTCGAGGACATCAACTCCGAATTCGCCCAGGCCGACATCGCCTTCGTCATCGGCGCCAATGACGTCACCAATCCGGCGGCGGAAGAGGACAAGACCTCGCCGATCTACGGCATGCCGGTGCTGCAGGTCTGGAAAGCTGGCACCGTGATGTTCATCAAGCGCTCGCTGGCCTCCGGCTATGCCGGCATCGACAATCCGCTGTTCTATCGCGACAACACCATGATGCTGCTGGGTGACGCGAAGAAGGTGACGGAGAACATCGTCAAGGCGATGTGAGCGGGTCCTTCTACGGGCTATGTCCCTCATCCTGAGGAGCGCCAAAGCGCGCGTCTCGAAGGATGGCCACAGGCGCCGAGCCAGGCCAGCTCATGGTTCGAGACGGTGCTCCGCGCCTCTACACCATGAGGGATGGAGTAAAGAAACGAAAAATGCCCGGCGATGAGCCGGGCATTTTTGTTTGGCGCTGGGCTCGGCCCTTAAGCCGGAATGCGATGCAGCGCGCAGATCTTGTTGCCGTCGGGGTCGCGCAGATAGGCGAGATACATCTTCACGCCACCTTCGCGGATGCCCGGCGGTTCTTCGCAGGTGGTGCCGCCGGCCGCGATGCCGCTTTTCTTCAGCGCCTCTTTGGGGGATGACGCTCGCATGCGTCATCTTCAGCATAGTTCTTAAGCGGCCAGTTGTCGGCTGAAATCGCACAAAATGACATCGTCGCTGAAGGCGCGACGATGTCAGCGAACGAAAGCCAATTAGACCTATTACTCCGGCTGGATGCCTGCGGTCTTCACGATGTCCGACCACTTTTTGATTTCGGTGTCGACGAAAGTCCGCAATTCCTCTGACGTACTCGATTCCGGTTCGATGCCAGCCTTGAGGAGCCGCTCCTGTGTCGCAGGATCCTTGACGGCAGCGACAAGAGCCTCACGCAGCTTCTGTACAACGGGCTGAGGGGTCTTGGCAGGAACGAACGCGGCAAACCAGGCAGCAAGGTCGTACCCCGGAAGGCCAGCTTCTGCGATGGTCGGCAGATCAGGAGCCAGGGCGCTGCGTTGTGCGGTCGAGACGGCCAAGCCGTTTGCCGCGCCCGATTTCACTTGCGGTAAGGTCGTGGAGATATCCGCGAAGACAATGTTGATCTGGCCACCCAGCAAGTCGGTGATCGCCTGAGGATTGCTCTTGTAAGGCACCGGGAGGATGTCGATCCCCGCCATGGACTTCAACATCTCGCCTGCAATTCGCGACGAGCTTGACCCGTAGCCGAACGACAGTTTGCCAGGGTTTGCCTTGGCATAAGCGATCAGTTCTTTCAGACTTTTCGCCGGAACGGATGGGTTCGTAATCAGGGCCAGTGTGATCGTCCCGAGTTTTGTCACGGGTTCGAAACCGTTCACAGCATCATATGGCACATTCTTCAACAGGCTCTGGTTCGCGCCGTGCGTTGTGTTTGTCGTGATCAGTACCGTATGACCATCGGGCTCTGCCCGAGCCACGTTTTGCGCAGCAAGAATGCCACTTGCTCCGGCTATGTTCTCGATGACGATCGGTTGTCCCAACGTACGGGACGCATGGTCGCCCAGAATACGCGCCACGGCGTCCGTAGCGCTTCCTCCGGCGAAAGGCACGACGAACTTGATGGATTTGGTTGGATATGTCTGCGCCATCGCAGGCCATGCGATGGCCATCGTGCCGATCATCGCAATTGCCGCCGTTGTCCAGTGTTTGGCTTTCATGTGTCCCCTCCGTTAGATTTCATTTCGATCGGGCTGCTTCGCATTTCTTTAAGCTGGTTGCAGCTGTGGTTGGTCGGTCGTTCAGATAATTTCTTGACGTTGTGGCAGGTCGAAATCGAGCAGCGCGGAACTTAACCCTTTGCCGTGAGCATCGAGGGCGAGAGAGCGCGTGACACCGCCGCCCAGCGCACCGAACAGAACGAAATTAAGGGCCGCAAGGGTTGGCAATTCGTAGCGAACGACCTCGCCGCTGACGATGTCGCCGAAGTACTCCTTGACGCGAGACGCTGTCAGATTCTCACGCAGCAACTCGTAGTCCCGCTCATTGAAGGCGATGACGGAAATGTTGGATGTATTTCCCTTATCGCCGGTCCGGGAATGGGCAATTTCACGCAACTTCATCGCTCATGCCTCAAACATCTGGACGCTGGTCTTGACGACGTGTTCCGGAACGAGCGTCGAGGCGACGGCGATCACTTCACGGGATGAGCGCCAAGCTCCGCCACCGCCGGCCGGGCCGTTGGTGTACAGGGTCTCGACCTCCTGACCGATGCGCACTGCTTCTTCCAAGGATTCCGTACGACCCGTTACGCGGATGCGAACTTCGTTCGCCGAGGCTTGCTGGGCGAGGGTGGAGCCATGAAGGGCATCGACACCGATCAGATCGAAGCGTAATTCGGTGGTCTTGACGCCTGTCAATTTGAGGCGTTCACGGACGATATCGATCGCCAATCGTCCTCGCTCGACAGCGCCGGGGCCCGCATAGGAGATCTGCCCTTCCCCGATATAGCTGTCCAGATATCCAACCGACACCTTCAGCTCGCCCGTCTTGGACCTGCCAGTTGCCCCGGCCACATGAACACGGTCGGCGCCCACCTCCTCTACCCGGACAGTCGAAAAATCGGCGATGACGTCAGGCTGGTAATAGCGTGCCGGATCATGGATCTCGTAAAGCAATTGCTCTTTGACGGTGGCCGCGGTCACTGCGCCGCCGGAACCCTCGACCTTAGTAATGACGAGATCACCGTCTTCGCGTACTTCGCCAATCGGGAAGCCAAGCCGCGCCAGATCTGCAACATCCTTCAAACCCGGGTCGGCAAAATAGCCACCCGTAATCTGCCCTGCGCATTCGAGAAGATGCCCGGCGAGAATACCTTTGCCGAGCATGGACCAGTCGTCCATCTTCCAGCCGAAGTCGAACACGAGTGGTCCAAGATATAGTGAGGGATCTGCCGCGCGCCCCGTGATCACGACGTCAGCTCCGGCCACAAGGGCCTCCACGATACCGGCCGCGCCCGTATAAGCGTTCGCCGAGACGACCCGGTTGCCCAAATCTCTCACTGTGCCCCCACTATCGATGGGCAGATCCAGCTGTATGGCGGTATCGAGTACGTCGTCCCCCACCACGGAAGCGACCTTCAAACCCTTCATTCCGTGATAACGGGCAATCTTCGCCAGAAGCTGTGCCGACGCCTCCGGATTGGCGGCCCCCATGTTTGTCACAATGCGGACGCCGTTGGCTCGGCACGCCGGGAGGACGGCGTTCATGCGCGCGTCCAAGAGAGGATCGTAACCCGTTTCGGGATCGCGCATCTTGGCTTGCTGCGCAAGCGCGATGGTTCGCTCTGCGAGACATTCGAAAACAAGGTAATCCAACCGACCGCGTTCAGCCAACTCGATTGCGGGTTCAAGGCGGTCACCGGAGTATCCGGCACCGGCACCCATGCGTATCGTTCTCAAACGCGCACCCGAGGCGCGACCAAGTTCAATCGTCTCATTCCCTCACCATGGTCTAAACGGTCACGGAGTGCCGAAATTCATTGCAATGTGGATCGAGCGCAGGCGATTATGCAATTGAAATAAATGAATGGTAGAAATAGATTCTATCTATGGATGTAAGTATCAGGCAGTTGAAGTCGTTCATTGCGGTCGCGAAGTTCAAGAGCTTCACGCAGGCCGCGATGCATCTGAATGTTTCGCAGCCCACGCTTACAGTGCAAATCAAACGATTGGAGGAAACTTTAGGTTTCCAGCTATTCGACAGAAGTCCGAGAGCCGTAGTTTTGACACGCGTCGGCATCGAGTTGCTGCCCGCGCTCGAGCGTATACTTCAGGATCTCGATTCTATTCTTACCCATGCGCAAGATTCTGAGGATAGACAACGTGGCATCGTCAGGATCGCCGCCCTGCCCTCGTTCGCAGCCGGAGCATTGCCAGATGCGATCAGAGAGTTCCGGGACGAGCATCCCGGCGTCTCCTTCGTTTTGAAAGACGCCATTGCGAGCCGAGTGCTGAACCTTGTGCGATCCGACGAGGTCGATCTCGGTTTCACCGGCGGTGAAACGAATTTTGCCGACATCGAGCATGTTTTCTCCGCACGGGATCAGATGATGGTCGTCTACCCGCAAGGACATCCCATTGATGGACAGCGCCGGATTACGCCAAAGTTGCTGGCCGCCTATCCACTGGTGTTGATGGATCAGGGAACGAGCGTCCGTGCGGTCACAGACTTCGGTTTCAGCAAGGCTGGACTGATGCCGTCCCCAGCTTCCGAAGCGACCTACATGATGACCGCGATAGGGATGGTCAAAGCAAGGATCGGCGTTACTATTCTCCCGGTTTCAGCCAGAGAAGTCGCCGCTGAGCCTTCACTAAGAAGCCGGAAGATCAACGATCCAAATTTTTCGCGGGCAGTAGCGTTGATCAAGCGAGCGGATCGCATCCTACCGCCATTGGTCGAAGCGTTTGCAATGTTTCTGGCTAAACGGACAAAGACTCTCCTTCGCGGGTGAGCCTCTACCTTGCCATCGAACGTTCAACCTTCTGTGACGCTGGCGACCATGTGATCTTTGATTTGCACCGTCTTCTAAAATCCGTGCGTTCTTAGGGTCTTTTCTTCCTATATCACTTTGAGCGGGAACGCCTCCGCCGCGGGCTGTTGGCGAAGTACAGCCGCCAGGTTGGTCCGTAAGCTCCGCATGTAGAACGACGCAACTTACTATCTTGATCGGTCAACTCCTCGAATAGCAACGTCTTGACCCGCAATATGCGCACTTCGTTGCGGAATGCTCTTAACCGATTATGGATGTCAGGGCATCGACAGGCGTACCCGCGGTTATCACCGACGATATGTGATTGTGCGCCTTTAGCAGTCGTACGTCGAGATCGACTTTCCCTCTGCGCTTTATTGCCTCGCTTAGCAGGAGCGCCGACGAAAGAAATTGGGGCGGATCCAGCTCAGAAGCGACTACGCTGATGGGAAACTCGATCCGGTCTAGATGACTGACCGGTGATCGATCAACCCATGTATTTTCGTCATTTGATAGATATGACCGCACATTTTCGGTCATCCCATGAAAAGGGAAACCGTAGAGACCGCTGATCAGAATTACTCGACTGATATCGTCAACGATCTTGTCATTGAACCGGCGGTCAAAAATCGCTGCGGACAAGTGCGTGGCCCCCGCCGAATGACCGACGACATCAACAGAGCCGGCACAGCGGCCAAAGTTGCCGGAGATCTTGATGGCATGCGCGATAAATGCAGCGACATCGGTGGCGCCTGCTGGCCACCCGTGTTCGGGAGCCAGTCGATAATCTGTGACAAAGACAAGCCGCCCGCGGCGAGCGAAATGATTACCGATAGCACTGTATCCGCTGCGGCTCCCGCTGACAAAGCCTCCGCCTGGGACAAACAGCAGGATCCCGTTGAATACGTCGCCCGACCAGTATACGTCGGCCTCTTGACGTTGGTCAGGTCCATAGAGGACCGTGGCTTTCTCAGCATCATCGTTCAGCGAATCGGGATACATCTGGGAAACGAGGTCTTTCGTTCCCGAGAGCACGTCTGCGTCGAGCCGTGCCCCAAACCTGGTCAGGCTGTCGAAAAATTCTTTCTTCAGGGATGCTTCCACGTTTACCGCCAGAATACGATACGTTGACGGGCGAGACGGACGACGGTCGTGAGCGTCAACCCCAGCACCGAAAGATATGCAAGCAGTGAGAACACTCCGGGTACATCGATCTGCGATTGACGTTGTACAATGAGGCTGCCGATGCCCATCGAAGCTCCAACGAATTCACCGACGATTGCGCCGATCAGCGCAAGAACCACGCCGACTTCCAGTCCGGCAAACACATAACCCAGCATGTTTGGAAGCCGCACTTTAAAAAATATCTGCGACGGGGATGCACATAACATCCGCATGAGCGAGACCCGTCGTTCATCGACCGAGCGAATGCCGGTGATCACATTTACCAGGATCGGAAAGAACGATATCAGCGCTGCGGTAACGACTTTGGACGAAATGCCGTAGCCCAGCCAAATCACCATCAGCGGAGCGACCGCAACTTTGGGGATAGTCTGCACGACCAGGATAATTGGATACAACATTCTCTCTACGAGCGAAACTGTACCAATCAACGTGCCTAAGACGAGCCCGGCGACTATCGATATCGCGATCCCCAGGAGAACTTCCGTAAGTGTAATCAAAAAATGAGAGTTCGCCTCTCCCGACCGTAGATCTTCGCCAATCCTCGCCGCAATAGTCGAGGGGCTCGGTAGAATGTATTGCGGAACGGCGAGATAATCGACGGTCAGTTCCCAGACTGAAAATATAGCTGCAGCCGTGAGAATCGCAGGAGCCACTAAGCGCAGGCGTCGCACGATCTTTGATTCACTCATGGCGGCCCTCCGCTTCGCTGCCCAATAATTTTCGGAGGTTGCCGACATATTTGCCGAACTCATCCGTGTTCATCAATTCAATGCGTCTTGGCCGAGGGATGTCGATTGACACGATTTCCTGAACCGTCGATGGCCGACCTGACATTACGAAAACGCGGTCCGACAGAAACGCGGCTTCTGCAATGGAGTGTGTCACGAAGATAACTGTAGCCCCGGTGGCCAGGCTGATACGCTGAAGCTCTAAGTTCATCTGTTCGCGCGTCATAGCATCAAGCGCGCCGAATGGCTCATCCATGAAGATAAGCTTGGGATCAAGTGTGAACGCGCGGGCGATGGCAACGCGATGCTGCATTCCGCCAGATAGTTCGTTTGGATATTTTGTCTCAAATCCAGAAAGGCCGACCATTTTGACCATCGCCATGGCCCGCTCTTTCTGGAGCGAGAGCTTCAACTTTCGTACCTCGCCGGGAAGCATCACGTTCTGAAGGACGCTCCGCCAGGGAAACAGGATCGGATCTTGAAAAACCACCCCGAAATCCGGCTGCGGACTGGTAACCACCTTACCCGCGTAAGTGATACGGCCATCGGTTGCGGGAAGCAGGCCAGCCAACATCATCATCAGTGTCGACTTTCCGCAGCCCGATGGCCCGAGAATCGAAATAAACTCTCCTTCATCGATCGTAGCGGAAACTGATTCGACGGCCTTTACAGGACGTCCGTCTGCTGCCTCATATGTTTTCGTTAGCCTATCAATTTCGATGAGTGCCATTACGTCTTTCCATTGCGGCTGGCCGGCACGCGTGCCGGCCCGTACCACGCCAAATAAAACGACCTTGAGCTCAGTTCATTTTTTGATTGCAGCAAAGTCGATCGAACCGACTTCATCCAGGAGCGTGTTGGAAAAGATATCCTGAGCCTTGATATCGGCGGTGAAAACACCGTCTTCCTTCAAGACGCTTAGATAATAATTCACGTCATCGAAATTAAAGCGTGGCGCCATCTTATCGTCGGGAGTACCTGGCGGGAATGGATCCATGAATCCGATCTCTGCGAGGCCGTTCTTGAGTTGCTCCTCCGGAGTCTCTCCGACGCGTGCGCCTGGAACCTTTGCCCAATAAATTTTCACCGCCTCTTCTCGATGATAGGCCATATAGGCACGGGCTTTGATGATAGCGCGAATGAAGCCGATATGAGCTTTCTTCTTCGCCTTGAAAGATGCTTCAGACACGAAGATGCCGACGCTCGGAACCGTCTTCAGTTTCGGATGCATGATCCACTGCATCTTCAAACCAGAGCGCTCGATGGCCGAGTATCCGGCATCCCAAAGGGAAAGAGCATCGACACGCCCCGTTTCGAGGGCTTGTCGCGCCGACGCTCCGGTGCCGACAGGAACGAACATTCCATTATCCGGCTTTATACCCGCAGCGCGAAGAATCGAGCGCGCAATGACAAGCGATCCGCTTCCCATGTTCGTTACGCCGATCTTCTTCCCTTTCAGTTGCTCTGCGGTCTTGATCTCGCTTCCTTGCAGAGTTGCGATCCAGAACAGGTTCTGCGTGTTGATGGGAAGGTAGAAACGGCCACGCATTCCCTTCTCGTAACCGGCAACAAAAGCTTCGAAAGAGAAGCTCCCCGCGTCTGCCTCTCCGCTTGCTGCCAGCTGAGTCGCCTGCGACGTATTCTGCGAATACCTTACCTCAACCGCGAGTCCCTCGTCGGAGAAATATCCGAGCTTCTCGGCAACATAGATGGTTGCGCTACCGGAATTTGGCGTCGGAGCACCTGAGCGCACAACATAGGCTTCGAGTGCCGCCACGGAACTTCCTCCCAGCGCAACAAACAGCGCGACTGCGAGTGAGGCTTGACATAGTCGTGCGGAAACGCTCCGCCATCCCGATTTCCTCATTGCTTATGCCTTTGCTGGAGTAATGATATATTCTTCAGATCGAAACGTCGCAGTTCGTTGAAAGTAGTCGAGCACCGAGAAAGGCCATGGAACGATCGCGCGGCCCGTCTTGCTGCGATACCAGGTATCGACCCGGCTATCGCCCCATGCACACTCGCGATTAGCTGCATCGACGCTGGACACGAATTCCGTGAGGACTTCCTGCCGGACATCCACCTGCTCTGTCTCATTGAGGAGCATGAATTCGATTGCATGGATCGCGAACTCAAGCGCGCATTCCATCGAATTGATTGCGTTGCCGTTTACGACAGTGCCGCTGTTCGGACCACCAAGCTGGAAAAGGTTGGGGAAACCTGGAATCGAAATTCCGAGATATGCGCTGCACTCATCTTTCCATCGATCATGCAGGAGTTCGCCTCCCAATCCCCGGACTTCGATTGGTGCCAGGTATTCGGTCGCCTTGTAACCGGTTGCCCAAATGACGACGTCAAGCTCGTGCTTCTGACCGTCCACGGTCTCGATCCCGTCCGCGACAAATCGCTCAATACGTTCGGTCACCAGCTTCGAGTGCGGTCGTTTCAGGGCACTGACGTAGGCACCGTTATCGCGCACCATACGCTTCGTCCCGGGAGCGTAAGCCGGCGTCAGTTGTTCAAGAAGGTCAACTCGATCGCCCACCTGAGCTTTCAGGCTCTCGATGCAACCCACGCGGATTTCTTCATTGAGTCTGCTGACCGAAATAGGATGCGTCCAGGAGCGATCAATTTGAACCGCCGGACGACGTCCCTCAGCAGCGATCCAGTACTGCCACAAACGAAACCAGTTGCCGTAGAAGGGCACACGATCGAGAAGCCAGCGCATACCTGGCTTAATATCGCTATGGTAGTTTGGCGTCGGCAGCATCCATGCGGGATTGCGCTGAAAGACTTTAAGACTCTTCACATGATCGACCACCGAAGGCACGATCTGAAACGCGCTCGCGCCAGTTCCGATGACCGCGACCCGCTTTCCTGCGAGATCGACATCACTTTCCCACTGTCCAGAGTGAAACAGTCGACCTTTATAGTCATCCGTGCCTTCATATGCCGGTATGATCGGCCGATTGAGATGGCCCGCAGCAGTGATCACAACATTCGCGCGGTACTCTCTTTCGGCATCACCTTCCCGCGCTTTAACAACCCATAGTCCGGCCTCCTCGTCGAAAATCATGCTCTCGACTTCGGTTGAGAACTTGATGTTCGGTCGAAGATCCCCTCTCGCCACGACCTCCTTGGCGTAATTCAGAATCTCGGAACGCTGGGAGAATTGCTGAGGCCAGTCAGCCTTGGCTGCAAATGAGAAGCTGTATGCAAAATTGGGCGTATCCAGGCGACAACCGGGATATGTGTTGTTCCACCAGACGCCGCCGACCTCCGGATTCTTTTCGAGTACGACGAAGGGAATTTCCGCCTGCGAGAGACGAAACGCCGCCGCGATACCCGACAGACCCGCGCCGATCACGAGCACCGAGAATGCGCGCTCAGGCGCAAGGTCGGATTTGCGCCATTTCGGCCGGCGCTCATCACTCGGCAAACCAAGCTCTCGGAGCAGCAAGGGCGCCATCGCAGCCCCAGCGCCGCCCGTCATGTAATCGATAGCCGCCTCCAGAGACTCCCGATGCGGAACCCCGCTCGGCCAACCGCGGTCACGCGCTGCGATCAACGCGGATTTAGCGATGTGACGCGCGCGGGCCTGTTGCTCCGCGCTCATGCCGCCCTGCGGGGCAATAGTGACAGCCATCGGGGGGGTCGGCGGCACCAGATCGCGCGGGGCTAGACCGGGATCGTCATAAATTGAGGACAGCGCGGCAAGCAGTGATGGAAGCTCGGCATCCGCCAGAGCCGCCTCGATCGCGGCATCGTCTCCATCAAGCGCAAGCGCCCCGGTAAATAGACCGCCAACGTCAGCCTGCGGCCCGGCCTGCTGGTTTTGCTTAGCAGCAGCAATCATCGTTTCTCTCCCATCATTGCCCTCAGTCGATCGTTCTCAAGGAGGAAAGAGCGCAATCGATGCACTTCGAAACATCCGTGATGTTTTACAAATGGCGCATCAAAGCCTATCTGCGGCTTACGCAGTTGAAAAGAGCATATTTGACGCATTTAGTGATGTATCACTAATCATAATGGCCAATTCGACGTCATAGGCGACGTCGATATGCCGCCAAGCGGCATTAATAGCCCTGGAGAGAGCACTCGTGCTCACATTGCTATCGCCAGAATAACCGCTGTCTGTCAGGAGGTTGGGGCTATCGGATGAGATCGCGTAAGAATGCACGCGGTGGCGACCAACGATGCCATCAGATCACGCAGACATATCTTCTCGCACCAACTTGTTTGCGAACGAATATCGGGTCACTGTGATGCATCACTCCATAAGAGGCGTCCGCGTGGGATTACGGTCACTACCTTGCAAAACTTTCAGCGGTTGCGAACGATGGCAGCACAAAAGACATTCACTCCAAGTACCATCGATTGACGTCCGCGGAACGCGGCAGGCCGTGACGCCCTTCAGCTCCACATCGACAAGGTCGAGGTGATCGGAGTGTATCCTCGGCAAGTTGCCCCAATCCCGATAGTCGACCGGAGTACGATGAGCGATCCAACGACCGGATTGGAGGTAAGGCCGGAAGACTCTTTATCCATGCAGAAGCGAACACGCCCGTGAGCGCCGAAAGACTTTCCTCAGCTTGATCCGACCTCCTCCGCACCTTCAGAACCGGGCTATCGTACTCAGACTCGGACCGAACACACGCCGCGATAGAACGCCGGTGATCGCAGCTTTCCAAAATGAGCAAACAATGTCTCACGCAGACGCTTCGCAGACAGTTCAAGACCAATCATTAGGCGCACGCGCATACGAGGCCATCAAGCATCGAATCTTCACCGTCGCCTATGCCCCGGGGGCGTACTTGAATGAGGTGTCCATCTCGGAAGAGCTGGAGATCGGCAGGACACCGGTACATCACGCACTGCATCGCCTAGCAAAGGAAGGCTTGGTCAACGTCATCCCACGCAAGGGCGTGATCGTTCGGCCGGTTTCTCTCGACGAGGTCGCCCAGATTATTGAAGTGCGACTGGTAAACGAAGCCTATTGCGCGTCTATGGCAGCCCGACGAGTGACGCGGGCAGACCTCGAAGCTCCGAAAGCAATTCTTGCGGAAGCGCAGCGTGAGATCGACTCCGGCAACGGGGTCGAAGGGTTGATGAACCTGGATCAGAGCTTCCATAGGTGGATCGCGAAAGTCTCGGGAAATCCGGTCCTGGCAGACATCCTTGCAAATCTCCAAGATCGTGCTGCTCGCTTCTGGTTTTTGTCGTTGAGCGAAGCACACCATCAGCAGCAAGTTCAGCAGGAGCACATGGATCTTCTCCAGGCAATCGCCGCCCGCGACGAAACATCGGCCGCCAGCATGGCGCGCGCTCACATCGAATCCTTCCGCAATACGATTTTACGCGTACTCTGAACGAGCCTCTAGAAATGACAGACTGTCTTGCCACCGCTTCAGAACAGATACACCTGCTCAAAACCGGACAAACTCGGTCACGGGATCTGCTTGAGGAGCACGTTGCGCGCATCGAAAAGTATAATCCCGCGCTGAACGCGATCATCTATCTGTCCCTCGCCGAAGCACGAAAGCGCGCGGATGAAGCCGATGCCGCGAGATCGGCGGGTATAGATTGGGGCCCCCTCCACGGATTGCCCATGACCGTGAAGGACGTCCATCACATTGCAGGCTGGCCTACGACTTATGGCGACCCTTCCCAGGCGGATTGGGTGCCCAACAAGACGGCAACATTGATAGACCGATTGAGTCGCGCTGGGGCTATCATATTCGGCAAGACAAACATCCCGTTGCATTCCGCCGACTTCCAAACATTCAACGCTCTGTTTGGCTCAACGAGAAATCCATGGGACCTCAGCCGTTCTCCTGGGGGGTCATCAGGCGGGGCCGCCTCTGCACTTGCCGCCGGCCTCACACCGCTGGAGGTCGGTACGGACATAGCCGGCTCGATCCGTTTCCCTGCGCATTTCTGCGGGGTTTATGGCCACAAGCCGACCCACGGCATCATTTCTCATGAAGGGAACCTTCGGGTAGGCAGCAACGTCCCGACTGATCTCTCCACTGCCGGACCAATGGCTCGATCAGCCGACGATCTGGAACTGCTGCTTAGAATCCTGGTAGGGCCTGCATATGAAGATGAAGCGGCCTGGACTTTCCGCTTGCCTAAGCCAAGAAAGACACGACTTGCGGATTTTCGTATCGGCACGTTTCTGAATTCTTCGATCGCCCCGATCGACGAAGCATATTCTGAAGTCATCAAGGCTTTTTTGAATCTGCTTATCAACGAGGGAGCTTCGCCGAGCGAGAACTCTCCCGTCTTCGATCATGCTGAAGCGCACGATGCCTATATCCGTCTTCTTCGTGGCACCGGATCCGCAAGGCTAAGCGACATCGAGTTCAAAGAAGTACTATCTCAGAGCGCAGCTCTGGACGAGGCGGATCGATCATACGCAGCCCAGTTAAAACGCGCACAAGCGCAAAATCATCGGAGCTATGTTCGAGCCGAGGAAGTGCGAGCAGAGGTTAAGGTCGCGTGGGCTCGCTTCTTCGAAGACCACGACGTTCTTCTGGCTCCAGTTACGCTTTCGGCCGCTTACAGGCTCGACGAGAGCACACCACGTGAGATCAGGCAAATTCCCGTTTCTGGAACGATGGTCAACTACAATGATCAGCTGTTCTGGTCCGGCTACAACACGCTTCCGTCGCTACCGGTTACGACAATTCCGATCGGCTTCGTTTCGGGGCTACCAGTGGGACTGAACATCGTCGGGCCGCACCTAGGGGACACGACGACGCTCGCATTTGCCAAGGAATGCGCAAGACTCCATGGCTTCGTGGCGCCTCCGGGTTATGAGTCATGAGGTTCGATGGAGCCCCATATCCTCATTCTGCACGAAGCACTAAGCACATCGACACGCATTCGATCGAGGAATCATCCGAGCCTTGTCGGATGCTGTGGACAGACAGACCGGTTAATCGTCGATATCCCGCTGTTTAAGCGGTGCCGATCTCTTCTCGATGAAATCGTTGAGCCTCTCGATCGTTTCGGGAGGACGCGTCATTGATGAGTTGAGGTATTCCATAAACAGGCCATCGTCATGGGAAAGGTCATTGATCCGAGGAAGAACGTTCGTGATCATCCAGTTTGTATTCGGCGTATTCTCAGCGATGCGGCGGGCGATCGCCTTCGCCTTTTCAAACGCCCCTCCCGCGGGAACGACATATTGCAGAAATCTTATGACGCGTCCTTCTTCCGCATCCAGCATTCTGCCAGTCAGCATCATATCTGTCATCGTCGCATTGCCGATGATGCGCTGAATACGGACACTCCCGCCGCCGCCAACAAAGATACCGCGCTGCCCTTCCGGAAGACCGAGCATAGCCGAGCTGTCTGCAACACGAATATGAGCGGCGGCGGCGAGTTCGAGCCCACCGCCGATCGTAGCGCCGTGCACCGCCGCCACGAAAGGGATCTTCCCGCGTGCGATCGCATCGAAGGAGCTATGCCAGATGTGCCGGGCCGGGCGTTTCTTGGGTGGCGCAGCTTGCCTCAACTTTCCCGCAAGTTCCGCAAGATCTAGGCCAGCCGAGAAGTTGGAGCCGTGACCGAACAGGACACCCGCATCAGCCTCATCGCCTGCGCGTTCCGCCAGGGCCCGCAACTGCGTCGCCAGTTCATCATTGATGGCGTTACGCTTCTCTGGACGATTGAGCCCGATCAGGGCAATCCGCCCATCGAGCTGATAGGTGACTAGCTCTGATGCCATCTACAAGTTCCTTGATACAATCATCGTCGCGCTAATCGAGAGAAATTCCCGAAAGCTGCACAATGGGTTTCCAATATGTGTCTTCCTGATTCCAGAAATCGCGGAATGCTTCCGCACCAAGCGCGCGCGGAATATTGCCGAGCTCGAGCAGTCTCTCTTGCGTCGCAGGATGTTGAATCGCAGCAAGCGTGACCTGCTCTAGTTTTTGCCTGATCGGCGCAGGCGTCGCTGCCTGCGTGCAGAGTCCGAACCAGCTCTTGTTCACGAAGCCTGGTAGACCTGCCTCGGCAAACGTCGGAACCTCCGGCAGCGCCGGGATCCTCTTTTCCGTGCTCACCGCAAGGGCTTTCAGCTTCTGACCTTTGAGAAGCGCGAGTGGTCCCGTGATATTGTCGATCATCATAAGGACGCGGCCGGCCATGATATCCTGAAGTGACGGGAGCGACCCACGGTAAGGTACATGTGTCATGCTCGCTCCGGTCAGCTTTTCGAACAGAACTGTCGACAGGTGCATGATCGTCCCGTTGCCAGCTGTTCCGTAGCTCTCCTTGCCGGGATTTTCCTTTGCCTTCTTGATGAGGTCGGCAAGCGATGCGATTTCACTCTCCTGGCTGACGACCAGAACATTCGGTACGTCGCAGATGAGCGTGAGTGGCTTCAGCTCTTTCAGAGGATCATAGGGCAGCTTCTTATAGAGATGCGCATTGAGCACCAGAGTGCTCACATTGCCGAAAAGGATGGTGTAGCCGTCCGGTTCGGCGCGCACGCCCTCGCGTGTTCCCAGAACGCCGCCCGCACCTGACTTGTTTTCGACAATCACTTGCTGGCCCAGGATGTCCGACATGCGCTGGGCGACGATACGCGCGATGGTGTCCGTCGCTCCGCCGGGAGCATATGGCAAGATCATCCGTAAAGGACGGTTCGGAAATCCTTCCTGCGCGCGAACATAACTCGGCGCGAGCAGGCCTCCCACAACGGCTCCAATCGAGAACTGACGTCGATTCAGGCGCGTATCCTTGCGCGACATTGCAATCTCCTTTTCAAGAACAATCGAGGACTAACGTTGAGGTGACATCAAACCTGTCGCAGCGAAACGCCGAGTGATGAGCGGCGCTGCAGCCAGGCGCTTGGGCGGTAGCAGGGATCCATGTAGAAGGTGTGCAACTCACGCAGGATCGTCATGATCCTCCGAGATCCGATGAGATCGCCGAGCTCGAGTGGACCGTGCGGATAACCGAGGCCCAATCGAACGGCGAGATCGATGTCGGCTGGTGACGCGATCCGTTGCTGCGCGATGTCCGATCCGATCGACACGATCTGCGAAACGATTCGTTGTGCGACGAAGCCTGGACTGTCCTCGATCATGGACACCGAACGACCGCCGGCTTCGAGCGCCGCCTCGGCATAGGACAAGTAATCCTTGCCTACGACCGGACTTCCCATGATCGTCAGCCGTGGCGCCGCCGGAAAAAGCATGTCAACGGCCACCGTGCGGCGCGGATCCAGATTCTGCGCGATCGCAGTCGTGGTTGCATCCGCCCCCAGCGGCGTGACGAGAATCAGCGCCTCGGCCCCTGGCACGTCGCCCTCGTCGATTTGCGCAGGCCCGGCCGCGAGTACCTGCCGCAATGCGCTGGCCATGTCCGGATCGTCCTGGCTAATCCAGATCTTGACAGGGCAAGTGTCTTTCTTGCGAGGAGCTGGCGGCTCGGGCGACTTCGAATAGTCATAGAAGCCGCGTCCGCTCTTGCGTCCCAGCAGGCCAGCTGCGACCCGCTGGGCGACCAGCGCGACGGGCCGGAAACGTGGCTCTTGCAGGAACTGATTGTAGATCGAATTCATGACGCGCTGGGAGACATCCAGACCGATTAGGTCGAACAGCTGAAACGGCCCCATCCGAAAGCCCGCGCTCTCGCGCATGATGAGGTCGACAACCTCCGGAGACGTGGTTCCCTCGGCCATGATGCGCAGAGCTTCGGGACCGAAAGCCCGACCGGCATGATTTATGATGAAGCCCGGCATGTCCCGCGCGACAACCGGCGTATGGCCGCTTCGACGGCACAGCGTCGTCAGGTGCTCGACGACGCTGTCGTCGGTCGCTGGAGCGCCGATGACCTCGACGATTTTCATCACCGGAACCGGATTGAAGAAATGCAGTCCTGCAAACCGCTCTGGGTGTCGTCCAGCGCTGGCGATAGCAGCTACTGACAACGACGACGTATTGGTGGCGAGCACGCACGTCCCCGAGACGACGGCTTCCAGCCGCCGAAACAGATCGATCTTTGCCTGAAGATCCTCGACGATGGCCTCGACGGCCAGATGGCATGGCGCGAAGTCTTCCAGCTGCGCTGCCGGCTCGATCCGACCGCAGATATCGTTGATCGCCGCCGGCTCGATTTTGCCTCTCCCGGCGAGCTTCTCGAGGTCGCCGCGTATCGACCGGATCGCGGCAGCCGTCGCATCCGACGACATGTCGAACAGCTTGACCGTGTGCCCCGCTTGCGCGGCCCATTGAGCAATACCGCGCCCCATCGTACCCGCACCAACGACGCCGATCGTCAGTGCATCGCCATTCGAGATCCCCACGATTGTCATGACAGAGTTTCCTCGACGCCAAGGATTGCGGTCGATTGGCTCGCAGCTGCGTTTCCACCATTGCCGTTGACGAGCGCCGTTCGGGCGCCCTTGACTTGCCGCGGACCGCATGCGCCGCGAAGCTGGCGAACGGCCTCGATGGTCGCGAACGCGCCGTACATGTTCGGCTGGACGCAGGATAGCCCGCCGCCGTTGGTATTCACCGGCAGCGATCCGCTGGGTCCGATGCGCCCGCCTTCCACGAAGCTCCCGCCTTCGCCCTTGCCGCAGAACCCGAGATCTTCCAAAGCGAGGATCGTATTGATGGTGAAAGCATCGTAGATTTGGAGGACATCGATATCCTTCGGAGCTAACCCCGCCATCGCAAACGCCCGGCGCCCGCTTTCAACGGATGGCGTGACCGTGAGGTCCGGCATGCACGACACCGTCCTGTGCGATGCGGCCACACCATGTCCCAGAAGATAGACAGGCTTGTGTGGGGCATCCTTCGATCGATCCGCGCGGCTCACAACGAATGCGCCGCCGCCATCCGTGACCAGGCAGCAGTCGAAGACCGTAAACGGATCAGATATCATGCGGGCCGAAAGAACCTGATCGATCGAAAGCGCATCGCGCGAGAAGGCTTCGGGATTGAGTTGAGCCCAGCCTCGGGCTGCGACCGCGACTTCGGCCAGATGCCGCCGTGTCGTGCCGTATTGATGCATGTGGCGCGCAGCAATCAGGGCATAGGACGACGGCGGATTGAAAGGCTTGTAGGGCAGTTCATAAGGCGCCGGATCTAGCGTATTGCGGGCGATGCCACGCTCGCGCCGACCGAACTTACCCGTTCGCTGGTTGCTGCCGTAACAGACGAGAACATGGCGACAGAGCCCGGCTTCAACGGCCAGCGCCGCATGGACCAGATGCGCGACAAATGCAGAGCCGCCGATATTCGTGCCCTCGATGAAGCTGGGACGAATTCCCAGATACTCGATCACGTTCAGCGGCCACATGGCGACATTCAGGTTCGCGGTGCAGAGTCCGTCGATATCAGCCATTTTCAACCCGGCATCGGCAACCGCAGCGCGCGCGGCAGCGCCGAGAATTTCGATCTCCGTCATTCCGGGAGCTTCGCCGCATCCGGCAGTTGCCACGCCGGTGATCGCGACCTTGCCTTTGAGATCGACCATCACGCTTCCTCCGTCTGGATCGGATCGAAAACGACCCGGCCGGCGCCGTCGGACGCCTCCACACGCGCCGTGACCCTCGCTCCAATGCGCACGTCGTCTGGAAGGATGCCGACGATCGTCGACATCATGCGAACGCCGACGTCGAGTTCGATTAGCGAAACGTTGTATGGCCGCTGCCCTTTTTCCGTCGCGCGAACGGTGGTGCAGGAATAAACGACGCCTTCGCCGGAGCATGGCGCCCACGAGAGGCGTTCGGACTCGCAAGCGGAACACCAGAGCTTCGGCGGAAAGACCGTGGCGCGGCAGTCTTCGCAGGTCTGGAGAGCGAACACGCCCTGAGCCAGATTGCGGGAATAGACGTCTTCCGGACCATGGGTCTCGATTTCATCGGCCATCGCGCGTCTCCCTGTTCATTTCCTTGTCCTGCAGCTCCTTCCACAGGATCTTGCCGGCTGGCGATTTCGGCAGCGCATCCACGAATTCGATCACGCGCGGATATTTGTAGGCAGCCATGCGCTCGCGACACCACGCGATCAATCCGGATTCCGTGAGCGCGGCTTCGCTATCCGCTCGACGCACGATCAGGCCCTTGACCGTCTCTCCCCTGTAGCTGTCGGGAGTTGCGACGACGCATGCTTCGAGCACGCCGGGGTGCGCATACAGGACGCTCTCGACCTCTGTCGGCCAGACCTTCAAGCCCGACGCATTGATCATGCGCTTGGCCCGATCGGTCATGTAGAAATAGCCATCGTTGTCGGTGTAGCCGATGTCGCCGGAACGCAGATATCGGCGTCCTCCGACCGTGATGAAGGCTTTCTCGGTATCTTCCGACCTATTCCAGTATCCCTGAAAAAGTTGCGGGCCACAGATCACGATCTCACCTGCCTCGCCTACCGGAACTTCCTCGAGCGTTTCCGGATCGACGATCAGCGAGCGCGTTCCGAAGAAGGGAATTCCGAGACAACGTGCCCGCGGTGCCTCCGGCGGATTCAGATGCGTTGTGGCGGCAGTTTCGGTCATGCCGTAGGCTTCGAGGAATGTGACGCCGAGCAATTCCTTAAGCCGCGCCCAGACAGCCTCAGGCATAGCCGCGCCGCCCGAACTGACACGCCGGATCGTGGACAGTTTGCGCTCTGCGATGTCGGGCGCACTCAGCAGATCGATGATCGCTGTCGGCGGCAGCGAGGCATGCGTAACGCCATATTTCTCGATGGCCTCGATGACCATCGTGCGGTCCCATCGCGGAATAATCGCGATGGCCGCTCCGGCAAAGATCGGGCTGGTTACAGCGTGGCAAAGCCCGGAGACGTGATACATCGGAGCAGCGCCGAGCGCGACGTCACCAGGAAGCAGGCCATGCCAGTACGTCATGCCCGCCGCCGTGTGCATCAGGCTGCGATGCGTATGAATGCATGCTTTCGGACCACCGGTCGATCCAGACGTATAGGGTAGCGCGCAAATATCGTCGGGATCGATCCGAAGCGCATCGTGCGCCAGCTCCAGATCCAGCGCCTCGCGCCAAGTGACGCTACCGTTTACGGCTGCATGTGCCGTTGTCAGCCATGCGGGCAAGCCGCTCGCAGATTCAGTATCGAGGTAGTCCGCATAGCTCACAACGAGTACATGCGCGACACCGGCGGCATCGGCGACCTCCTTTGCGGTAGCCAGCAGATCGCCTGCCACGATGAGCACGGAAGCGCCACTGTCGCGTAAATAGTGCGTCAACTCGCTGGCGCGGTTCATCGGGCTGACAGGAACGACGACCCCACCGGCCCGGAGTGTCGCATAGAATGAAATAAGCCATTGCGGGCTGTTCTGCATGAACAGCGCCACGCGATCACCCTGACGCAGGCCCGCCTTCTTCTGCAGCCAGCCGCACAGCTTGTTCACCTCATCATCGACCTCGCGAAACGACAGCGTACGGCCACCGAAGTGAACCGCTGGCTGCTCTGCATATCGCTCCGCCGCGAATGTCAAATTCCGATCAAGTGGGACGTTCGGCGCAACGAATGAAAAAGGACGCGATTTGATCATGCAGCCAATCCAGTTTGCCGACCTTTGCGGCTTCACGTGACTGTCACGATAGTGCAGATTGATCGATATCAACGATGACAAGATCTGCAAACATTGTTTTCATATCTTTTCATCTGCGCTCCACGATGCACGGAACTATTGCAATGAGTGCCCTCGATCTGAACGCCTTGATGCTTTTTCAGGCCATCGCCAAGGCAGGAAGCCTCACACGAGCTGCCGCGGAAACTCACCTTTCCATCCCGACGATCAGCCGCCGCCTCGCGGCATTCGAGCAGGAAATCGGCGGCCCGTTGCTGGAGCGAACCTCGCGGCGACTTTCGCCGACGCCGCTGGGCCACGGCATGCTAGAGCATGCTCAGCGCATATCTGCGGAAGCGAAAGCGGCCCAGGAGTTTGCCGTCGAAATACGAACGGGGCTGCGTGGTTCACTGCGCCTTAGCGTCCCCTCCGAATTCGGCCAGGCATGGCTTGGCCGTGCCGCAGCAGCCTTCATGGTCGCTCATCCAGATGTCGTTCTGGAGATTCAGACGAATGACGGGTCGGTCGATTTTGCGCGCGATGGCTGCGAGATTGCAATTGTCCTGCGCGAGCTTCCCAGCACACGCATGGTAAGGAAGAGACTGACCTCGCTCGGTCGGGGCCTGTTCGCATCGCCGGCCTATCTGCGCCAGCATGGCACGCCGCAGTCTCTGGAGGATTTACTGAACCACCGCTGCCTTGTGACGGATCTGCAGCGCGACAACCGGGTCTGGTCGCTGTCGCAACGACGCCGACAACGCGATGTCGAACCGAAATGGCACGCGATCGTCGCCAATATCGGCCTGCTCCGCGAGCTCGTGGTGGGTGGCGCGGGAATTGGGATGCTGAACGATGCGCTCTGCCAAAGCGACCTGCGCAGTGGTCGCGTCGTCCGCCTGTTTCCCGAATGGCACGGCCCGCCGCTGACCGCAACTGCAGTCATTCCCGGTCATCGCTCCATCAGTCGCCGGAGCCGGATCTTTCTCGACTTCATTTATCGGTTCGTTGCCCGGTCCAGCGACTTCACATCGGGGCGCCCCGAAAGCTGAACGATCGGATTGGAATAGTCGCAGATCGAAGCCATGTGCTCAACGATCGTTCTTTCTAGTATCTTCGGGGGAGACGTCGATCCCGACACCAACATCTCGTGTCGGTACGATGCAGGAATTCTCTAAGTAAAATTTCTTCTTTGCGTCGATTGTGTTGAAAAGTCCCCAATGAAGCGGAGCGGCATTGCTGATTCACTCGCGATATCAGCGGCGACTTAATTGATGATGGGTCCAAAACGGACTGATCAAGCGGCTCTGTTCTACGAGTTCTCGCTTGAGCGACGCGTACCAGTCGTTCACATGTTGCAGAAGATCGGCCGGGTCGTCGATCTGCGGGTCATTTGAAGCGTGGGCGCGATTCTACAATTCGACCGGACGACCTTCGATCAATCCTGAGCTGTTCGTCCGGACGCTGCTGGTCGGCTATTGCTATGGTATCGGTCGGAGCGTCGATTGTGCAACGAGGCCACCTGAACCTCGTTTATCGGCTACGTCTGAGAGGCCTTTGCGGTGCTCGCGACGAATTCCTTTTGCAGCCATCGCTCAGAACCTTCGAAAGCTGGCAAAACTGATCCCACCACCGGCTCTAATGCCATCTGAACTGGGGCAGACGCTCGCGTGCCGTTTCAGTATGCACGCGCCGATAGCCAACTTGCCGACTTCTTCAACACAATCCGCCATAAGCAGACAATGGCCTCGTCTTATTCGACATCTAATAGGTTTCCCCGACTTGAGTGGGTTCGCCCGGCGCGATCTTACGGATTGTGATCGCTTCACATGAAGACTTGGCCAGCAACGCCGCACAGCATGACCACTAACCATGGCGGTGTCTTCCAGCAGAAGAGAAGCAGGGATGCAGCAATCCTCAAGGCGAAGTCTGTTCGATTCGTTATGCCGGCGCTCCATACCGGATCGTAAAATGCCGCCAAGAGAAGCCCTACTACAGCGGCATTAGCCCCGTTCAACGCCGCTCGCGCCGAAGGATGATTGCGTAGGTCATTCCAAAACGGGAGCGCACTCAGCACGATCAGGAAAGACGACAGGAAGATCGCGACTGTGCAGACGACAGCTGCCTTCCAGCCTCCAACCGCAGAGCCGATGTAGGCAGCGAATGTGAACAGTGGTCCCGGCACGGCCTCAGCCGCTCCATAACCCGTCAGAAAATCGTTTTCACTGACGAAGTGCGGCACGACCTCTGCCTTCAGAAGGGGGAGCACGACGTGGCCACCGCCGAATACGAGCGCCCCTACTCGATAGAAGGTGTCGAACAGAGCCAAGTCCCGGCTCTTAAGCATCGCCGCGATCAAGGGGAGGCCCAACAGGAGCGCGAAGAAGGTGAACAAGAGGACTGCGCCGACCCGCCTGCTGATCGCAAGCGGAAGAGCCGCAGCGGCTGATGGCATGTCGCCCTTCAGAAACGTCATCCCGAAGAGCGCCCCCAGGACGATGCCACCGATCTGCCCCCATGCGGACGGCAGCACGAAAGCCGCGACCATTGCCATAGCGGCGACCGATGCCCGTATCCGGTCTGGCGTCAGAGTCCGGGCCATCCCCAATATGGCAAGCGCCACCACGGCGACTGCGGCGACCTTCAGGCCATGAAGCCATCCGCCGCTTGAGCCTCCGCTGGCCGCAGCCATTGCTTGCGCAAAGAGGTAGAGAGCCCGCGCCGATGGCAGCGTGAATGCAGTCCAAGCCGCGAGAGCGCCCCGCCATTCGCCGCGCGACATCCCGATCGCTATACCGACTTGGCTGGATGCAGGACCCGGCAAGAACTGGCAGAGAGCGACAATGTCCGCGTAATTGCTCTCGCTGAGCCACTTCCGCTTCTCGACGATTTCAGACCGGAAGTAGCCTAAGTGTGCCACCGGTCCGCCGAAGGAAGTCAGGCCCAATTTCAAGAAGACGAGAAAGACCTCAAAAAAAATTCCCTTTCTTGCGTTAATCTCTACGGCCGTTCCATTCCCGATCATCCGACAAGCGGAATCTCCAATACCGAGATTATGTTGCATCCTTTACGCTCAAGCGATTTTCGACGGCTGCGACAGCCTCTCTGCGCTCGCTGTATCTGTCGGTCAGGTAACCACCCTGCCGTTGACGCGGTGGCAGCAACCTTCGTATAAATCTGCTTCCGGATGCCTGTTTCAGAGCTTTTCCAAGCTGATCGACTGCATCGCTCCATTCGAAATTGGAGGCACTAACTTATTGATTTTGCTGTCGGGCAATTGGGATATGAACTACAACGGCCACCCATTACCTAGTTATTGCTGCCCCAACGGCGATCTCGGTCAGCCGCATCAAATGACGGTCAAACGTCCGGCTTCGAGTTTTGCGTGCAAGATCACTTCCGCTTCTTGGCACGGTCACTGGACATCCGCTTGACCACACCACTTGCTCGGATGCCCGGCGATGCCACCAGATAGTGGTTGTCGGCCACGCGCTCGCTGATGGCCAGCAGCCTGCACTTCTCCAGAAACTCCTGTTCGAAGCTTTTCGGGTCCAGCCCGGCCAATCCCTTATTGAAGACGAACTGGCGTTCCCGGTGGACGCCGAAGTCGCGCGCCTCGGCCCAACGGGCATCGACGATCTGGTACAGAACGAAGAGGCTGGAAGCTTGGACCTTGCTGTAGAGCTTCTGAGCGTTCAGCTCAGGGGCCTTGCTTCGTGTCAGGAACAGGCTGTCGGACGACTTCCCGTTGAGAAGCCAATCTCGTGCGCCGCCCGTCCGCGTATATTCCCGAAGCGCGTCGTAGAGCCCGTTCGTATCATCGAGTTTGCCTTCAAACCACTCATGGTCCTTGAAA
Organism: Tardiphaga sp.; assembly: GCF_044340795.1. Lineage (GTDB taxonomy): Bacteria > Pseudomonadota > Alphaproteobacteria > Rhizobiales > Xanthobacteraceae > Tardiphaga. The sequence goes on from NZ_JBIISY010000035.1 coordinate 29,038, forward strand.
TTGCCGCTCTTCCGGCCGTTCTTCATCGACGAACAATGCACGAACCACCACCATGCGCCGTCGACGTATCTCAACCCGCCAGAATTGTTCGACAGATAGGTCGTCTCGACGATGGCGCGTGACCGGTGAGGAAACTGCGCCACCATTTCATGGTAGACGAGGTTCTGGACAGCGTATGCCCAGGCGCGATAGCCCGGCTCGCATTTCGCAAGCTTCGCCGAGAGGATATCTCCGAAAGCATTTCGGAAATCGTCCAGATCGCTTTTGAGAATTGACGAAACACGCATCTTCTGGGCGCCCCGAAGGGGGGCCTCGTCGACGATCCAGTTGTCAAGGCTTGCGATACGCTCGGCATATCTGATCTTCACGGCTTCGCAGATGGCGTCCCAGTCGCCGGCGCACTGCGGAAAATCAGCATCCAAAGCTTCTCGCGCTTCCGGGTTCAGGCGGTCGTAGAAGTCCGGTCGCTGGCGAAGAAAGCCGCCTTTTGCCACCATCGTCTTTGCAAAGACGTAGATCAGTATGTCTTCGGCTCCGTACGGCTCGATCCCGTCGGGAAATGTCGGAGTTGCCACGCGCGACCGCCGCATTCGTGCGAATTCGACGGTGTCGGCCAGGAATTTCGGTATCGCGAAGAACGCGAGCGTGAAATCCGCTTCGGCAAAGCTCGGCCGACTTCGTCGGATGACCCCCATCAGCTTCTCCACGAATGTCATATTGCGTTCGCGGGTTCCCTGCGCCCAACGCCGATCTTTGTCACCACTGTCATCGATCTGACGCTTGCTCGTATGAAACTGCAGCAGTCGCTCCCAGTCTCCGATAAGCGCGTCATCCCACTGAGACGACCTATAGCGGTACGGGTCCGCGCAGTTAGTCGCGTGATTTTCGTCAACGGTGAGCGCGCGCTTGGTGAGGACAATGCCGTAAGCCCACAAAAAGATCATGCGGCGCTCGTCTTCCGGGAGAACCAGGATGTCATCCGCCAGGAGAAACCTGATCTCCTTCCTGATACCGACGTCCTGCTCGATTTCGGACGGCCAGTACTCGGGCGGAATCTTACCGGTTGCACTAGCGCGATATCGGACGCTTTTCCACAGAGTTCCCGGAGGGCACGGCGTTCGCTTGGCGATCGCCTCTTCCAAGGCTCGAACCGGTCCGTAGCCCATGAAGCGGTCAGGCACGGAGCGACCGCTCAACCACTCGTGGCCCGCCCATTCGATGCCCGTTTGCCAGAACAGCGTGTGCGGCTTGATGTTTGCGCGGCGGCACAGAAATGCCAAGCGATCTGCGAACAACGGCGGGAGCCCGCTCTCTTCGATCCGTCCAAGAGCGTTGATGCATGCAGCCAGACGGCTCTTGAGATCCGGCTTTTCCGCCCTCTCGCGTGCGTTTGCCAGCGCTTCGGCCGCAGGGGCCTCGGCACCGAGTTCCTCAACTGCGATGACCCCCCTTATCGCCGAGCGCATCTTAGGCAGGCTTTGTGAAAAGAGGGCGAGTTCAGGCCGAGGTTTGCGTCCTTCCAGCTCCGAGAGCAGTTCCCCCAGCACGAGCGCTCCCGCCCGCTTTCGATCTTCCGTACCTGCTCCGAGCTCTTCGAACTTCTCCAAGACCAGCTTGCGATCCGGATGCCCCTCTTTGGTCAAGGTGCAGGCGGAGTGCATGCCGGCGCGACGTGCGATCGCCGCCATGTTCGGCTTGCCGTTTTTCGACGGGACAAACTCCCCGCTCTCTTCGAGCACTCCGAAAAATGCGATGAGCTCGTTCGAGGCCGGCCTCCGGGCGAACGACTGCAAGCCATACGATTTCACGAAATCGTCCAGCACCTTGCGGAGCTTGCCCTCGCTCGAAGAAAGCTGGCACCGAGGAATTTTCAGATCGGCAGCGATCTTCGTCGTAGACGGCTTGTCGGGACGTGCTTCGGACGACGGAACGCCACCCAACAGCGCCACCTGCTCCCTAAGGTATTTTGCGAGTTTGCCACTCTCAGCTTCGATTTCTTCCGGGGTCCAGCGCTGGCCACTCGACCGGCGCTTGTTTGGACCGCGTGTGTGAGCCCCCGGGGCTTTGCCGGACACCTCTGACAAAACGGTACCGTCCGGCATGATTGATGGGCTCTCCACCAATTCGACGACGTCCGCGAGGATCAAGGCCATCGCGTCATCGAACCAGGACGCATCATCTGTCATCAGAAATCTCTTGTGTTTGGCATTCCATTTGGCAATTGTGATTATATCCTTCATTCCGCGGTTAGAAGCCTAATCAAACGCGATGGTTAACGCGGTGCTTGAGGGTAGTACCCGGTTGATGAAGTTTGGAGGCATGAGCATGGCACAGAAATGGATGGAGACGGAATTTGAACGCACGCGCCTGCCCAAGTCGGCGCTGGCTGGCTACCTTGGCGTCGATAACGGCGCGATCACGAGGGTGATTAAGGGTGAAAGGGCGCTTTCAATCGCGGAGGAAGCTCTGACACGCGGCTTTTTCTCCGTGATCCCGCACGGAGCAGGCGAGCCCTACAAGGAAGCAGTACTCCGCCTGCGAACGACGAAGGTGAAAGACGCCGTCAGCTTGACACTCGCAAGCTGGATGCTGGCGACGACCGATTTTTCCGCGGATCTCGCCTGTGGCGATCCGGACGCGGAAGCCTTCTCAGCAATTGTCGTGAACGTGGCGGAGAAACGCTACAGTTTCAGAGCGGATCAGATTGTCGCGCTTTCTCGCGTGCTTGAAATCGATCTTCCAGATCTTGTGGCTGGCAACGGCGTGCATAGTCGCAACTTGGGAACTGGTATTGAAAGTTCAATCGCACGGCTCGCTAAATTCGAGGCGACGACCATTCATTGGGCCCCTCCCGGCGCCGCTCCCTATAAACTCGATAGAGCATTCGAAGTTTCGTCGCCTCGAACTTCAGACACGCGCTTGAATTGGATCGTCCTTCCACCCGCGACGCCCGATCCCGATGGACTCACTCAATGCACACCGTATCTGATCCTCGACAATTCGAATGCTCCCCGCTTCGAGAAGGGGCAGACGATCTACATCGACGAATTTTCGGAGCCGCGCAGAGGCGATTACGTCGCGATATTCCAAGTGTCGCCTCGGACAGACGCGAAAAAAGCGTTACTCGGCAAGCTTCTCTATGAAGGACGCGACACTGTCGCCGTAAACTCGGGCAGACGCGGCAAGAACGAGATCGAGCGCGGGCAAATTTCGTCCATGCGGCGCGTCGTATATTGCAAATTTTAATCAATTTTCACGGACTCGCCCCGTCTTCCCCTCCGCGAGCAATCGGTCACGCAATCCTTCGTAATCGTCGGGTTGAACTAGGTCCATTGTGGGTTTTCTGATCAGTTGAAGTGTCGCCTTTTGTTGGAGGGCGACGCCGACGTTTGCAGATCCAAATGCTTTCAATGCGCTCGTGGCGCGATCGACTACGTTCTTGTCTGTTCCCTGAGAAAAGATCAGATAGAAGCGGGGGTGAAAACGTGCGAGAAGCATCGCCGCAGGCAGATCGCTATCGAATCGGTCTGATCGCAAAGCTGCATCCTGCGCGTAGATGTTGGCGCCACCGACGAGCCGTCCTTCGACGCGCGCCTCGATCCCAAGCTGCTTGAAAAACGACAGGCGCGGTCGCCGCGTGATTTCGCACTCGACCGAGAACAGCTTTGCGTTATCCTGGTGCACAGCCGTCTCGGCTCCCTTGAGTTCAAGAGCTCGCTTCCTGAGCAAACGCGATTTGCTCACTTCCGACTCGTCTGCGTTGCCGGCTCGAGCAAGCTCCAGGGAGCGCCTCACTCCTGCGAGCGTTTGACGGCCGAGGCGTAAGTCGCGCAGAGCGGTCAAACCAGACTGGCGGTCCCGATCGTACAGTCGCACAGCAGCTTCGACAGCATTGAAGCCGAACGAAAGGACGTCGTCCAATGCAACACCTTCGAAAACGGTGATGGCGCGGATGCGTCGCGTCGCGGACAGGTAACGGCTGAGGATCGCCCAAGATAGTTTCGACGCGTCCTCGGCCAAGACACGTACCCGCGCATCGGCGTGCAGGCCATTCGCTCGGGCGATCTCGAACAACTCCTCCAATGCACGCGCGAGGTCATACCATGTCCGATCAGGATGACCTTCACGCTGCAGCTGCGCTCGAATCCGGTCAAATTCTACCAAATTCGGGAGCGGATCATTACCCATATACTTATCTCGACATTGAACAGACGTCATCGACCTGCAATGTAGTGGACACCACGACGGTTGGACACCACAATTACATTGGACGCGGTAACGTCATGACCACCTCTTCACAATCGATTCGCAACCGGGAATTTGCGAGGGCGCCTGGTTTCGAAACGACTCCGGCGGTCTTGACCGCGGAGATCGCCGAATTCACGTCGCCTCACGGCGACTCTGAGCTCGAGTTGGTCCCGGTACGCCCACGCGCGGGAGCTAAGGAAGGGCGAAATGCGGAGAACGTTCTGCGAGCCGTGCGGGATGTCGGGGGCTCCCCGGTCGTTGGCCGCGTGGCTTGGGCTTCCGCGTACGTGTTGACGGCGGCGCATCACGTGGTGTGGTCAACACCTGACGGTCAACTGATCGACCCGACGCCGACGGCTGGCGGGGAAAGGGTGATCGCTTTCGCTCGCGATACGCATACCGAACCTGACTTCGATCTCGCGCAAGCGCCACCGGTTCGTCGTATGTCCATCTACAAGAAACGAACGAAGCTCGAACGTGTGGGAGACATCATCTCTCACATGCCGGCCTGCCAAACGAAAGCTCTGAACGCGTTGGCCGAGCAGATGGGATTGTCGTTGCAGCAGCTGGTCATGGCTCGCACGCCGGACCGCGATCCTCTCGAAACGGCAGTGAACGGGCTTCTTTCGCTCTGCGCTCGCATGGACACGTTGATCACCCCGACCTCGGAAGGGCCTCACTGCGAGAACGTCGACATCCTCGAGCGCCTGCTGAAGCAGAAAGTTCGCATGCTTAAGCGTCTCGATGCTCTGGCAATGAGCTGCGGATTTCATCACGTATCTCACGATGCCGAGGAAGCAGCCTGATGGTACTTCGCATGTTCAGTCGCTCTGATCGTCGCCTGCCCAAAGGTCCTCACACCATACGGCCGCCCCCCCCCCCCGAAAGGAGAAACGGCCTCGTGATGAAGCGGACCCGACGAATATCCGACCAAGCCAAAGTTCCGACGGACGCAATCCCGGATCGATGCAATCATCAGCATCGTGCGCAACCACACGGACCAGATCTAGCACTCCACGTCCACAGGAGCAGACTCATGAATGTGCGAGCCGTCCGTGTCACCTATCCCTATCGCTTGACGTGCGTTCCGAAAGGAAGCCGCAATGAGCGCACACTGCTAGTGAAAGGCGAAACGACCGCGGCAATCTCTGTAGTCGAAAAGGCCGACGTCATTCCGGCCTATCGTCTGCACTATCCAGCCGACGCGCCGGTCAGGTTCACTTGGCCGCGAGCAAAGATCGGAAAGGCTTGGTTCCAGGAACGCGCCGACATCGAACTCGTCCGCCACGCCGACAAGCTCTGGTGGCCGTGGCGCGACATCCACAGCGCTTCCCGATATGCGGTGAGCACCATCGATCGGCTCGTCGAGACGCTCGCCGAGGGAGGAGAGGACATCCTCGCCTTGCTGCCTGCCGGAATGAACGCGGAAATCGTGCAGCGCCCCGCCGTCCGAAGCGTGTCGTTCGATGAAATCGACATCGCAGCTGCACGCGTGCAACGAAAGATCTTCGAGAATTTCCTCATCGTGGAAGAACGCCTCTACGTTCGCGGCGGCGAGCCCGTCTATCTGAAAAACCACCGTGGCCGCGCGAGAACGTGGGAGATTCAGATAGCGAGTGTAGGCGCAGACCGTGCCATCGACCCACGGCAGTTGGGTATCGACCCACCCGGCGATCAGGACGAGTTCCGCGTCCAGGAATCCTTTGCTGATGGATCTTTCTGGATGCCCCACATGCACGATGCTGCGAAAGCCGCGGCGCATCGGATGCAGGCCGACGTTCCGACAATCGAAATTATTGGAGAATCCGTCCAACTCGATCGTGCAGCCATCACTATTGACGCGATCTTCCGTCGGACACAAGAGATGGTGAAGTTGGACCGGTGGCTGCAGCACCTGGCAACCAGCATGCTTGGCTGCGGAGAGGGAAGCGAGTCCAACGCCGCACTGACCTTCGCCCGCGCGTCAGTTGTGCGCGACATTCTCGCGAAAAACATTCATTGGCATTTTCGGTACCGCAACCTTGCTCGTCAATTCGCGCACTTCGAACACAGTCACCCAGAGGTAATCGCACTTTCGACAGAAGACGACGACGCTCTCACGAGCTTAGTGGATGACAGCCGAAATTGACGACAGTTCCTGCCACTGACAACTTTCATGGATGCAGCTGCAGCGGCCCAACTCTTTGCGCGCGGGAAGACTAGTTTAGAACGCTGCGATTTCTTGATGCGGTATGGGCTCTGCGCCGGGTCACTGTGGCCCACTCGCGCGTCTCGCCATCCCCTTCCATAGCCACTACAGGCTTCCGACCGTAGTAAGGCGTGCAATCTTAGTCCTGGTTAGCGCGATCCACTCGTCTCAGCAAGCTTGTCTCGATCGGTGGATCCCGGATGTTTCTCGGGCAGCGATACACTGTCAGTTCGACCGGACCCAATCGCTCGACAGCGAGGCTGATTGCTCGTTTCATCTGCAGTGCGCAAGCAAGGCGGCACGCTTTGCAAACGACTGGCGTTGTCTAAGCGTGCGGCGGGCGCGCGAACACTCGTTCAGCGTGAGCGATTGGCATTGCCTATCGACGACTTTGCATCCGTTGCGAGCTTCCGTATCATAGCCAGAAGACGTTCGTCGATCGCGGCGAGCTGTGTCTGCAAAGCGTTTAGGACCGTCCCGTCAGCGTTGCCGAACATCTCTTCACGAGAGGCCTCAAGTGCTTGTTCATAAGGCGAGACTTGGGCTTTTGCCGTAGCAGAGAGCGCTAGAAGCGTGTCGCCAGCTCGCGAAAGCGACGTTTTGCAGATCACGTGACCTCCCGACTCCAACGCCTTCGCGTCGCGGACGAGACGAGCTGTGTCAGCATGGGGGTAGGCGGCAATGTCTCGGAGGAGCGCTCCCTTCCCTGCGTCAAGATCGATGACCGCTGCAGTAATCAACCATCGCGAGGTGTTGACGCCAATCCGATCCGCCAGATTTCGGCCGCCTGGCGGAAGCGGGTATCGACACGCGAAATCGACCAAATGACCCGATGGACCGATGATGCAGTCATCACACAAGCTGCTCCGCGTGCCATTTGAGATGCTCGGACATAAATGAAGAGATGAAATAATAACTGTGGTCGTAACCTTCCCGCCGACGCAGGTTCAGTTCGATTCCCGCTGTCTGGCAGGCTGCTTCCAAGAGCTGAGGCCGCAGCTGCGTGTCCAGGAATGTATCAGCCGCACCCTGGTCGACCAGAATTTTGGGCACGCGTGCGCCGCTTGCAATCAGCTGCACTGCATCGTACTGCTGCCACGCCGCGCGATCGTTGCCCAGATAGCCTCCAAACGCTTTGTGGCCCCATGGCACAGACGAAGGAGAAACAATCGGCGCAAATGCGCTTACCGAGCGGTAGCGGTCCGGACACCGCAAAGCGGCAATAAGTGCGCCGTGCCCGCCCATTGAGTGTCCCATCACCCCGCAGCGGGCATTGTCGACCGGAAAGCTGGCTGCAATCAGCTCTGGCAGTTCCTCCGTCACGTACGACCACATTCTATAGTTGGACGAATACGGGGCTTGCGTGGCATCGACGTAGAAGCCCGCGCCGAGACCGAAATCATAGGCATTGTCCGGGTCGCCGGGAACGCCGGCGCCTCGCGGGCTTGTGTCAGGTGCCACAAACACAAGGCCAAGCTCGGCGCATGCACGCCGAAATTCTCCCTTCTCAGTCACGTTCGCAGACGTGCAGGTCAGGCCGGACAGATAATAAACAACCGGCATGGGTCGTTCTCTCCAAGACCCCGGCACGAATACGGAAAACTCCATGTCCGTGCCAGTCGATGTGCTGGGATGGCGGTAGAGCGCCTGTTCGCCACCATGGCTCCTGAACGTAAATATTTTTTTCATCATCGAGTTCTCCACGTGGCGCTCGGCCCTCCAATCAATATACGACGACGCTGCGGATCGACTTGCCTTCGTGCATCAGATCAAAGCCTCGGTTAATCTCGTCCAAAGACAGCGTGTGCGTGATCATGGGATCGATCTCAATCTTGCCCGCCATGTACCAGTCTACAATCTTCGGCACGTCCGTCCGCCCCCGTGCGCCCCCGAATGCTGAGCCTTTCCATACCCGCCCAGTGACGAGTTGGTACGGCCGTGTCGCGATTTCCTGCCCGGCACCCGCGACACCGATCACGATCGACTGCCCCCAGCCGCGGTGCGCACATTCAAGCGCCTGCCGCATGACAGTCACGTTGCCCGTGCAATCGAAGGTGTAATCCGCGCCTCCAATCTGATCGGCACCGCGCTTCGTCAGATTCACCAGATAAAGGACGATGTCCGAACCGATTTCGCGCGGATTGACGAAGTGGGTCATGCCGAAGCGTTCACCCCACTCACGCTTGTCGTTGTTCACATCTACCCCGATGATAATATCGGCGCCGACGAGTCGAAGGCCCTGAATAACGTTGAGGCCGATGCCTCCGAGTCCGAATACGACTGCGGTCGAGCCTGATTCCACCTTCGCAGTGTTGATGACTGCGCCGATCCCTGTGGTGACCCCGCATCCGATGTAACAGATCTTATCGAAGGGCGCGTTCGGGTCGACCTTGGCGAGGGCGATTTCGGGAAGGACCGTGAAATTGGAAAACGTTGAGCACCCCATATAGTGGTGAATCTTGTCCTTGCCGATCGAGAAGCGGCTCGTCCCGTCCGGCATCAATCCTTGCCCCTGGGTCGCACGGATCGAAGTACAGAGATTGGTCTTGCGTGAAAGACAGGAAGGGCACTGACGGCATTCCGGCGTATAGAGCGGAATGACATGATCGCCCTTTTTCAGCTCCGACACTCCTTTGCCGACATCGACAACCACGCCGGCGCCCTCATGTCCGAGGATCGCTGGAAACAATCCCTCGGGATCTGCGCCGGAGAGCGTGAATTCGTCCGTATGGCATATCCCCGTGGCCTTCATCTCCACAAGAACCTCGCCCTCCCGCGGTCCTTCGAGGTCCACGGTCATGATCTCAAGAGGTTTGCCTGGCGCAACGGCCACGGCTGCACGCGTCTTCATAGTTCAGTCTCCTTACTGCATTCTTAGGCGAGCGAGCGCTGCTAGGGCGCAGCGGAATAGAGCGATTCGCTGTGCGCTTGATGAAGTCTTACGATCGCTTGGTCCTTCCATTCACCGAACCAATGGTTAAGGTGTGGCTCCAGCCCTGAAGCTAAAAAAGCAAGCAATGGCCAAGATCCGATTAAATCTCGACCGCTACGTTCCGGCGTTGATGACGTTCGTTACCAACAAGCTCTCGCACGGCGCGTCCCAAACCTATCGGCATCACTTCGGGGTCGGCGTGACGGAATGGCGGATTCTTTCTCTGCTCGCCATCGAAAAGGACATTCCCGCGCAGCG
>NZ_JBIISY010000251.1:0-8251 GCF_044340795.1 Tardiphaga sp.
GCCCTTGGCCGTAAGGTCGGGCGTCGTCGGCTTGGCGTGATCGAGGCCGACCACGGCACCGCGCGCCGCACCCGAGATCATGTTGTTGCTGACCAGTGCCGTGCCGGCGCCGGGCATCACCGACACGCCGATCCCGACAAACGCATTGCGCACCACATTGCCTGTAATGGCGACATCGCGCAGATAGCGGCCCCAGCCGGCGATGATGCCGAAGGCCGGCGCATTCTCCACCACATTGCCGCTCACCGTCGCGTCTGCTTCCACATAGATGCCGACACCGGCATCGTCATCCGGGATCGTGCCGGATGGCCGCTTGGGAAGGAGGTTGCGGATGATGTTGCCCTGCACGACGGCGATGCGGCCGCCTTCGTTGAAGTTGCAGACGGAGACGCCAAAGGCCGCGCCGTCCACCGTGTTGTTGGCGATCACGGCGCCTTCGAAGGCGAATTCCGAATACAGCGCGACCTCGCGCACCTGGGAGACGCTGTTGCCGGTGATGTGGATGTTCGATGCCGAATTGCCGCGCACCGCCGAGTAATCGCAATTCCTGATGCGGTTGCCGGACACGATGACATTGCCGGCGCGAAACGCGTTGATGGCATTGCCATACTGGCCGGAGCCGCCGGGGCCCGCCTTGATGTCCTCGATGCGGTTGTCGATCACCTGCGTGCCGTCATCGCCGAGCGCGCTGCGCAGGATCTCGATGCCGTTGCTGCGCGTGTTGCTGATGGTGTTCTGCGCGACCAGCAGGCCGGTGCCGTCGAAGGAGACGATGGCGGTGGTCGCGATGTCGTTGAAGGCATTGCCACGGATCGCGCCGGCGCATCGTTCGAGCCAGATGCCGGCATGGCCGCTCTTGACGATGGTGCAATCGTCGACGCGCATCTCGTTGCTCTGCGTGAACTGCACCAGTCCACGACGCGGCGGCAGCGTCGCGTAATTGCCGTCCAGCGTGATGCCGTTGAGGCTGACATGGTCCGCGCCGTCACCCGATAGCAGAGGTCCGCCGCCGAGCGAGGTGAGTATGGTGGCGCCGCGAATGCCGACCAGTTGCGTGCCGCGCGACAGCCGGAGCGGGCCGGTGCGATAATTGCCGGGCGGCAGCACCAGCGGCGCCTGCAGGCGCGTGGCATCATCGATGGCGCGTTGCAGGATGCGGGTCTGGTCGTCCTGGATGTTGGAGCGCACGCCATATTGCGTGGCATCGCGCCCGAGTGCGGAGGGCAGCGGCGCGGCTTCGGCGCGCGATGCGATCAGCACGCCGGCGGCGCCGAGCGCGGAGACATTCAGGAGATTGCGGCGGTCGGTGATCATGGCGCATGTCCGATGCGGAGGAACGGCGTCCGATCAACATAGGCGATTGCTGTAATGGCGGCGGCTTTGCCGTGGCACAGGGTTAATAACAATTCTGCCGTCCTGATTCCCTCAACAGCGCGCTTTCGTATTCTGTCGGGAACGCATGCCGCCCTTGCGCGAACGCATCCACATGATCGCCCGGGTTGCCTCATTTTGTCCTTTCATCGCCTGAATAGTTTCCGCCGCCATCACATGCGCGCTGCAAGAAAATACGGGAGCGGATTCTTATGGTCATCAAACAGTCCGGGATTCGGCTTGGCCTTGTGCTGATGTGTCTGGGCAGCCTGCCTGCCTACGCACAGGAATCGGACGGCGCACGCTCATCCGGTGCCGAAGCGAAAGTCAGTTCCGCCGATGCATGCAAATTGCTGACGGAAGCCGATCTGCAGGCGCTGTTTCCCGGCCGGCCGGTGGCGAGCAAGGGGCCGACGCTGAGCCCCCTCGCGAAGGGTCCGCAGTATAACGAAAGCTGCATGTATACGGTGAAGCTGCCCAGTCCGACATCGAAGTTGGATCAGACCAAATTCGCCACCGTCAACATCATCGCCTGGGGTGGCGAGGTCGATGGGCCGCGCGGCACGGCTGCGAGTTTTGCATCGATCCGGTCGATGCGTGAGAAAGTCAATGCGGATCCGAAGATCAACCGCAAGACAGAGCCGCTTCCCGGCGTCGGCGATGAAGCCTTTCTGGAGACGTCGCAATTCACGCTCACCGCGCGCATCCGCAAGGGCGATCTGATCTTCGTCGTCAGTCTCGACACCTATTCACCGCAGACCCAGCCCAATCTCGTTGCGCTCGCGACGCAGGCGGCCAGTCGCTGGAAGCCCGGCGAGGGCATGGTGGATGCGCAGACGCCGATTGCGACCAATAGCAGTATCGATATTCCGAAGGATGAGCGGAAGTCGTCGGCCGCATCGGTGGATGACTGGCCCGACGCATGTGCCCTGCTGTCGTCGCAGGACGTCCGCACCGTGTTCGGCGACATGAAGATCGATCCGCCGCACCAGACCATGGGAAAGCTCACGCATGAATCGCGCATCGATCGCGTGGAAGTGTTGCCGAAGCCGATCCGCTGCAACTATGTGACGAACCGCACTGACATGGTGAACGGCCAGAAGCGCTTCGCCAGCTACAGCGTCACCATGAGCGTCTCCAACGTGGCGGCCACTGAGGAGCTGTCGAAGAAGTATTACAGGATCGCGCGCAATACGGGCGACGGCAGCAAGGACGTTCCCGGCCTCGGTGACGAGGCCAGCATCAGCTTCAATAATTCGGTCGTCATCCGCAAGGGACGTCTGGTCGTCGAAGTGCGCGTCAGCGGCGGCGATCGGGACAAGGAATTGCACGACGACGGGACACGGCGCGTCAACGAACTGGCCAGGATGGTGTCCGCGAAACTGCCATGATCACTTGGCGATGTCCGCTTCCGGTGAAGCGGACATCGATGCTCTCCGTGCACGATAATTTGCGTCCGATCACGCGATCGGCGGCGACCGGTTTGTGGTCGCTGATCGCAATCAACAGCGCGATGTAGCTGAGCATGCGCGCGGAATTGATCTGGTCCGTGTCGTAGGCAGAACCAGCAAGCTGGACACACGACGCTCCGCTCCTGTGCCCGACCCTGACGTCCGCGATCTCCCCGAGATTGTTCTTATTTTGTTCTTTACTTGAGGTTGCGTCTTCGGTAGCCTCTTTTCGTCCTGCTCCAGTGAAGGGTGATCGCGATCGTCACGATTGCGGAACAGGATGCGGTGAGGCGCCAAGGGATGAGGCGTCGCGCGGTTCAAACGTGATGGCTGCCTGAGGGCGAGCCGGATCTGCGCCAGACCTGCCACTGGCATGGAGATGGTTTGCCTTCGGATGGTCAGAGCCGATGGACCGCACGACGGACGACCGCATCCGGCGGCGCACGGTTCTCTGCCTGAGGCTCCCTGGCCTCCCGCCAATGGCCAGTAATGATAGGTGATGGGGTCGGTCACCACGGCACAGTGCAGGCAGCTCTAACCGACAAGACATCGCGTGCGGAACGCCGGGTTGTTTCCGGTGAATCCGAAAGTCCTGATGCTCCTTATTCGCGGAGTACCGCGCATGGCATCAGGCGCCAAGGGTGCATCGGGCACCCGGCGTTCCGCGCGCCCTCTTCAAGTAGGGGGCAGGGAATGCGCAAAACTCGGGCGCAGACGCGTCGCGAGGAGGTGAGGGGTTGGCTGTTTGACAAGTCGCTCAGGAGGCGCCGTGCGGGCCGGGATTCTCCCGCCCTCAAGCCGCGGAACGGGGAGGGAGATGAGAAACGCGCTTACCCGCGCCCCCTCAGCAGCAGTTGAAAATCCTTCTGCTCCTGCGCGTCGCGTTCGTTCTTCTCGGGGCATTCACCGGCTTCTGCCTGGCACGGCCGGATCTCGTAGTCATTGTCGAGCACGCGGCGTGGTGTCGGCTGGCCGCCCTTGCTTTCCACATCGGTGACAAGACCGCTCTCGGATGCCAGCTTCCAGACATCGGCTTCGGTGGGATAGGTCTTGCTCAGTTTGGCATCGTCGCAAAAAAGTGCGTAGGGCATCGGATCGCTCCGGAATCTGACGGTTCAATAACGCTCATCGCGGCACCGGGTTCTCGCCGCGGGCCGCAGGGCAGTTCAACGGGCATTGCAAATCTGCGCGGCCGCCAGCGGCAGTACGCGCGGGCGTTCAGCTCACCACTTTGTGAGACGTGAACAGGCGGCCTTTCTCCGCCACCAGCACCACCGCCAGAGCGATGAGCGTGCAGGCGAACAGGCCGGTCGTGAACGGCAACAGCGTGCCGTCATAGTGCTGGCCGATGAACGCGCCGATGGCGATGCCAAGCAGCGTGGTCAGCGTGCCGTAAAGTGAGGAGGCGGTGCCGGCGATATGGCCTTGCGGCTCCATCGCCAGCGCGGTGAAATTCGAGAACATCAGGCCGAAGGCAAACATCATCAGCATCGACAGCGCGATGAACAGCGGCAGCGGCAGGAAGCCGGCCACCGCGGCGAGCAGCATCAAGGCGCCAATCACCACAAAGCCGACCAGCGCGGCATGCGATAGCGCGCGCATGCCGAAACGATGCACGACGCGGGCATTGAAGAAGCCGGCAATGGCGATGCCGAAGGCGATGGAGGCGAAAGCCAGCGGGAAATAGGAACCGAGATGGAAGATCTCTGTGAAGACCTGCTGCGAGGTGAAGACGAAGGCGAACAGCGCGCCCTGCAGCACGCCGGCGGCAATGCCGTAACCAAGCGTCAGCCGATGGCTGATGGTCTGGTGATAGGCGAACAGCACATCGCGAATGGCCAGCGAACGCCGCCGGGCGACCGGCAGCGTCTCCGGCAGGCGCCAGGCGCTCCAGATCAGCGCCAGCAGGCCGTAAACGACGAGCACCACGAAGATGCCGCGCCATTCGGTGAGCAGCATCAGGGCCTGGCCGAAGGACGGCGCAACCACTGGCACCGAGATGAACACCATCATCGCCAGCGACATCACGCCGGCCATGCGGCCGCCGGAATAGCAGTCGCGCACGATGGAGACGGCAATCACGCGGGTCGCCGCGGTGCCGATGCCCTGCAGCAGGCGGGCGAGCAGCAATGTCTCGAAGGAGGGCGCGAGCAATGCCAGCACGCTCGCGACGCAATAGACGGCCATGCCGGCGAGCAGGATCGGCCGACGGCCATAGCGGTCCGACAGCGGGCCGATGGCGAATTGGGCCGCGCCAAAACCGAGCAGGAAGACCGACAGCACCGTCTGCAGGTGATTGCCATCGGCAATCTTGAAGGCCGCGCCGAGATGCGGCAGCGCCGGCAGCATGATGTCCATGGCAAGCGGATTCAGCGCCATGATCGCGGCGATCATGGCGACGAATTCCGCAAAACGCATGGGGAGGTGCGCGGGCGAAGACGTCACCGGCGCGTCGGCATTGATGTCAGTCACGAAACAAATATTCCATCGGGAGATGGGCGCCATTTGATCGCGGATGCTGCGCTGCACAAGGCGGGTTTGGGCATGGCTGCATCGCGCAAAACCCGATGACGGCGGTATCCGACCGCCATCTGCTCAGGAAACAGGCGTTTCTTGCCGATGCAGGGCTGGGTGGCGTCGTTGCGTGCGGGCAAGACGGATCGTTTCCAGCAGGATGGCTTCGCCGGCATCAGCGAGCTCGTCCGCGCTCATGCGCCGGGAAGTCGTGTCGGTGGCCGTGAGCGGCACATGGACGAAGGAGGCGAACATCGGGCCACCTTCGGCGCGCGCGGCCTCGATGGCGCGCCAGGACAGGTAATTGCACAGATAGCGCCCGGCATCGCGCGAGGCGCGGACATCAACGCCGGTGAGACGGGCGGCCTGAAGCAACCGCGCGGTATGCGGCCCGAACATCTGGGCATCGGCGCCGGGAACGATGAACCCGCGACGCACCGGTGTGCCGTCGGCATCGGGCCACAACATCGAGACGGCATTGCGCGCCCGCGTCTCGATGCGGATGTAAGGCGTGCGCGCCGCGAGCCCGAAGCACAGCAGGGCATTGGGGCGATGGCGTGCG
Source organism: Tardiphaga sp. (assembly GCF_044340795.1). Taxonomy (GTDB): domain Bacteria; phylum Pseudomonadota; class Alphaproteobacteria; order Rhizobiales; family Xanthobacteraceae; genus Tardiphaga. The sequence continues at coordinate 5,899 of NZ_JBIISY010000251.1, forward strand.
ATCAGTTCGGGAAGCTCGCGATCGACGGTCGCATACGTGACGTCGAAAATATGCGGGATGCGAGTGACACCGGCGAAGGCGGGGCGCCGGAGCGTCGCGAGCTTCTGCACCAGCGGCATCGTCGGATTGATAGGCGCGCCGGGAAAGGGGCCGAAGCCGGTGATGAGGATGCGTGGTGCCTCGCTCATCGACGGGTCCTCAATCCTTCAACAGATCCACGATGGCCTCCGCCGCAACGGCCGGAGTCATCTTGCCATCCGCCACATCGCGCTCGGCTTGCTTGACCTTGCTGCGAATGACGGGGTCACTGCGCAGCCGCGCCTTCAGGCGATCCTCCAGCATGGTCCACATCCATTTCACCTGCTGGTCGCGCCGTCGCGCCGCGAAATCGCCGGATGCATTCATCGCCGTGCGATGGGCAACGACCTTTTCCCACAGTTCGGCGATGCCGGTCTTGGCCAGTGCCGAGTAAGTGACGACAGGCGGATGCCAGTGCTCCGAGCGCGGTGCGAGGATATGCAGCGCGCCGCGATAATCGCCGGCGGTGATATTGGCCCGCTTGAGATTGTCGCCATCGGCCTTGTTGATGGCGATCATGTCGGCAAGTTCGATCAGGCCTTTCTTGATGCCCTGCAATTCGTCGCCGCCACCGGGCAGCATCAAGGCGAGGAAGAAGTCGGTCATGTCGCAGACCGCGGTTTCCGACTGGCCGATACCGACGGTCTCCACCAGCACCACGTCGAAGCCGGCAGCTTCGCACAACAGCATCGCCTCGCGCGTCTTCGCGGCGACACCGCCCAGCGTGCCGGACGACGGCGAGGGCCGAATGAACGCATCGGGATGCGCGGACAGGTCATTCATCCGCGTCTTGTCACCAAGGATCGAACCACCGGTGCGCGCCGAGGACGGGTCCACCGCCAGCACCGCGATCTTGTGGCCCTGTTCGATCAGATACATGCCGAGCACGTCGATGGTCGTCGACTTGCCGACGCCGGGCGAGCCGGTGATGCCGAGGCGAAAGGCCTCGCCGGTGGCGGGCAGCAATTGCTGTACAAGCTCGCGCGCCGCGGCCTGATGGTCCGCGCGGCGGCTCTCCACCAGCGTGATCGCCCGCGCCAGCGCGGCGCGGGAGCCGGCGCGCAGGTCACGCGCAAGAGCGTCGATATCGATGGGTTTTGCGCTCGTCACTTCGGTTTGTCACCGCTCTCGGGCGGCCTCGTGCCACCGAAAATCGCCGTGCCTTCGGCCGAGAGATAAGGCTTCAGCGTCTCCCATGGTACGAAGGCCGTGTAGTCGCCCTCGGCATAGGAGCCGACCGCATAGGGCGGATAAAGGAAAGTGAGGCCTGAACTCTTCCCCGCGGCTGTCGATGGCGTGAGCGCGATGGCGCCGATCTTGAGCAGCGTTGGCTCAAGCGCATCGACGAGGCTCATATCGGGATTGTCGTTGTCGCGCTTCTTCTTCTCGACCTTGAGATCGGCGACGACAGCATTGCGGATCGCGGTCATGGCCGGCCCGCCATCAGCAAGTTCGGTGAAAAATGGCCGGATGCTGATCATCTTGCCGGCCTGCCTGTCCCAGAGCAGCGTATCGCTGCCGTGATTGGGATGCGCGCCGCCCGTATAGCTGAACTCGCTGCGGATGACGCTGGCATAACGGCTGGCAATCAAAGCTTCCTGCGTATAGCCACGCTCCGCGCTCCACGGCCGGTTACGGATATCCGCCGGCACGTCGGTCATGTCCTTGCGCTGCTCGACCAGCTCCTTGAGCGTCTTCGACGCCCAACTCTTGCCGGCCGCGGTGAGATATTTCAGCAGCGGCGCATCCGCCTTGATCGCATCGTCGAAGGAGACCGTGACGTCGGTGTATTTGGTCTTGAGCGCGATGTCGGGCGTCTGATCGGCGGCGATAGAGGGCGTGCAGGACAGGGCCAACAACAGTGCGCCGGAGAGCAAGGAAGATGGGAGGAGGTTCATTCGCGAATCTGACTTTCAACAAAGGCCTTGAGCGGAGGAATGTGATCTCGGATGACAGTCCAGACGATGTCCGTCTCGGTGTACTGATACGCGTGGCGGAGCCGATTGGCGAAATCAACCATCTGCCGCCAATTGATGTCAGGCGCTTCCATTTTGACGTGCTCTGGCAGATGCCGTGCCGCCTCGCAGACAATTTCCAGCAAGCGTTCGCTGATCAGGCGTAAGCCTCGATCGGCTGCAAATCGATCTGCGTCCGTGTCGTGCAGGAAGGTCTCGAGCTCCAGAATGGCATTGCGAATGTCATTCAAACGATCTTCAACCGAGGGCGGCATCAAAACACCTCAATCAGATCGTCGGCCATGCGCTCCCGGATACGC
>NZ_JBIISY010000252.1:0-8242 GCF_044340795.1 Tardiphaga sp.
GAGCAGGTCATGCGGTGCGTTGTGATGACGCCCTTGGGCATCCCCGTCGATCCGGACGTGAAGAGCACCTTCAAAACAGTGTCCGGCCCGACTTCTGCGGATGCTGTCGAAGTTGGAGCCGATCCGGACGCCAACAGCTGCTCAACAGTGAGCCATGTCCCGCCGCTGCCGGCCCCCACCACGATCGTGCGGCCGCGCATTTCAGGCAGCTGCAGCGCGCGGCTGAATGCGTCCGGGTCTTCCGCGAACACCATGCCGGGATCCAGCAACGCGAGCACGTATTTCAGCTTGGAGAGATCTTCACTGGCTGTGGAATAGGGGACTGACAAAGGCGTGTAGGGAACGCCCGCGATGCTCGCCCCCAGTGCGAGCAGCTGATGGGCTATCGAGTTTCCTGACAAGATCAGAAGCGGTCGGTCCGGTCCCAATCCATGCCAGAGAAGGCCACGTGCGATGGTTCGTGCACGTCGGGCGGTCTCAGCGTAGCTGATCGTCGCCCATTCCCCCGTAACGTCGCGCTCGCCGAGAAAAACGCGATCTCCGGCGGAATCGGCCCAGTGCATCAGATAGTCGTGGAGACGAGCCGGGTATGGCCTAAGCTCGTGAGCAGAGCGCACGAGAAGGACGCCATCGTCCCTTTGCTCGACCATTTGAATATTCTTTGTGAAACGTTCGATACCGACATCCTGCCCCACCTGCTCGATGGCCATCGCGTTCTCCCATGATCTCATTTTTATTGGGCGTAGATGTCACCCTAAGGATTGCGGGATCCATAGACGGCCATCAATTTAGTGTCAAAGTGGATGATATCCGCAGAGCCGACGAAGTACATCGCGTATGTTTGTCGTTCACGTCACGTTCGGAACCGCGCGTGCAGTGCAGCATGCGTGTATTGCGCGGCAGCGCGGACAGGTTTGGCCGATGACGTCATGAGCTCATTTGTTTCCGAGTGGACTATATACGCGCGCGTGATATGAGTCCGACGTTGGACCGCACCGATCGCGGCCACGGTGACAAGAACCAAAAACTATCATTGAGGGAGAGAAACTATGCGACGCGTAAGCGCGCTTTTCGCGTGGACTATTGCAGTTGCAATGGCCCACCTGTCGTCGGCTGCCTTGGCGCAAGACAAAGTCAAGATCGGAGTCCTCAACGACCAGTCTGGCGTGTTCTCGACCTATCAGGGAATTGGATCGGTCATTGCGGCCCAGATAGCCGTGGAAGATCTCGGCGGCAAAGCCGCCGGACTGCCGGTAGAGGTTGTCTCGGCTGATCACCAGAATAAGACAGATACGGGCGTTACGATCGCGCGGCGCTGGTTCGAAAACGAGAACGTCAGCGCTATATTCGATCTTCCGAACTCAGCCATTGCCCTGGCAGTTGCCAACATGGGCGAACAGCAGAACAAAGTCTTCGTGGGTTCGGGAGCCGGCACAGCCTTGCTGACTGGCGAAAAATGTACGCCGAACACCGTTCACTGGACTTACGACACCTACGCTTATGGACGTGGATTGGGTAAAGCCGTCGTCGCTCAAGGCGGCAAGAGATGGTTTTTTCTCACAGCAGACTATGCCTTTGGACATGATCTCGAAAAACAAGCTGTAGAGGCTGTAAAGGCCGCAGGCGGCGAGGTGGTGGGCACCGTAAGACATCCCCTCGGGACGGCGGACTATGCGTCGTTCCTGCTGCAGGCGCAGGCCTCTGGAGCCGACATCGTGGGAATCGCCAACGCCGGCGATGACACGATCACTTTGATCAAGCAGGCAGCGGAATTCGGTCTGACCAAAAAGCAACGGCTGGTCGGACTGATCCTCGGCATGAACGGCGTGCCGTCGCTCGGACTTCAGGCGGCTCAAGGCGCACAGATCATGAATCCCTTCTATTGGGATCTCAACAATGATACGCGAGAATTCGCGCGCAAATTCTCTGCGCGTCATCCGCAGAAGAACTATCCGAACGACATGCAGGCCGGCGTCTATTCTTCGGTCATTCACTACCTGAAGGCCGTCAACAAAGTCGGCGGGGCAGGGGACGGCCGCGCTGTCGTAGCAGCGATGAAGCAGATGCCGACCGACGATATCCTATTCGGCAAGGGGTATATCCGCGAAGATGGCCGGAAGATCCATCCGCTCTATCTCCTCGAAGTCAAGAAGCCTGACGAATCGAAAGGACCATGGGATTTGCTCAAGGTTGTCGCGACGATACCGGGAGAAGAAGCGTTTCGGCCGGCGGCACAAGGCGGTTGCAAGCTCGTGAAGGGCTGACGGCTTCTGCCGACGGCTCTCATTCCCGAGCGCCGTCGGCAGGTTTCCCGAATGAATAGGGTAGGCCGACGTAGTTCTCCGCCAGTGACGATCGCGCCGCGCTGGATCGAACGACATAGTCGAGCTCTGCTTGCTGGAGCTTGGTGGCAAACCCGTCATTGTCCGGGAAGCGGTGCGTCATGGATGTCATCCACCAGGAAAAACGAACAGCTTTCCAGACGCGTTTGAGTGCCGTCGCGGAGTAGTGGTCGAGTCCTGCAGACGACTTATCATCGTAGAATTCGCGGAGCGCATGTGAAAGATAATGCACGTCAGACGCTGCGAGATTGAGGCCTTTCGCACCCGTTGGCGGAACGATGTGGGCAGCGTCGCCGGCAAGAAAGAGTCGTCCGAACCGCATCGGTTCGGCGACGAAGCTGCGGAGCGGCGCGATGCTCTTTTCGAGTGATGGGCCAGTGATAAGCGATTCGGCCGCTTCCCGATCGAGGCGTCGCCTGAGTTCATCCCAGAACATGTCGTCCGTCCAGGCTTCGACCTTTTCGTCGAGAGAACACTGAACGTAGTATCGGCTGCGCGTCGGCGATCGCATGGAGCAAAGCGCAAACCCTCGCTCGTGGTTGGTGTAAATCAACTCGTTCGAGACGGGGCGCGTATCTGATAGAAGGCCGAGCCATCCAAACGGATACACGCGTTCGTATGTTTGCAGGGCGGAGGAGGGGAGTACTTTCCGGCTCACACCATGAAAGCCGTCACAACCCGCAATGAAATCGCAAGCGAGCTCGTGGGTCAAACCGTCTTTCGTGTAGGAAACGCGCGGGTTCTTGCCATCAAAATCATGCAGGGCAACATCCTGCGCCAAGTACTGCGTTGTGAGCCCGGCAGCTTCGCGCGCATCCATCAGGTCGCGTGTGACTTCCGTCTGCCCATACACCGTCACAGCCTTGCCTCCCGAGGCGCGCGTCAGGTCCACGCGATGCCGCTGGCCTCCGAAGAGAAGCTCGATGCCTTCGTGGACAAGGCCCTCGGCGTGCAGCCGCCCGGTAATACCGAGCGTTTCAAGCATCTCGACGGTGCCCTGCTCGAGAACACCGGCCCGGATCCGGCTCAAGACGTAATCTTTGGTCTGCCGCTCAAGGATGACGTTTTCGATACCGTACGAGTGGAGAAGCTGGCCGAGTAACATGCCCGCCGGCCCGGCTCCAATGATTGCGACCTTGGTCCTCACGATGTTCTCCTAGTGCTGCGCAACTATCCATAAGTGACAGTCGGGCAGGCGCGCGATGTGCGGTTATTCAGCACATGTTGGAATGGTTGACAACTCAACTGTTTTCCATTGCATTACCCTCAATGCTTCCCCGAGCGGGCGACTTGCAGCGTCAGGCAATGGTTGTTTCGATCATTGCGCGGTGCATGCACCTTCTGTCGAGGATGAAGCACCTCTGGCAAACGCCGGATTTCACACACGGAGGAAACAATGAAGACTCATCACGGGTGCATTTTGGCGGTTGCCCTCATGGCTTCAGGCCCTGCTCAAGCCCAGATTTCTGACGATGTCGTAAGAATTGGTGTCCTCAACGACATTTCAGGCGTTTTCCAAGACACGAACGGCATGGGATCGGTTGAGGCGGCGCGCATGGCAGCCGAAGACTTCAATGGCGGCGGGAAGAACATCAAGGTCGACATCGTTTACGCCGACCACCAGAACAAGTCGGACGTTGGCGCCGCGATCGCCCGTAAATGGCTGGACGTGGACAAGGTTGACGCGATCGTCGATGTGCCGAACTCGGCCGTAGGTCTCGCAATCAACAATATCGCCCGTAATACAAAGATGACTTTCCTGGCGTCGTCGACCGCGACGTCCGACCTGACCGGCAAAGACTGCTCTCCAAATACGATTCAGTGGGTGAATGATACCTGGGCGACCGGCAACACCACTGCAGCCGCCATGATGCAGCGCGGTGGCAAGGACTGGTTCTTCATCACAGTTAACTACGCGCTCGGCCAAGGGATCGAAAACGAAGCAACAAGTTACATCAACAAAAACGGCGGCAAAGTCCTCGGCTCAATCAAGCATCCTCTCGGAACCTCGGATTTCGCCTCGGCGCTCCTTCAGGCGCAGAACTCTAAAGCCAACGTGATTGGCCTTGCGAATGCTGGCGCCGATGCGATCAACTCCATCAAACAGGCCAACGAGTTTGGCATGCAGGATGGTCCGCAGCAGATCGTAGCTTTCCTTGCCTTCATCAACGACGTTCACGGCATGGGCCTGAAAACAGCGCAAGGCCTCCTGCTTACGGAATCATTCTACTGGGATATGGACGATGCCACACGCGCATTCGCCAAGCGGTTCTCGCAGAGACCGGGAATGAACGGGAAGATGCCCAGCGCGAACCAGGCGGGCGTTTATGCATCCACGCTGGCCTACTTGAAGGCGGTTGCTGTCAAAAGCACCGATGACGCAGCAGCCGTTGTGCCGCAAATGAAGTCGGTTAGCGGAAAGGATCCGCTGTTCGGTGATGTGACGATCAGACAGGACGGGCGCGTGACCCATCCTGTGTACCTTTTCGAAGTCAAGAAGCCAGCTGAGTCCAAGCAGCCTTATGATTACTACAAGCTGCTCGCCACAATCCCGGCGGACAAAGCATTCCGCCCGATGGCGGAGGGCGGTTGTGCGCTGGTGAAGTAAGTCATCGTCTTCGAAATCGCCGTTTTGCGAAACCATCGGCACCTTTTGTGATTGGTATGGTCGAGCGGAACGGCGATTTTCTGCCATACACAAATGGTTGACAGGTCAACTATTGTGATGTGATCTGCGGCAATAATGAAGAATATCGACTGTGGGTCTCGCGACCCGCTGTTCGGGAGAGAAACATGAACGCTACAGCGGAAGCGAAAAGCTGTCCCACATCTTCGATCGACCCTTTTTCTCACGAGTTCCTGACGGATCCGTATCCGTTTCACCACGATCTGCGTGAAGCCGGCCCGGTTGTGCGCCTGCAGAAATACGGTATCTGGGCCGTAGCCCGCTACGAGGATGTCCATCGAACTTTTCACGACTGGCAGACATTCTGCTCCAGCCGCGGTGTCGGTATGTCGGATTTTGCCAAAGAGAAGCCGTGGCGGCCGCCGAGTCTTGTCCTTGAAAAGGACCCGCCGGAACACGAACGTGCGCGCAGGGTCTTGAGCAAGGTTTTGTCGCCTGTGGTGATGAAGACCCTTCGCGACGGCTTTGTGCGCGCAGCGGCCGCCAAAGCGGATGAGCTGGTCGAGCGACGTGAATTCGACGCCATTTCAGATCTCGCACAGGCTTTTCCGCTTTCCGTGTTCCCTGATGCCGTCGGTATGCGCCAGGAGGGGAGAGAGCACCTGCTGCCGTATGCGGGCACCGTGTTTAACGCCTTCGGACCTGACAACGAACTGCGTCGGCAAGCGATCGAGCGCGCCGCGCCCCATGTGCAATGGGTGACCGAACAGTGCCAGCGGGCAAATCTGGCGCCCGACGGCATCGGCGCGAAGATCCACGATGCGGCAGATGCCGGTGAGATTACCCATGAGGAAGCGCCTCTCCTTGTGCGCTCTCTCCTCAGCGCGGGCCTGGATACAACTGTGAACGGCTTCGGAGCTGCGATCTATTGCGTGGCACGATTTCCCGATCAGTGGTCGAAGCTCCGGAAAAGTCCCGGTCTTGCCCGTGGCGCGTTCGAGGAAGCGATCCGCTTCGAGTCACCGGTGCAGACGTTCTTCCGCACCACGACGCGTGCGGTATCGATCGGTGACGTCGAACTGGGTGAGGGCGAAAAGATCCTGATGCTGCTTGCGTCGGCCAACCGCGATCCCCGCAAGTGGGACAGGCCGGATGAATACGATATCGAGCGCCGGGTGAGCGGCCACGTCGGTTTCGGCAGCGGTATCCATATGTGCGTAGGCCAGTTACTCGCGCGGCTCGAAGCTGAGGTATTCCTTACCGAGCTCGCGAAGCGGGTGAACACGATCGAGATGACCGGCGAGCCGACGCGCGCCTACAACAACACGCTTCGGGGGCTGGATCGCCTTCCCGTTCGCATTACCCCGAACTAAGCGGAGTGCATATGCCACAGATCACTTACATCCAGGCTGACGGCAAGGCGCTTGCGTTCGAAATTGCGGCCGGAACAAGCGTCATGCAGGGGGCGGTCACGAACGGCGTCGACGGGATCGTCGGCGAATGCGGCGGATGTGCCATGTGTGCGACCTGTCACGTCTACGTGGAAGCCGATCCGGGCGGCCTCCCGCCGCTTTCCGAGGAGGAAGACGCACTTCTCGAAGGCGCGGCCAGCGAGCGTCTCCCCAATAGCCGCTTGAGCTGCCAGCTCAAGGTGGGTCCGGAGATTGACGGGCTGGTCGTTAAACTTCCGGAGCGCCAAGTATGAGCGATAGCGACCCCATTGTGATCGTTGGCGCAGGCCATGCCGGCTTCCAGTTGGCGTTGTGCCTGCGGCAGTCTGGCTACTCGGGGAACGTGACGCTCATCAACGACGAGGCGCACCCGCCCTATCAGAGGCCGCCGCTATCTAAGGCCTTTATGAAATCTGGATCCGAACCGGAAAGCCTTCACTTTCGGCCTGCATCGTTCTTCGAAGCGCAGCAAATCAACGTGCGCGCCGGCCGGGTGGTCGAGATCGACCGTAACCGTCGTCAGGTAGAGCTTGCGGATGGCAGTCTCAAGTATCGCCACCTTGTTCTTGCTGTGGGCGCCAAAGGTCGGGAATTTCCGCCGGTCTGCAGTTCCAGCAACCAATACATGGTTCGAACGCTTGATGACGCCGTAAAGCTTCGGGAGCGGATGTCGACGTCGAAGTCCGTCGTGATCGTCGGCGCCGGCTTTATCGGCTTGGAGTTCGCGGCAACGGCCAGAAAAGCAGGTCTCCAGGTTCATATCGTGGAGATGGGCGCCCGGGCGATGGAACGCGCAGTATCCCCCGCAATCTCTGCATACTTCCAGGCCAGGCATGTTGAGGCTGGCATTCACTTCCACTTTGGCGAACAAGTTGTTTCCGCTCTTGAAATCGATGGCAAGCTCCGGAGCGTGAAGACATCCAGCGGAATGGTCTTGGACGCGGATCTCCTTGTTATCGGCATCGGCATTGTACCGAACACCGACATAGCCTCGTCAGCGGGATTGCTGGTGTCGCCCCATGGCATCATGGTGGACCAGCATCTCTCCACCTCGGATCCGGCCATTTCGGCGATTGGAGATTGCACGTTTTTCCCTTGTCGTTATGCACCCAGCCCCGTGCGCATCGAATCCGTTCAGAACGCAACTGACCAGGCTCGCTGCGTTGCTGCACGGCTTACCGGCAAACCCTCGCCGTACGACGCTGTGCCGTGGTTCTGGAGCGATCAAGGCAACGATAAGCTGCAGATTGTCGGTCTCACCCAGGGATACGACGAGATCGTCTTCCGTGGATCGCCAGACGACGGGGTCTTCTCCACGTTCTGCTATAGCCAGGGACGGCTGATCGGCATTGAATCGGTTAACAGACCCGCCGACCACATGATCGGCAGAAAAATTCTTTCCGAGGGTCGGCTGGTGACGCCCGAACAGGCGCGGGATTCTCAGGTCGATCTAAAGCGTGTGGCATGAACCTCTTGTCGAACGGAGCGCTTTGAAGCCTTCGTCTTCTTTCGGACAAGGTCATGATCCGAGCCAGGGACGAAATCATTCACAGCATCGATTCGACGGTGCATCCGGTGCAGGAATTTCAAGAGAATGTCGATCTCCGCGCTACTGAAGTCTTGCAAGAGCAGCTTCTCTCGCTCTAGGGCAGCCTCAATCACCCGGTCATGGACGGCAAGGCCCGCAGGTGTGAGCGAGATGACGGTGCGACGGCTGTCCTGTCCGTCGGAGAGAACCTTTACGTATTTCTGCTCCTCCAGGATTTTCACCGTCCTGCTGACCAGACTTTTGTCGAAGCCAATAACGTGACAGATGCGCTGCG
>NZ_JBIISY010000036.1:0-37957 GCF_044340795.1 Tardiphaga sp.
TTTCCTACGTTCTCAGCCGCGCGGATGAGATCGCATCCAAGGAGGGGACCGGCCCGATCCCTGTCGTCATCAATCTGAGTTACGGGACCATCGCCGGCCCGCATGACGGCACGTCACAGCTGGAATTGGCGATCGATCAGCTGGTATCGTCGCGCAACGGGTTGCTCAGGGTCGTGCTGCCCGCTGGCAATCATTATCTGGCGCGATGCCACGCCCATGTCGAATTGCCGCGGGCGTCAGGCGCGACCCCGCCTGAAATCCTGCGATGGCGCGTTCAGCCTGACAACAAGGCCTGCAGCTTCATGGAGTTCTGGTTGCCCGGTCAGGCGGCAGCAGAGTCGCAACCCGACATCGCGATCAGGATTACCACGCCCACGAAAGAGAGAAGTCCGTGGATCAGGGGCAACCAGAACTGGGAATGGCGCGTGTCGGGCGAGACGCGGTTCTTTGCGGCCTACGATACGGCGGTCGGAGGGCGATCCCGGATATTTCTTGCCATGGCCCCCACCGCGGAGCACCGAAGTCCGCCGCGCACCGCGCCGTCTGGAACGTGGCTGATCGAACTCAGGAACGAGGGCGAGGCCACGACCGGCGATGTCTGGATCCAGCGTGGCGACACGCCGTTCGGCTATCCGTTGTCGGGGCGGCAATCCCGATTTGATGACGAAAACTATGTGCGCTTCGATCTGGCCGGACGACCAAAGCAGGACGACGACATTGGCAGCCCGATCCGGAGGGAAAGCACGATCAATGCGATCGCGACCGGAGCGCAGACCATTGTTGTTGGCGCATATCGCGGCAGCGACAGGACGGTGAGTGAATATTCTTGCGGGGGTGGACGCTCGGCAGCGCCGGGGCGACAGCCCATCCGCAGTCCGGATCTGTCCGCAGTCGCAGACGATTCGTCCGCCTACAGAAACCTGCTCGCGGCAGGAACGCGCAGCGGGTCGGTGGTGGCGATGAACGGGACGAGTGTCGCGGCCCCGCAGGTCACGCGATCAATCTGGAAACTGATGCTCGCGCAGAAGGCGTGCGATCGCGTGGATATGCAGCGCATCGCGCGCACCGGAGATGCAAAAGCGCCGGCGCCGGGATCGCCGCCGACGACGCGGATCGGGGCCGGCCGGCTCGGCCGGGACGACCGGCGAAACAGGTCCTGATCTCTCGACCAGTCGGGAAGAGGGGATCACGCGATGTCGAAAGCGCGGCGAGCGGGATCGGTCAGCCAACAGGCGGTGATCCGCGCGAACGATATTTTCCGCGGCCTCCCGCCCGAGACGGTGACCCCGCTGTTTCGTCGCGCATCGTTTCAGACGTTCGAACGTGGCGACACCATCTTCCGACGTGGCGATCCCGGGACGCATCTGTGTGGGGTTGTGACGGGATCGGTGCGGATGTGTGCCTCCTCGTCCGACGGCAAGAGCCTGGTGTTGAACCTGATCGGGGCGGGTCAGACATTTGGTGAAATCGCCGTTCTGGACGGCCTTGCCCGGACCACCGATGCCATCGCGAACAGTGATTGCGAGATCTGGAAGATTGCACGCCGCGATCTGCTGCCGCTGGTCAGGACCGATCAGGCTTTGGCGGCAAAGTTCATCGATCTGCTATGCGCGCGCCTGAGATGGACCAGCGAGCATCTGGAGGAGGTCATCCTTCACGGTCTCGAGGCGCGTCTCGCTCATATCGTCGTCAAACTCGCGACGCGCAATCCGCGCACGGGTGACGATCCCGTGGTGGACATGACCCAGCAGAATGTCAGTGAAATGGTGGGGATGTCGCGGGAGCGCGTCAACAAGATCATATCCGTCTGGGCCGCGCTCGACCTCGTCCTGGTGAGGAACCGCATGCTCGTTCTTCGCGATACAGAGGCGTTGATGAAAATTGCCGGAGAGCAGGAGGAGACTGATGGTCTTCACCCTGCGAGAGGATCCTGACCTGTTGTGAAACGGCAGGGGACCGCTCCCCTCGCGGCTCCGACGAGGGCGCTTTCAAGGAGCGGCGGCCAGATAGACCTCGCCGAGGAGTGACGAGTTCGACCATGGCACCTGCTTGCCTTTGGTCGAGGCGACCACTTCGGAACGCACCCGTGTCAGCATCTGCTGCAGTTCCAGACCCGGCGTGATGATGTGACGTGCGAGTGCTATCGTAAACGGGCTGCCGGCTCCTTCGCCATCGAGTGCGACTTGTCCCGGCGCCGTTGCAAATGCGATCAGCGTCCCCGCCCCGAGCGTTCCGCCGCTGCTCAACCCGGACTGCGGTGCGAGCCCGGAGCGGATCGCAACCGAACGGGCAGTACCGGAGACAACGGATGTCCCGGATGTCAACGGATTATCGCGGCAGGCGTCGAGCACGATCACATTCGCGCGCAGCTTGTCGTCCAGGCCTGCCATGATGAAGTCGAGATCGATCAGGTCGTCGGTGATGCTCTTGCCGCTCGTCAGCTGCGCGTCGACCGGGACCAGATAGTTCTTTCCATCGATCTGCATGCCGTGCCCTGCAAAGTAGATCAATGTCACCTTCGCGTGGGGGGCCTTCGCCAGAAAATCCTTCACCGCGCGACGCATCGCATCGCTGGTCATGTCGATTTCTTCCGTGGTGTCGAAGCCGATGCTGCGCAATTCCTGCGCGATCCGCCGCGCATCCTTCGGCGGATTGGGGAGCACGTTGGCCACGCCATAGGTTCCGTTGCCGATCACCAAGGCCAGCTTCTGCATCGGCGCTGTAGTGACGGCTGGCGATGCGGCGACGTCCTGCTGCTCGCTGTTCAGGACCGCGAGACGGGCGGCCGCAATCTTCTGCTGCCTCGTTGCATCGATGATGGGGCTGCCGGCTTTGTTGGTAAAGCGGATCGATTTGGGCTGTTCGAGGGCGCGCGTATATGCCTCGCGGGCCCTGGCAAGGTCATGGTTGCTCTCGGCGAGCTGGCCCTGTGCGACGTAGATCTCGGCGACGCGCTTGTCGAGCGCCAGCGCACGCATCAACTCGGCCTGGGCTTCCTTCGCGCGTCCCAGAATGCGGTAAGTGATCGATCGACCCGTATAGGCGCTCAGCTCGGTTGGATCGAGTTTCAGGGCGGCGTCATATTGCTTCAACGCTCCTTCGGTGTCCCCTTTGTCGCGCAGGATATCGCCCCGCAAGGTGCGGGCGGGTGCGAAGCGCGGTGCAAGCCTGATGCAGGCGTCGACGTCGTTGAGCGCCTGTTCGAAGGCTCCGAGGACCCGATGGATACCCGCGCGCGACCCGTGAGAGCCGAACTGGCGACCGTCCAGGGCAATCGACATATCCAGATCAGCCAATGCTGCCTGATAGTCTTGTTTCTGCGTGTGGGCCCAGCCGCGATAGGCGAGATATTTGGCCTTGTCAGCTGCCGAAATCCGCCGGCCACTCTGCAGGATATCCGTACACGCTTTCATTTTGACATCGGCGTCGCTGCTCTGAGTGCAGGCCGCATCGGCGCTGGTCGCATGTGTGGGCGATGCACCCAGGATCACCAAGCAGCTCATCAGCAGCGGCAGCATATGTCGAAAACGATGCATGCTTGTCCTTGTAATATCCCGTCAGGAGAAATCCGTGCCGGAGCGGTTGCACGCCCACGACCCCCAGGGATTCAAAGCACAGATCGCCCGTCCTTTCCATGAAGGAGCTTTGACGCAAGCTGATGCACGCGCGGCTTCCGCAGGCAAGCGTCAACCTTCGTGTACACCGGCACGCGAAAGCCTCGTTGCTCTCCATTGTTCGTAAATGGCGCAAAGCTTTAGCGCGTTGGCGTAGAAGTCGCCTGAGCAGGCTTTGGACTGGCGCGGCGCGGAATCATGGCGATGACGACTAATACGGCCGTAATGACGGCGAACGTAATCGTCAGCGGGCTTGACACAAAGATCGCGAGATCGCCGTCGGAGATCGCCAGTGCCTGGCGCAGCGAGCGCTCGAAAACCCCGCCAAGAACATAGGCGAGGATGACGATGCCCAGGTCATAGCCGTAGCGGCGCAGAATATAACCGACCACGCCGAACAGAACCGCCAACAAGACGTCCATTGCAGCGCTGTTGGTGGAATAAACACCCACTAGGCAGACGATCAAGATAATCGAGGCGAGCCAGGCGCGGGGCACCTCGAGAATGCGGACGAACAGACCCACCAGCGGAAGATTAAGTATCAGCAGCATGACATTCCCGACATACATGCTTGCGACGACGCCCCAGAAAATTTCAGGTTGTCTTTCAATAATCGTCGGCCCAGGTGCGACGCCGTGGATCATGAAGGCGCCCAGCAGCAACGCGGTGATCGCGTTGGCGGGGACGCCCATGCACAGAAGCGGCACAAAGGCCCCGGCAGTGCCGGCATTGTTCGCAGCCTCAGGTCCGGCGAGGCCTTCCACGGCACCTTTTCCAAACTCATCAGGATTCTTCGAGAGCTTTCGTTCCATCGCATAGGACAGGAAGGTCGCGAGCACGGCGCCGCCGCCGGGGATCAGTCCGACAAGAAAGCCAAGGAAGGTGCCACGCACGACCGGTGCTGCGGAACGCCGCGCTTCGTCGCGATTTGGCATGAATTGCAGGAAGCCTGTGGGCGCCGCCAATACCTGCATCTTTTCCGGCTTCTGGAGCGCCATGGAGAGAACCTCGGAAATTCCGAACAGGCCGATCGCGAGTGGCACGAGGTCTATGCCGCCAGCCAAATGGAAGACCCCGAAAGTGAGACGGGGCGTGGCCGCCATCGGATCGGACCCGACTGCCCCCAACAACAGGCCGAAAGCTGCCATCAGAAGCGCCTTGAGTTTGGATCCGCTCGAGAAATACGTCACCAGCGATATGCCCGACAGCATCACCATGGCGTATTCGGCGGGCCCGAAGGCCAGGACCCACCGGGACAAGGGGGGTGACAGGTAGGAGATCGCCACCACGCCAATGGTGCCCGCGAAAAATGAGCCGAAGGCAGCGATGCCAAGAGCCGCGCCTGCACGCCCCTTCCGTGCCATCTCATAGCCGTCGAGGCACGTGACCACCGACGAAGCTTCGCCGGGTATCCTCATCAGCACCGACGTGATCGTGCCGCCATAGGCAACGCCGTAGTAAATGCCGGACAGCATGATGATCGCGGAGGTAACGTCCATCTTGTAGGTGATGGGCAACAGGATTGCGATCGTTGTCAGCGGGCCGAGACCAGGCAGGATGCCAACGACGGTGCCGAGAAAAACGCCGATGAAACAATAGGCGAGCGTTGCCGGCTGGAAGACGGTGGCGAAGCCACCCATCAGGTTTTCCATTACAGCAATCCCGCTGAACGCATGAGTGTTCGAAGGGCGAGGTCCGGGGCTTTCTCGGGAAGGCTGACATTCAACAGCCAGCCGAAACCAATCTGGCCGACCGCGGCCACCGAAAGCGCTGTGATCATTGATGAGCGCCAACTGATGCGTTCAGCGAAGCGCATGATGGTGATCACGACGACGATGGACGTCACGACGAAGCCAGCCCACCAGCATCCGGCAACCAGCAACGCAAGAGCCAGAAGATAGATGTGAAACACACGTCGCTCTTCCGGGCGTGCATGGCCATAGCGCGGCACGGCATTGTCATCGTCAACACTTGATGATGGCTCTTCGTTGTCCACGAAGAACATCACAACAGCCAACACCATGGCGATGATGGCAATGACCTGAGGATAGAACCCTGTTCCCGGGCCGTCGAAACCCCAGCGTGGGAGCAGGGAGGCCTGCCAGTAAGCCGCTGCTGCGGCGACGAGTAGTCCAAGCGCGGTCCAGCGCGATCCGGTCATCCGCATTGGACCGGTCAGCGCGTTTTCATGCCGGATTCGGTCATGATCTGGATGAAGAGCGGCTCCATCTCTTTCATGTATTTGTGAAAGTCCGCGCCGCTGCGGTAGGAGGGCGCCACGCCGAGCTTATCGAGCTGGTCGAGGACTTCCGGATCCTTCAGAGCGATCTCGTAGGCCTTCTCCATGCGATCTCGGATAGCTGGATCGACGCCGCGCGGAAATGCATATCCCATCGGGCCGATACTGATGAAATTGTAGCCGAGTTCACGCAGGGTCGGAACATTGGTGTAATTCGGCCAACGCTCGGGCGACGTTGACGCGAGCAACCGCAGCGCGCCGGAGTCGAGTTGCGGCTTCATCTCGGTATAGCTCTGCAGCGTGATGTCGACATGACCGCCGACGGCCTGCAACACTGATTCAGAGCCGCCGGCGAATACAATCCAGCGTAGATTGGCGCCATTGAACTTGTTCAATTGAAACATCGGCAGCACATTGTTCGGACTTGTCGAACTGTAGGTCAGTCGCTTCTGTTTCGATTTCGCGATCATGTCTTCAATGCTGGTGATGGGCGAATTCTTCGCAACGCCGATGCCGTATCGCAACTCGGTCGCCTGGGCGATGAGGTCGAACGCGTCCCATGCCTTGAAAGGGACATCCATCATGTGCGGGGCGGTGAGGTAGGTCGAAGAGCCGACAAGCCCCATCGTGTAGCCATCCGGGGCGCTGCGGGCCAGTTCGGCCGGTCCTAGCTGCCCGGCAGCACCTGGGATGCTCTTGACCACGACCGTGACACCCAGGGTTTTCTCGATGTTTCGCGCGATTGCACGCGCTGTCAGCTCGGTCGCAGATCCCGGAGGAAAATTATTGATGAGGGTGATCTCTTTACGAGGCCAGTCGGTCGCTGCATTTGCAGACACGATCGAAATGAAGCTGGGGCCGAACAGCGCGAGTAGCGTCACAAGATATCGAAGGCGAAAAATTCGCATCCCGTTTCTCCCTGCACTCTTTTTTATTTATTCCTTCGAATGTAGGGGCCGGTCGTTGTGAGTGTCAATGGACGTTGTTTGCTACACCGAATGCTATCTGTGTTGCATTGCATCCGATATCACAAGGCTTGCTCACCTGTGCGATCAGATCTGCACGCGCAGTAATTTGGCTTGATGAGCGCTCTCATCCCGCGTCGCTCGACTTGCGCCGACGACGTTATTCTTTAGCGGCACCCTGAAAATAAGCACGTGAGTTTTCACTTCACGTCACGCTGGGTCGTGCCGGTCCATGCTGCGGTCTCGACTGAGAGCTTCTTTGAGCGCCTCGTCGTTTTCCAGTGTGCATCTTGACGCACGGACGCCGTCAGCCGTGCATCGCGTCGTGGGAGTGACCTGAGTGAAAGGCATATGCATGGCTACCGGCCATGAGCGGGTCTCGGCCACTCCGCGCATTGATCAGAATCTGACGCACACCGCCGCCGTCCGGTTCCGCGACATCGGCGCTGTGCGTCGTTACCGGCTCGCTCCGTTCGCCAATATCCGCAGATGTCACACGTCTGACCAAGGCCGGAATGTAGGCCGCTGTGGCCGGCCTGTATCTGCAGGTGAATCGCGCGGGCGCCAAATCGTGGATCTTCCGGTTTTCGCTTATGCGAGCTGTCCGGAGGTGGCCAGGCTCGCTGCCCGCCGTCTTGTTCGCCTGAGCGGGGCACACTTGACCGCTCTGGACCACGCTGCCTGCGAAGGCGAGGTGGTTGTTGCGACCGGAAACCTATGACACCATCCAGGTCGTGTCCTTTATCATCACGGATTTCTATGTCGCTTCGGAAGCACCCTTGGGAAAACTTGTCGGATGACGAGTTGCTAGAACAACGCTTCAGTAGTCTGAAGGTGACGATCAAAGGCACCTGGCTTGAGGATTGTGTTGCCACTTTGCATGAAGAGCTGAAGGATCGCAGCATCCGGCTTCGGCCGCATGTATGGATCTCAAGTGAATGGTTCAGCCCAGCACATGTGCCAGGCGTTGCCATCCCATTCTATCTCGCCCATCCCCGCCTCATGAAACTCGAAAAGAAAATGATGCTTGAGGCCGAGGGGAGTACCCGGCCAGAGTGCATGGCCATTCTGCGTCACGAGACGGGTCATGCCGTGCAGCATGCCTACCAATTGCAACGCCGCCGACGGTGGCAACAGCTGTTCGGCCTGTCGTCCAAGCGCTATCCACTTTATTACCGGCCAAATCCGGCCAGCCGTCATTACGTCCAGCACCTCAGGCGCTGGTACGCACAGAGCCATCCAGACGAGGATTTCGCAGAAACATTTGCGGTCTGGCTGCGACCACGGTCGAACTGGCGAACCCGCTATGCGGGCTGGCCGGCGCTGAAAAAACTCGAATATGTCGATGAGCTGATGAGCGAGATTGCTGGCGAAAAGCCGCTGGTCACGACACGGGCGCGTGTCGACCCCTTGTCCAGGCTGAGCCAAACGCTTGGCGCGCATTATGAGACAAAGCAGGCATTCTACGCTTTCACGCCGCCAAAAACCTATGACCGCGACCTCAAGCGCCTTTTCTCAGCCGATCCGCGCCATCGGCGCACTCAACCGGCGGCTTCCTTTATCAGGCGACACCGCGCGCAGGTCAGGCAGATCGTTGCGCGATGGACAGGCGAGAACCAGCTCACGCTCGACGCCGTTCTAGACGACATGATTTCACGCTGCCGCGAGCTTGATCTGCGCGCCTCAGGAGCCGAACAACAACTGGTGCTCAATTTTACCATTCTTCTAACGGCCAAGACCATGCACGCGTTGTTCGGTCCGTCCAGGCGCAAATGGATCGCACTATGAGGCGGCTGCGCGTGCTCGTTCTCATGCATCCCGATTGCGTGCCGCCGGACTCAACCGATGGCTACAGCGCCCAGGAGATCAATCTCTGGAAGACGGAATTTGACGTCGTCAGCACCCTGCGTGCGGCCGGCCACAATGTTCGTCCGCTTGCCGTGCAAGAGGAAATCCGGCCGATACGCGATGAGGTCGAGAATTTCAAACCTCATGTTGTTTATACGTTGCTGGAAGAATTTCACTACGCGACCACGTTTGACCAGCACATCGCAAGTCTTCTTGAGCTGATGAGGGTTCCGTATACGGGCTGTAACTCGCGCGGCCTGATTCTGGCGCGTGGCAAGGACCTGTCCAAGACGCTGGTGCAGAATCGCCGGATCGCGGTGCCGGCCTTTGGCGTGTTTCCGATGCATCGCAAGGTCAAACGTCCTGCGCGGCTCGCTCTGCCCTTGATCGTCAAGAGTCTCAGCGAAGATGGATCCAATGGGATCTCGCAAGCCTCGATCGTTGATACCGACGAGAAGCTTGCGGAGCGCGTCGCCTTTGTTCATGAGCGGCTCCAGACGGCCGCGATCGCCGAGCAGTACATCGAGGGCCGTGAGCTTTATGTGGGTGTACTCGGCAATAACCGATTGCGTGCCTTGCCAGTATGGGAGCTGAAATTCGGCAATCTGGGAGGGCAAGGCGCTCGTCAGATCGCGACCGAAAAGGCCAAACACGATACCGACTATCAGGAGCGCGTCGGCATTGTCGATGGTCCGGCTGATGATCTCGCACCAGAAATGATGACGCGCATCCAACGGACCGCAAAACGCATATACCGAATATTGGGCCTAGACGGGTATGCACGCATAGACTTTCGCTTGTCTGCGGACGGCACGCCATATTTCATTGAAGCGAACCCCAATCCTGAGATCGCGAAGAGCCAGGAGTTTGCGAAAGCGGCCCTGCATGACGGTATGGATTATACGAGCTTGCTGCATCGTATTTTGGCCTTAGGGATCAGCCGGGCGAAAGCGGGCGCGTCAGTCGGCTAAGGAGGGCAGGCGAAACTGGCATGCCATCCGGATGCTCGGCGGGAGGCTTCGGGAAATTCGCCTGCCAAGAGGCTTTCCCCACTGCCAAATGCAAATGGAGTTCGCCGTAGCGGTCTTGGATCAACGTCGCGGCTGCCCGCAGGCGTGGCAGTTTCTTGCACATTGGCGCGATCGCTTCGACCGTCAGGCCTTCGAGCCGTCTAGCGGCTGCGCCAGACGGCTCACTCCATTTCCCGCCACCAGGGATGATCTGTCCGGCACGCGAAACGCGCTTCGCCACCGACGCTCGTCCCACCGCCTCCATTCTTGATCCAGAGCAATCTCCCGCCCGGCGCGATGGCATAAAAGTCAATTGCGCAGGGGTGGTGGCCATGGTGTAACCGGCTCCAGCACCGTTTAGATCGACTCAAGGGTATGCTGGAACCCATTGATGGCCTTATGGTTTGTCTTCGCCTTGATGACTGCTGCGGCGACTTTCGCCGTGCTGCTGCCGCTTGGCCGGAAGGGCCCGGTCGCCGGCGGTACCGATGTCGCGGTCTATAAGGACCAACTCGCCGAAGTCGGACGCGATGTCGCAGCCGGGTTGATCGGCCCATCCGAAGCCGAGGCGGCGCGCGTCGAGATCGGTCGGCGGCTGCTTGCCGCTGCGGATGCCGACGGCAAGAGCACCGCCGGCAGTGCGCCGGGGATGCGCAAGGCGGTGTCGCTGGTGGCGCTGTTCGGGCTGCCGCTGATCGCCATCGGGGCCTATCTACCGCTTGGCTCGCCCGCCATGCCCGACATGCCGCTGGCCGCGCGTCAGCAGAGCCCCGATCCCAACCAGTCCGTGATGAGCCTGATCGCGCAGGTCGAGGCGCATCTCGAGAAGAACCCCACCGATGCGCGTGGCTGGACCGTGCTGGCGCCGGTGCTGGCGCGGATCGGCCGGCATGACGACGCCGTGCGCGCCTATCGCAACATCATCGCCTATGGCGGCGACAGCGCTGCCAACCGCGCCGATCTCGGTGAGGCCCTGACCATGGCGGCCAATGGCGTGATCACGGCGGAAGCCAAGACGGAATTCGACCGCGCCGTCGCACAGGATGCCGACGAGGTGAAGGCGCGCTATTTCCTCGGCCTTGCCGCCGAGCAGGATGGCCGCAGCGCCGATGCGGCGGTGATCTGGCGCGGCATGCTGGACAAGGGCCCGGCCGATGCACCCTGGCGCCCGGTGGTCACCGCAGCACTGGCGCGCGTCGGCGGCAAGGGGCCGGATCTGCCCGCGCTGCCGCAGGAGACGGTCGCTGCTGCGCAGGACATGACCAGCGAGGATCGCAACGCGATGATCCAGGGCATGGTCGATCGCCTGGCGACGCGCCTGAAGCAGGATGGCAGCGATGTCGATGGATGGCTGCGTCTGGTGCGCGCCTATCTCGTGCTGGGCGACCGCGACAAGGCGAAGGGCGCCTTGAGTGATGCGCGGCAGGCTGTGGGCAGCGATGGTGAGCGGCTGCGCAAGCTGAATGATAGTCTTAAAGACTCCGGATTGGACGGATAGTCGCCATGACACGCAAGCAGCGACGGATGACGATGATCGGTGGTGCGCTCGCGATCCTGGCGATCGCGGCCGGCCTCGTGCTGAACGCCCTGCGTGACAGCATCGTTTTCTTCTCGACGCCGACCATGGCAGCGGAGAAGCAGATTCCGGCCGGCAAGCGCTTTCGTCTGGGCGGCATGGTGGAGCAGGGCTCGCTCTCGCGTGGCGACAATCTCGCCGTGAGTTTCAAGGTGTCCGACGGCGGCGCAACGCTGCCGGTGAACTTCAAGGGCATCCTGCCGGACCTGTTCCGCGAGGGGCAGGGCGTCGTCGCCGAAGGTGCGCTCGATGCCAATGGCGTGTTCAAGGCGGATACTGTCCTCGCCAAGCATGACGAGACCTATATGCCGAAGGAAGTGGCCGACGCGCTGAAGAAGCAAGGCCGCTGGAAGGAAGGCGAGGGCGGCAAGCCTGTGGTCTCGCAGGACACCAGTGCAAATTCGACCAATACCAAGCCGAGCGTGACGCAATGATTGCAGAAGCCGGACATTATGCGCTGATCCTGGCACTCGCGCTGGCGCTGATCCAGTCGACGGTGCCGATGGTCGGCGCGCAGCTGCGCGACACCGCGCTGATGAACGTCGCGCGCTCCACCGCGCTGGCCCAGTTCCTGTTCTGCGGCCTGTCGTTCCTGGCGCTGACCACGCTCTATGTCGCGTCGGATTTCTCCGTCGCCAACGTGTTCCAGAATTCGCATTCGGCCAAGCCGCTGCTCTACAAGATCACCGGCGTGTGGGGAAACCACGAAGGCTCGATGCTGCTGTGGGTGGCGATCCTGGCTTTCTTCGGCGCGCTGGTCGCAACGTTCGGCAACAACCTTCCGCTATCGTTGCGCGCCCATGTGCTGGCGGTGCAGGGCTGGATCGCGGCGGCATTCTATGTGTTCATCCTCGCCACCTCGAACCCGTTCCTGCGCATGGCGCAGGCGCCGCTGGAAGGGCGCGATCTCAATCCGGTGCTGCAGGATATCGGCCTCGCCGTGCATCCGCCGATGCTCTATCTCGGCTATGTCGGCTTCTCCATCTCGTTCTCCTTCGCCGTTGCCGCGCTGATCGAAGGTCGCATCGATGCCGCCTGGGCGCGCTGGGTGCGGCCATGGACGCTGGTGGCGTGGATCTTCCTCACCCTCGGCATCGCCATGGGCTCCTACTGGGCATACTACGAACTCGGTTGGG
The DNA here is from genome assembly GCF_044340795.1 of Tardiphaga sp. Lineage (GTDB taxonomy): Bacteria > Pseudomonadota > Alphaproteobacteria > Rhizobiales > Xanthobacteraceae > Tardiphaga. The sequence goes on from NZ_JBIISY010000036.1 coordinate 12,389, forward strand.
GCGGCTGGTGGTTCTGGGACCCGGTCGAGAATGCCTCGCTGATGCCGTGGCTGTCGGGCACCGCGCTGCTGCATTCCGCTATCGTCATGGAGAAGCGCAACGCGCTGAAGGTCTGGACCGTGCTGCTCGCGATCCTCACTTTCTCGCTGTCGCTGCTCGGCACCTTCCTCGTGCGTTCGGGCGTGCTCACCTCGGTGCATGCCTTCGCCACCGATCCCTCGCGCGGCGTGTTCATTCTGGTCATCCTCTGCCTGTTCATCGGCGGCAGCCTGACGCTGTATCTGTGGCGGGCGTCGTCGCTGAAGCAGGGTGGGCTGTTCGCGCCGATCTCGCGCGAGGGCGCATTGGTGCTGAACAACCTGTTCCTCACCACCGCCTGCGCCACCGTGTTTGTCGGCACGCTGTATCCGCTCGCATTGGAAATGCTGACCGGCGACAAGATCTCGGTGGGCGCGCCGTTCTTCAATCTCACTTTCGGCCCGCTGTTCGTGCCGCTGCTGCTGGCGGTGCCGTTCGGCCCGATGCTGGCCTGGAAGCGGGGCGACATCCGCGGCGTGGCGCAGCGTCTGCTGGCCGCCGGCATCGCGGCGCTGCTCACCATCGCGCTGGTCTGGGCCTGGACCACGGGCGGCGCGGCGCTGGCACCGCTGGCGATCGGGCTTGCTGTGTTCGTCATTCTCGGCGCCATCACCGATATCGCCGAGCGCATCATGCTGTTCCGGCAGCCATTCGCCAAGTCACTGCGCCGTGCGGTCGGCCTGCCGCGCGCGGCATGGGGCACGTCCTTCGCCCATGCCGGGCTTGGCGTCGCGCTGATCGGAATCGTCTGCGAGACGACATGGAATACGGAATTCATCGGCACGCTGAAGCCGAATGATGTGGCGAAGCTTGCTGGCTATGAGCTGACGCTGAAGGAGATCACCCAGCGCCAGGGCCCCAATTATCGCGAAAGCATCGCGCGTTTCCGCATCACGCAGAATGGCGACGAGATCGGCGAGATGGTGCCGTCGAAGCGAAATTTCTCGGCGCGCCAGACGGCGACGACGGAAGCGGCACTGCTGTCGCGCGGCGCGAGCCAGCTCTACATCTCGTTGGGTGATGACACGACCACAGGCGCAGTCGCCGTGCGCATGTATCACAAGCCGCTGGTGCTGATGATCTGGTGGGGACCGGTGCTGATGGCGCTGGGCGGCGTGCTGTCGCTGTCCGATCGCCGGCTGCGCGTCGGCGCGCCGAAGCCGGCAAAGGCGTCGCGCGCGTTGCAGGCGGCGGAGTAGGGTGATGCGGCGGATCGCGGTCAGTGTCCTGGCTTTCGCGCTGCTCGCAGGCGCGCCCGCTCATGCGGTGCAGCCTGACGAAATCATGCAGGATCCGGCGAAGGAAGCGCGGGCGCGCAACCTCTCCAAGGAGCTGCGCTGCATGGTCTGCCAGAACCAGTCCATCGACGATTCCGATGCGCCATTGGCGCGCGACCTGCGCATCCTCGTGCGCGAGCGCCTCGCCACCGGCGAGAGCGACAAGCAGGTGCTGGATTTTCTGGTGGCCCGCTATGGCGAATTCGTCCTGCTGCGGCCGCGGCTGGAATGGCACACGCTGCTGCTGTGGTTGCTGACACCGCTGGTACTGATCGGCGGGGCCTTTGCGCTCTGGTGGCACAATCGACGCCGCAATGAGCGCAGCAATGCGGAGAGTGTCACGACACTCACGGCCGATGAGGAGGCGCGCATCGAGCGTCTGCTCGGCGCGCAGGACAAGCCGAACTGAGCGCTGGGTTGACATAAGTCATCCCGGTTTTGCGCTTGCGACTTTATCAGTTCTTGACGTTTCTCTGGAACAATCGCGTCGCGTTCAATCACGATCATGGCCGGTGCGATGTTCTCTGATAGCAATCTCACGATCCGTTTTCTGGTGATATCAGTTGTCGCTGCGCTGCTCGTGCTACTGGCCTTTGGTGGCGGTACCGGCTTTGTCGCGGTGCTGTATCTCAACAGCGAGATCACGCGGCTGTCGTCGCAATTTGGCGCGCTCAGCGGCGAGAGCCGCGACCAGGCGATGCAGATTTATCAGCAGGCACAGGCCGCGTTTTCGTACTTCCTGATCGCCTGCGCGGCGATCGGTCTGCTGGCCTCGATCGTCTGCGTCACGACCTATTTCATGGTTCGCAACGGGATCATGGCCCCGCTCGCCGCCATCGTGCATGCGATGCGCGAAGTGGCTGGCCAGAAATACGACACCTTCATTCCGGGTTCGGGGAAGACCAACGAGATCGGCCTGCTGGCGGCTGCGCTGGAGGTTTTCAAGACGAACGGCATCGAGCGTGAGCGACTGACGGCGCAGGAGCTGACCGACGCCAAGCACAAGGGCGAGCGCGTCGCCTATCTGGATCAGACCATCCAGCGGTTCAATGCGCAGGTGACCAATGTGGTGAACACTGTTGCGCTCTCGGCAACCCAGCTGCAGAGCAATGCCGAAGCCCTGTCACAGGCGGCCAATGATACGACCTCGAAAGCCAATGCGGTGGCGGATGCGGCGGGTCAGGCCAGCAGCAGCGTGCAGACGGTGGCCGGCGCAACGGAGGAGATGACGACGTCGATCGGCACCATCAGCCGCCGTGTCACCGATGCGACCCATCGTGCCGAGGGCGTTGCGACCCAGGCGCGCAAGAGCCGCGATACCATCCACACGCTGTCCGAGGCCGCCGACAAGATCGGCGCCGTGGTGCAACTGGTGCAGGCGATCGCCTCGCAGACCAATCTGCTGGCGCTGAATGCCACCATCGAAGCCGCGCGGGCAGGCGAGGCCGGCAAGGGCTTCGCCGTGGTCGCCTCCGAGGTGAAGAACCTTGCGGATCAGACCCGCAAGGCAACCGAGGAAATCTCCCAGCAGGTCGGCAATATCCAGGGCATCACCAATGAGACGCGTGATGCGATCGACGGCATTTCCAACACCATTGCCGAGATCAGCGAGATCATGACCGGCATCGAGATCGACACCGCGCAGCAGCGCAATGCCACCCAGGACATTGCACGCAGCGTCCAGGATGCGGCGCGCGGCACGCTGGACGTCTCCAATCATATCGTCCAGATCTCGTCGACCTCGTCCGAGACCGGCCGCATGGCCGGCGACGCCCGCGACGCCGCCGTCGATCTATCGCGACAGGCGGAAATCCTCAAGCGCGATGTGGACGGATTCATCGCGAGCGTGAAGGCGATGTAATGCGCGGGTCCGTGCGCCGCTAGCCGGCGGGCAGCGCCGCTTGAATATTCCGGCCGGTGCGCTCGATATGCTCGCGCAGGATGCGGGTGGCGTCGCGTGTGCGTCGCTCGATCACCGCATGAGCCATGGCGGTGTGCTCGGCAGGAACATCGCGATCCGGCTGGTGCTTCTTCAGGAAGATGCGGCGATAGCGGTCGCTCTGATCATGCAGGGTGGCGCAGAACTGGCGCAGCAGCGGCATGCCGCAGGCAGAAATCAGCTCGGCATGGAAAGCACGATGTGCAACCTCCCAGGCCTCCTGTTCCGCCACCGAGCGCGACCCGCGCTTGCAGCGGCTGAGCCCGTGAAGCGCGGCCAGCACGCGGCCTTCCCAGGCGATGTCGCCATGCTCGATGGCTTCGCGGATCGCCAGTCCTTCGAATTCCACACGCAGGCGGATGATCTCGGTGAGATTCTGTGCCGACACCGGCGTCACGCGATAGCCGCGCTGGTCGATCAGCGCGACGAGGCCGTCATTCTCCAGCCGGCACAGCGCTTCGCGCAGCGGGCTGAGGCTGACGCCGAAGGCGGTGCGCAAGCGGCCGAGATTGAGCTTGCTACCGGGCAGCAATTCGCCGCGCATGATGGCATCGCGCAGGCGCGCGACCAGGGTGGTGGAGAGGGTCGTCGGTGCCGGGACCGGTGTGGTGATTGCGCTGCTCATGGTCAGGTCATGTGATGGGTGCGAAACCGTAAAGCGAAGCCGGGTTGTCCACCAGTGCCAGTTGTTGCGTCCGGGTATCCGGCAGCCAGAGCGGGATGAGATCGACGAGGTCGCCGTCATTGGGCATCGCAATCGGACAGATCGGATGCGGCCAGTTGCTGCCCCAGAGGATGCGGTCCGGGCGCAGTGCGACGACCTTCTCGATCATCGGCAACATGTCGCGATGCGGGAAGGGCTCGGCAGACAGCCGATACAGGCTGGCGAACTTGATCCAGCAGCGGTCGGTGTCCAGCAGCCGCAGCAGCGTGCGGAACGGTTCGGAATCGACACCTTCGGTCGCGCTGATGCGAGCCAGATGATCGAGCACGAAAGGGCTGCGCGTGGCCTGCAGCTGCGGCGCGACGTCAACCAGTTCGCTGGCCTTGTTGAAATGCAGGACGAGATGCCAGCCGAGATCGAAGGTTTCGCCGGCGAGGCGGTCGAGATGAGCGAAGGAGGCGCCGCCGCTGACCACCGTGGACATCCGGCAACCGCGCATGCCGCGGCGATGCATGTCTGCCAACTCGCTTTCGGGAAGCCCCGAAGGGATGACAGCGACACCGCGTAATCTCTCGGGATTGCGATCGAGTGCAGCCAGCGTGGCGCTGTTGTCGGTGCCATGCGCGCCGCCATGCACGATCACCGCGCGATCGACGCCGAGCACCGCATGAAGCTGCATCAGGTCCTCATAGGTGCAGTCTTCCGGCGTGTAGCTGCGCTGGTTGCTGAAGGGAAACTGCGCCTGTGGTCCGAACACATGGACATGGGTGTCGCATGCGCCCCTGGGCATGGCGAAGGCTGGCCGTTTGGGCTGGCGGTCGGGACCGGGGCAGGGCTTGGGCGAGCCAGATGCGTGTGAACTCATGGTTGCGCTCCTCCACCGCCGTCCGCGATTTCTGCACGGATAGCGCGAATTCTGAGAGTCGATTTGACGACGGCCCCCGGCGGTGTCAACATAAAATCGACGAAACAAAAAAAATCGATTATTTTGGGAGGATGACGTGAGGCATCTGATTTCTGCATTCGCGGCGCTTGTGATGGCGACCGTGATCGTTCAGCCAGTGCAGGCGGCGGGTTTTCCGGACCGCGGCGTGAAAATCGTGGTGCCGTTTCCGGCCGGCGGATCGAATGACGTGGTGGCCCGGCTGCTCGGTACCAAGCTCTCCGAGCTCTGGGGGCAGCCCGTGGTGGTCGATAATCGCGCCGGTGGCGGCGGCAATATTGGCGCGGAGGCGGTGGCGCGCTCGCCTGCCGATGGCTATACGCTGCTGCTGACGGCGCCGGGGCCGCTCGCCGTCAATCAATCGCTCTATGCGCAACTGCCATTCAATCCCGCGCAGGATTTCACGCCGATCGCGCTGATCGCGTCGGTGCCGATCGTACTCGCCGTGAATCCCAGTGTGAAGGCGACGACCGTGGCCGAACTGGTCGCGCTGGCCAAGGCGTCGCCGGGCAAGCTGAATTTCGGATCGTCGGGCCTTGGCTCCACCAATCATCTTGCCGGCGAACTGCTGAAAACACGCGCCGGCATCGAAATCGTCCACGTGCCCTATCGTGGCGCAGCGCCTGCGATGAATGACCTGATCGGTGGACAGATTCCGATCATGTTCGACAACATGCCGGCGGTTCGCCCGCAGGTGCAGGGCAAGACGATCCGCGCGCTCGCCGTGGCGGGGGCAGCGCGATCGCCGCTGTTCCCGGAACTGCCGACGATGGCCGAGGCCGGCGTGGCGAATTTCGAGGCGTCGTCATGGTTCGGCCTTGTCGCACCGGCCAAAATGCCGCCGGATGTCACCAAGGCGTTGATCGATGGTGTGATCAAGGTGATGAAGGATTCCGATATGACGAAGCGGCTGGCCGAGGTCGGGGCTGAGCCTGGTACCCTGTCTGGTGATGCGTTCGGTACCTTTCTCCGGACAGAGTCGCAGAAATGGGAGCAGGTGGTGAAGACGGCCGGCGCCAAGGTCGACTAGCGCAACACGACGTGAGTCAAGACAGGAACGACATGACCAAGACAGATGCCAAGCTCGATGAATTGAAGGCCCGCTACGAGACCATGATCGGCTTCACGCCGCCGAAGATCGCCAAGCGGCTCGAGCTAGGCATGCGCGTCGATCCGGATCTCGTCAGCGCGCTCGAGGACTGGCGCATCGCGGCGCTGACACCGGATGCGCTCGATCAGAAGACGGTGCAGCTGATGGCCTTCGCCATCCTGCTGGTGCAGACCTCGGAGGCCGCCGCCAACCACGCCAAGGCCGCCATCAAGGCCGGCGCAACGCTGGAAGAACTGCATGCCAGCGCCGGCATCGCCGCGCTCTTCCGCGGCGTCGCGGCTTTCAACATGGCCGGCGAGATTCTGGCCGGGCTGTTTCCGGACACAAAGCCAGCCGGTTGATGGCCCGCGTCGCGCCATCCCTGCCAGAATCTTGTCTAGTGTCATCGGGAGTTCGCGGATGCGGACGCCACAGGCATTGTAGACGGCGTTGACGACCGCGGCATTGGCGCCGCAATTGCCGAGTTCGCCGATGCCTTTGATCCCTAGCGGATTGCCCTTGTCGTCATCCTCGTCGAGGAAGATGGCATCGATATCAGGAATGTCCGCATGCACGGGCACCTGATATTCGGCGAGGTCGTGATTGACGAAATGACCGTAGCGGGGATCGAGCATGGCGGCTTCCGTCAGCGCCGAGCCGACGCCCCAGATCATGCCGCCGATCATCTGCGAGCGCGCGGTCTTCGGATTGAGGATCTTTCCCGCAGCAAAGACGCCGAGCATGCGGCGGAGCCGCACTTCGCCCGTGTCCATATCAACGGCGACTTCGGCGAAATGCGCGCCATAGGCGTGCTGCGAGAATGTCTTGTAGGTCTCGCCGCGCGCAGCAGAGCCGTTAGCCTCCAGGCCACCGGGCGATGTCAGCGCAATCAAGTCGGCAAGAGGTGCCGAACGCTCGCCGAATGTCACGTTCGCCTGTTGGAATCTGGCCTGCGCCGCGTTGGTGCCGCGCAATGGTGACGCCTCGTGGGACACCGCAGCCTCGGCGATCTTCTGGCAGAGCGCCAGGCACGCGTTGTGGACGGCGGTGCCCGAACTCGCGGCCCCCCAGGAGCCGCCCGAGCCGGGGCTGCGTGGCAGGTTGCTGTCGCCGAGCTCGACCGTGACCGCCGCGAGCGGCACTCCCAGTCGCTCGGCTGCGATCTGCGCAAGGATCGTATAGGTGCCGGTTCCGATGTCGGTCATGTCGGTCTGCACGGTGACCTTGCCGCTGCGGTCGATGGCGACACGGGCCTGGGCAGGGCCGATGTAATTCGGGCGCATGGCGCCGGCCATGCCGATGCCGATCAGCTTGCGGCCTTCGCGCCGCGTGCCGGGTGTGGCTGAGCGCTGCGCCCAGCCGAAGCGTCTTGCGCCTTCGCGCATGCAGGCGATCAGGTTGCGGCTAGAAAACGGCACGCCGGTTTCCGGATCGCGGTCCGGCTCGTTGCGGATGCGGAAGTCGATCGGGTCAAGCTTCAGTCTCTCGGCCATCTCGTCCATGGCGCATTCGAGCGCAAGCAGGCCCGATGCTTCGCCCGGTGCGCGCATCCATTCACCGCGATTGGTATCGACGCGAACGAGGCGATGTGTCGTGCGCCGCGTGTCCGAGGCATAGAAGGAGCGCGAGACCACCGCGCTCTGCTCGGCGAATTCCTCGAAGCGCGAGGTGGCGGCGATGACATCATGCACAAGCGCGGTGAGGCGGCCGTCGGTGTTTGCGGCAAGGCGGATGCGCTGCTCCATCGCCGGGCGATGACCGGCATTGGCGAACATCTGCTGCCGCGTGAAGGCGACCTTGACGGGGCGCTGCAGGGCACGCGCAGCGATGGCCGCGAGGATCGCATCGGCGTGGGGGATCAGTTTCGAACCGAAGCCGCCGCCCACATATGGACTGACGACGCGGACGTTCTCGCGCGGGATCGCGAGCGAGGCGGCCACACCGCTCTGGATATTGGCAATGGTCTGCGTGCTCGTATGCAGCGTCAGCCGGTCGCCCTCCCATTGCGCCAGTGTCGCATGCGGCTCCATGGGCGCATGGATCTCATAGGGCAGGCGGTAGTTCTGATCAACGGTGACGGAGGCCGATGCGAGCGCGGCATCGGGATCGCCCTGCGCGGTGTCGGTGGGAAAGCCGGCATTGATGCGCGAGGGCTTGTAGCGCTCGGCATGGGCCGCAAGCGGCGCGTAGAAACCGGGCTCCTGCGTATAGCGGATATCGATGAGCGCCGCCGCAGCGCGGGCGGCTTCCCAGGTGTCTGCGATCACCAGAGCAACAGGTTGGTCGTAATAGAGGATCTCGTCGCCCGCGAGCATCGGCCGCGCTCGGGTGAAGACTTCGGGCACCGTCGGCGTGACGGGCGGACCGAAGGCGGGCTGTGAGCCCATGTTGTGATGGGTGAGGATCTTCAGCACGCCAGGCAACGCTTCCGCATGTGTTGTGTCGAGCGCGGCGATGCGGCCTTTCGGGATGCCGGCGCCGAGGATCACGCCATAAGCGGGCGTCGCGCCGCGCGCGAGATTGCTTTGCTCGAAAGCATAGCGCGCGCCGCCGGTGACCTTGAGCCGGCCATCCACGCGATCGACGGGGCGGCCGATGAAGTGACCCGGGAGAGGAGCAGTTCTGATATCCGATGTCATGCGTCTGCTCCCTCTAGGTCGCTGCGATCGCGAGCGTCTGGCGCAAGGTCCGTCTGGCGAGTTCGAGCTTGAAAGCCGCGCTGCCTTCGGTCCGCGCCTCCGCAAGCGCACGTTCGGCGGCGGCGGAGAATGTCGCGGGTTCGGCTTTCCCGTTGCGCAGCATCTGTTCGGTTGCTTCCGCGCGCCATGGCCGCGGCGCCAGTCCGCCGAAAGCAACGCGCGACGAGGCAACGCGACCATTGCGCTGTTCGACGATGGCGGCGACCGAGACGAGCGCAAATGCATAGGACGCGCGATCGCGGACCTTGCGATAGACCTGCTTGCCGCGCGGTGGCGGAGGCAGGTGGACTGCGACGATCATTTCGCCCGGCGTGAGCGATGTCTCGATCTGCGGGGTGGTGCCGGGCAGGCGATACAGGTCGCCGATTCCCAGTTTTCGCGTCTGGCCCGTGGCATTGGTGGTCTCGATCTGTGCGCCAAGCGCCGTCATCGCCACCGCCATGTCGGAGGGATGCACGGCGATGCATGACGTGCTGGTGCCTAGAATGGCATTGGCGCGATTGAAGCCGCCGATGGCTGCGCAGCCGGAGCCGGGCACGCGTTTATTGCAGGGCGTGTGTGTGTTGTAAAAATAAGCACAGCGCGTTCGTTGCAGCAGATTGCCGCCAACCGATGCCTTGTTGCGCAATTGCCCGGATGCACCGGCGAGCAGCGCCTGGGTCAGTAGCGGGAAATGCGTGCGCACATGCGGATGCACTGCAAGATCGCTGTTGGTCACCTGCGCGCCGATCCGCATGCTGCTATCGGGCTGTGTTTCGATCTCGTTCAGCGGCAGCCGGCTGATATCGACGAGATGCGTGGGACGCTCGATGCCGAGCTTCATCAGGTCGAGCAGATTGGTGCCGCCAGCGATGAATTTCGCATTGGGGTGCTTGCTGACCGACGCGATGGCTTCGGTGACACTGGTGGCGCGTTCATAGGTGAAGGGCTGCATGGTCAGGCCTTCTCGGCTGCGTCGCGGATGGCGGCGACGATGTTGGGATAGGCGGAGCAGCGACAGATGTTGCCGCTCATGCGTTCGCGGATTTCGTCGTCGGTGAGGGGAGCCCTTGGCGCTGCGACATCGGTCGTCACATGGCTGGGCCAGCCGGCCCGGGCTTCCTGCAGCATGCCGACAGCGGAGCAGATCTGGCCGGCGTGCAGTAGCCGCATTGAAAGCCGTCGCGCTCGATGAAAGCCGCCTGTATCGGATGCAGGTCGTCACCCCTGGCGAGGCCTTCGATGGTGGTGACGTCGTCACCCTGATGCATCACCGCGAGCGACAGGCAGGCATTGATGCGCCGGCCATTGACCAGCACCGTGCAGGCGCCACACTGGCCGTGATCGCAGCCCTTCTTCGAGCCGGTAAGGCCGAGATGCTCACGTAGCGCATCGAGCAGCGTGGTCCGCGTATCGAGACGCAGCGCGGTCGCTTTGCCGTTGATGGTGAGATCGAAGGCGACGGGCTCGGTGGCCGTGAGAGATGCGGCTCCGGTTGCCGCCGGTGCCGCCTCCGCGAGGCGGCTCGTCATCACGAGTGCAACGGCGGAACTACGTTCCAGCACCTGCCGTCGTGTCGGCAGAAAGGGATTGCTTGCGCCGTCCATCGCACACTCCGTTTCGTGGGTGCGTTGGATGTGCCTCGCTCAGCGGGAAACGTCTTCCACGATTCCGGGGCGGATATCAGGATTCCGGAATCGCGCGTGCGAATGCCGCAGGTGTGATGCCGCGCAGCCGCTTGAAGGTGCCGGAGAAGTGGCTCTGGCTGCAGAACCCTGTCCGCGCCGCCACGCTCGCGATCGGCATCTCGCCGGCGCGTAAAATCATCTCGGCGCGGCGGACGCGCTGCTCGAGAATGAACGCATAGGGCGCAAGGCCGGTGGTGGCCTTGAAGCGGCGTGCGAACGTATCGACGGGCAGCCGGGCGACATCGGCGAGTTGCTGCAGTGAGATGTCGGCGGCGAGATGAGCATCGATGAATTCCTCCAGCCTGCGAAGTACCGCGCCGCTGAGCTGGCCATAGGTTTTCGACTTCGTCTTGCGGCGGTCGAGCTGTGCGATCCGATGCAGGATGAAGCCGGTGAGGTGCTCGACATAACCGCTGTCGAATTCGATCCCGGCCGCATGATCTTCCTGAAAGGCCTGCAGCGCGGTGGCGATGGCGGCGTCGCGCTGATTGAGCAAGGTCGGGAGCGTTTCGTTGCGAATGCCGAGGCGGGCCGTGAATTCCGGATCGATCCAGAGCGCCGTATAGACCAGATCGGCGTCGCGGTAGTTGCCTTCACGGACGACATTGGCCGGAACGAAAGACAGCGAGCCCGGCCGATCCATGCCGCGATATCTGGTCTCGCCGGCGCAATTGATCGACGTCCGCGATGTGCCGCCCTGGCGCGTCAGGATGACGACATGGGCGGGTGCCGACCATGTCACGTCGGCTTCCATGCATGTCCAGCGCCGGTGATCGAGGATCACGCGGTTGTCGAGCCAGCCGCGCGATGCGGTGGCATTCGCCATCACGCCTGACGCCTGGATACGACCTTGGCCGAGCAATGGGTCCAATGACATGCTGATCCTGGGTCTTTCGGGAAGCCACTGCCAAAACTCCTACGGGACGGGCAGGGCGGCAAGATGACGGGCTCCGCCGCCGGGACGGATTTCCGCAGATTTCGCGGCGATTCGACCGGTTTTCAGAGCCTCTGACGGTCTTTTCGCGCGTGTCCGCTGCCCCGCGTCATCCCGCCACACCCATCCCCGTCAAATTACAAAAGCTTAATCCCCCTGCCAGCGCGCGGTAAGGTTTGGTCTGCCATCTTCGGATCACACAAGGCGCCTTGCCCCCCGCGCCGTTGTTCTGGAGATTTCTTCGATGTCCGACCGTCCCACCGATTTTTCCTCCCTCCCGTCCTACAAGGCGCCGCGCCGTTCGCTGCTGTCCATGCGCAAATTTGCGCTGATGGCGTCGGTCGTCGCCGGTCTCGGCGTCGCCGCTTACGGCATCTCGCCGTCGAAGGACGGCATCAACTTCACCACCGCCGCCCATGCGCAGGTGGACAAGCAGGTCAAGGCGCAGGCGGCCCAGCCGATGGGCTTTGCCGATATCGTCGAGCGCGTGAAACCTTCTGTGATCTCGGTCAAGGTCAACATGAAGGAGAAGGTGGCGAAGGACGACGACAACAATGACTCGCCGTTCCAGCCGGGCTCGCCGATGGAGCGCTTCTTCAAGCGCTTCGGCGAGAATGGCATGCCGCCGGGCATGCGCGGTGGTCCGCGCGGTGGCCGTGGCCCGGTGAGCGGGCAGGGCTCGGGCTTCTTTATCTCGGCTGACGGCTATGCCGTGACCAACAATCACGTGGTCGATGGCGCCGACAAGGTCGAGGTCAACACCGATGACGGCAAGACCTATTCGGCCAAGGTGATCGGCACCGATCCGCGCACCGATCTGGCCCTGATCAAGGTCGAGGGCCGTACCGACTTCCCGTTCGCCAAGCTTGCCGATGGCAAGCCGCGTATCGGTGACTGGGTGCTGGCGGTCGGCAATCCGTTCGGCCTTGGCGGCACCGTAACCTCCGGCATCGTCTCGGCCTCGGGCCGCGACATCGGCAACGGTCCGTATGACGATTTCATCCAGATCGACGCTGCGGTGAACAAGGGTAATTCCGGCGGTCCGGCTTTCGACGTCTCCGGCGAAGTGATGGGCGTCAACACCGCCATCTATTCGCCCTCGGGCGGCAGTGTCGGCATCGCCTTCTCGATCCCGGCTTCCACCGTGAAGCAGGTGGTCGCGCAGCTGAAGGAGAAGGGCTCGGTTTCGCGTGGCTGGATCGGCGTCCAGATCCAGCCGGTGACCCAGGATATCGCCGACAGTCTCGGCCTGAAGAAGGCGGAAGGCGCATTGGTTGCCGAGCCGCAGTCGGATGGTCCGGCGGCCAAGGCCGGCATCAAGTCGGGTGACGTCATCACCCAGGTGAATGGCCAGCCGGTGAAGGATGCCCGCGAACTCGCCCGCACCATCGGTGGCTTCGCGCCGGGCAATACGGTGAAGCTCAACGTGCTGTCGAAGGGCGAGGACAAGGTTCTGTCCATGACCCTCGGCCAGCTGCCCAACACGGTGGAGGCGAAGGCCGACATCGGCGGTGACAGCGGCAGTTCGGCTCGCGGTGCGGATGTCCCGCGCCTCGGCCTTACGGTCTCGCCGGCGTCGAGCGTTGCCGGTGCCGGCAAGGAAGGTGTCGTCGTCACCGGCGTCGATCCGAAGTCTGCTGCGGCCGAGCGTGGCTTCAAGGAAGGCGACGTCATTCTCGAAGTCGCAGGCAAGAATGTCGCGACGCCGGGTGAAGTGCGCGAGGCCATCGTCGCCGCGCATGCCGACAAGAAGAACAGCGTGCTGATCCGGGTTCGCTCGGGCGGCTCCTCCAAGTTCGTTGCGGTGCCGCTCGCCAAGGGCTGAGCATCGTACTGAGACGGAGAGTGTCGCCGGCATAGTCGCCCCCGCTGACGGCTCTTTCCAGGGAGCGAGCCACAAACTCGCTCCCGCTGTTTCCTTCCTTTGGGCAGTGCCCCCGCCCATCGGAAGGCGTGTGGACGGTGAGGTTTCCCCCAGCCTCACCGTCCATCCCCCATCCAAGGCAAGGGACGTTCCGTCGCCTTGCATGAGAGCGCAGTGCAAGCCATGGTGAGCGAAGTTCAATCGATCCGCAGCGAAGCTGCCCCGCCCAGAGCCGTTCCTGAAATGCGCCTGCTCATCATCGAAGACGACCGCGAATCCGCCGATTACCTGGTCAAGGCGTTTCGTGAGGTCGGCCATGTCGCCGATCACGCCGCCGACGGCGAGGAAGGTTTCGCTCTGGCCGACAGCGGCGACTACGACGTGCTGGTGGTCGATCGCATGTTGCCGAAGCGCGACGGCCTGTCGGTGATCGGCGGCCTGCGCGAGAAGGGCAACCGCACGCCCGCGCTGATCCTGTCCGCGCTTGGCCAGGTCGATGACCGCATCAAGGGCCTGCGTGCCGGCGGCGACGACTATCTGCCAAAACCCTATTCATTTGCCGAACTGCTCGCCCGCGTCGAAGTGCTGTCGCGCCGTCAGGGCGGACCTGCCGAAGACACGACCTATCGCGTCGGCGATCTCGAACTAGACCGCCTGTCGCATGGCGTCACCCGCGGCGGCCAGGAACTGATCCTGCAGCCGCGCGAGTTTCGCCTGCTCGAATATCTGATGAAACATGCAGGGCAGGTGGTCACCCGCACCATGCTGCTGGAAAATGTGTGGGACTATCACTTCGATCCGCAGACCAATGTGATCGACGTCCACATCTCGCGCCTGCGCTCGAAGATCGACAAAGGCTTCGATCGCCCGCTGCTGCACACCATCCGCGGCGCCGGCTACATGGTGCGCGACGGCGTGAAGTGAATTTTTGACGCCGTCATGGCGGGTCTTGTCACGGCCATGACGGCGTTGAGCCTCCGGTCTCAGCTCTTCAGGAACTTCAGCAATTCCGCATTCACCTCGTCCGCATGCGTCGCGGTGATGCCGTGCGGTGCGCCGGGATAATAGACATCCTTGGCGTCCTTGATCATCTTCGCGGACTTAACCGCGGAATCCTTCACCGGAACGATCTGGTCATCCTCGCCATGCAGGACCAGGGTCGGGATGTCGAATTTCTTCAAATCCTCCGTGAAATCGGTCTCCGAAAAGGCCTTCACGCTCTCATAGGCATTCTTCGTGCCGGCCTGCATGCTCCAGAGCCAGAACTGATCGAGCGTGCCTTGCGAGACCTTCGCACCCGGCCGGTTGGCGCCATAAAAGGCGATGGCAGATCCTTGTAATATTGCGAACGGTCACCGGCGACGCCGGCACGGATGCCGTCGAACACCTCCATCGGCAGGCCCTCGGGATTGGCGTCCGTCTTCAGCATGATCGGCGGCACCGCGGCGATCAGCACCGCTTTCTTCACGCGCGCCGTGCCATGGCGTCCGATATAGCGCGCAACTTCGCCGCCGCCGGTGGAATGGCCGACCAGCGTGGCCTCCTTGAGATCAAGCGCCTCGATGACCGCCGCGAGATCGTCGGCATAGCCGTTCATGTCGTTATGATCCGACGCCTGGCTCGAGCGGCCGTGGCCGCGCCGGTCATGGGCGACGACGCGATAGCCATGCTGCGCGAGAAACAGCATCTGCCCATCCCAGGCGTCGGCATTCAGCGGCCAGCCATGGGAGAAGGTGACGACCGGGCCCTTGCCCCAGTCCTTGTAGTAGATGTCCGTGCCGTCCTTTGTGGTGATCGTGCTCATGATCGGAGATCCCTTGTGAGAGCTGCAGGAAGCGACAGTGAGCCGGCTCAGCGTGTGAGCCAGTCAGCGAGCCGTGTCGGCGCGATACGGGCAGCGGCGCCTTGCGGCGTCAGCGATTTGTCGGTGAGTTCGACACCGAAATAGCGCGCATGAACGTCGGCGATCACAGCGCGCTTGTCGCCCTTGCGGGCGAGCAGCTTGCGCGCAAGCCCGTCCAGCGGAAACGGCTCGGGACCTGCGAGTTCGATCGTCGCGTTTTGCGGTGCGCCGACGACCAGTTCGGCAAGGGCCGCGACCACGTCGTCCACCGCGACCGGCTGGATCAATGCGGGTGACAGCCGGATGACGTCACCATCCGCTCCGGACTGGATGATCACATCGAGGAATTCGAAGAACTGGGTGGCCTGGATGATCGTATAGGGCAGGCTGCCAGTCTTGATCAGGTCCTGCTGCACCTTCTTGGCGCGCATATAGCCGTTGTCGCTCATGCCGTCGGTGCCGACCACGGACAGGGCCACATAGTGGCGGACACCGTTGGCCCGGGCGGCGGCGATCAGGTTTTGCGTCGAGGTCTGGAAAAACTCCAGCACGGGGCCATCCTCCCAGGATGGTGCGTTTGACACATCAACGACGACGTCGGCGCCGTTCATGGCTTCCGCCAGCCCCTCGCGTGTGATGGTGTTCACGCCCGATGACGGGGAGGCCGGGACCAACTGGTGGCCCTGAGCCTGCAAAATCCTGACGAGCTTCGACCCGATCTGTCCGGTGCCGCCGATCACGACGATTTTCATCATTTTGCTCCTTTGGCTGCGATGCCTGAACCTGCCGGGAGCATGCCGCGCCAGCGTCCCGAAGGCTTTGCGCGCGGCTTGATTTTCTCTTGAGTTTGCCCCGCCGTATCGTCCAGAAAGGGCCGGACAAGCCCGGGGGATGCTGTGCAATATGAGTTCGACGGCTTCGTTCTCGATCCCGAGCGGCGCGAATTGCGGCGCGGCGGCGAGACGGTGGCCGTCGCTCCGCTGGTCTTCGACCTGCTGTTGCATTTCGTGCGCCATCGGGAGCGCGTGATCAGCAAGGATGATCTGCTCGATGCCGTCTGGGATGGCCGGATCGTGTCGGAATCGACCCTGGCCAGCCACATCAATGCGGTCAGGAAGGCGATCGGCGACAGCGGCATGGAGCAACGGCTGCTCCGGACCATGGCGCGCAAAGGGTTTCGTTTCGTTGGAGACGTGGCGGAGATCACCCCCGTGCAGGCGCCCGCTTTGCTGGCACCGGGTAGCGGTGGAGCCAACCCGGCGCTGCCCGATCGACCGTCGATCGCGGTGCTGCCCTTCCTCAATCTCAGCGGCGATCCGCAGCAGGACTATTTCGTCGACGGCATGGTCGAGGACATCATCCTCGCTTTGTCGCGCAGCCGCTGGCTGTTCGTCATCGCCCGCAATTCGAGCTTCACCTATAAGGGGCGGGCAGTGGATGTGCGGCAGGTCGGGCGCGAACTCGGCGTGCGCTATGTGCTCGAAGGCAGTGTCCGCCGTGCCGCCAATCGTGTGCGCATCACCGGCCAGCTCATCGACACCACATCGGGCATGCATCTGTGGGGCGAGCGGTTCGAAAGCGTGGTCGATGACATTTTCGAACTCCAGGACCAGATCACCGCAAGCGTCGCGGGCGCGATCGCGCCGCAGGTGGAGTTCGCCGAGATCGAGCGCGCCAAGCGCAAACCCACCGAAAGCCTTGACGCCTATGATTACTATCTGCGCGGGTTGACCAGGTTTCATTTGTCGACGCGCGAGGGGCTCGATCAGGCGCTGCCGAAATTCTACAAGGCCATCGAGCTCGATCCCGATTTCGCCGCCGCCTATGGCATGGCCGCCGGATGCTTCTACTGGCGCAAGATGAACCGTTGGCTCGATGACCGCGCGGTCGATGGCGCCGAGGCTGCGCGTCTCTGCGAGCGGGCTGTTGCGCTTGGCCGCAACGATGCGGTTGCGCTGACGCGAGGTGGTCATGCCTGGCCGCATTTCGGCGGCGATCTTCACACCTGCGTCGCCCATGTGGATCGCGCGCTGGTGCTCAATCCCAACCTCTCCACCACCTGGTATCTCGGCGGGTACCAGCGCGTCTCGCTCGGCGAGCATGACGAGGCCATCGCCTATTTCACCCGCGCGATGCGGTTGAGCCCGCGCGATCCCGAGACGTTCCAGATGCATACCGGCATCGCCATGTCGCATCTGTATTCGCTGCGTTTCGATGCCGCGCTCGCATCGCTGCAACAGGCCGCGCAGGAACTGCCAAACATTCTCCGGGTCGCGGCTTTCCAGGCCATGGCGCATGCGCTGGCCGGCGAGATTGACGAGGCCCGCGCGGCGATGGAGCATGTGCGCCGGCTCGATCCGAGCCTCAATCTGCGCAATATCGACGACTGGCTGCTGGTGCGGCGCCCGGAGGATTTCGCGCTGGCCTCGGAAGGTTTGCGGCGTGCCGGGCTGCCGGAATAGGGCGGCGGCAGATTACCAAGACATAATCTTGCGGGCCTGTATGCGGCCGCGTCCGGCTGCTACAACAACACCCGCATATTCATCCAGAGACGTTTCGTGACCGCGCTCGGCAAGTTGTTTCGTACCACCGCATTCCGGCTGACGCTGGTCTATCTGCTGCTGTTTGCGTTCTTCGCCGCGGCATTGCTCGGCTATTTCGCCTGGAATACGAACCGGCTGATCAACGACCAGATCACCACCACGGTGAATGGCGAGATGAGCGAGCTCAGCGAGCTCTATCAGAGCCGCGGGCTGCGCGGCATCGTCTATGCCATCGAGAACCGGGCGCTGCGGCCGGGCGCCAATCTCTATCTCATCACAACGCCAGCCGGGCAGTCAGTAGCGGGCAATGTGTCGTCGCTGGCGCCCGGGGTGCTTGAGAAGACGGGATGGTCCGAAACGCCGTATCGCCGCCTCGATGATCCGGACTCGCCCAACCATCGCGCGCTGGTGAAAGTGGAGTCTTTGTCCAGCGGCTTCCGGCTCCTGATCGGCCACGATCTGGAAGAACGGCGGCGTCTGTTCGACATTGTCGGCGATGCCGCCAAATGGTCGGTGCTGATCGTCTTCGTGCTCGGCCTCGGCGGCGGCATCTTCGTGTCGCGCCGCGTGCTGCGCAAGATCGACGCCATCACCGGCACCACCCAGCGCATCATGGCCGGCGATCTCTCGGGCCGGCTGCCGGTCGGCCGCAGCGGCGACGAGCTCGACCGTCTGGCGGAAAATCTCAACAGGATGCTGGAACGCATCGAGGCGCTCATGAGCGGCCTCAAGGAAGTCTCCGACAATATTGCCCACGATCTGAAGACGCCACTGACGCGGCTGCGCAACCGCGCAGAGGAGGCGCTGGCCCGTGCCAATAACGAAACCGATTACCGGACGGCGCTGGAGAGCACCATCGAGGAATCCGATGGCCTGATCCGGACCTTCAATGCGCTGCTGATGATTGCGCGTGCCGAGTCCGGGCAGGCGCGCGGCAATATGGATGATTTCGATGCGGCCGACGTGGCCCAGGGTATCCATGAGCTCTATGAGCCTGTCGCGGAAGACGCCGAATTGACGCTGAAGGTCGAGACATCAGCCGCGCCGGTCCACGGCAATCGTGAATTGATCAGCCAGGCGCTGGCCAATCTCGTCGAGAACGCCGTCAAATATGGCAAGCCCGTGACAGGTGAGGGCGCGGCAACGCCTGAAATCCTGATCGAGGCCCGCCGCGAGGGCGATCGCGTGCTGCTCAGCGTCTCCGATCACGGCGCGGGCATTCCCGAGGCCGACCGGAAACATGCCGTGCAGCGTTTCGTGCGGCTGGAAGCGAGCCGCACGCTGCCGGGCTCGGGGCTCGGCCTCAGTCTCGCTGCGGCTGTTGCGACTCTGCATGGCGGCGAATTGCGTCTCGATGAAAATGCGCCCGGCCTGCGCGTGACCTTGGTATTACCGGCCGCAGCCGGCGAGGCCCTTGCGGCCCCAAGCGCGAATGTGCCACAGAAGTAGGCATGATTTCAGCCGCAACAGACGAGGGCCAACCGGTGCTGGCCGCGCAATTCGTCAGCGGACCACAGCTGTTCGACACCGCCGAGGCGGAACGCCGATTCGCTGACTGGCTCACGGATATCGCGCCCGATCAGGCCAGCGCCTTGCGGGCCATCGTCGATGAATACCCGCATGCCCGTGCGATCCTGCTCGGCATTGCGGAAGCTTCTCCGTATCTGTTCGATCTGCTCCGCGCCGACGCCGCGCGCGCCTTGCGCGTGCTGAATGGGGACCCCGTCACGGCGCTGCCGGCGCTCATCGCGCGCGCGACCGAACTGGTCGGCGAGGCGTCGAGCGAAGCCGATGTGATGACGGCCTTGCGGCGGATGAAATCCGAAGCCGCGCTGATGATCGCGCTGTGCGATATCGGCGGCGTCTGGCCGGTGATGCAGGTCACGCGCGCGCTGACCGATCTCGCCATCACATCCGTGCAGGCGGCGATCCGCTATCTGCTGACCCAGGAAGCCGGTCGCGGACGCATCCTTCCGCCCGATCCGGCGAAGCCGGAAGAGGGCAGCGGCCTGATCGTCTTCGCGATGGGGAAGATGGGCGCGGGCGAGCTGAACTATTCCAGCGACATCGACCTGATCGTTTATTTCGATCTGGAAGAACATACGCTGGCCGAGGACATCGAGCCGAACACCTTCTTCGTGCGTGTCGCCCAGGGCATGTCGCGGCTGCTGCAGCAGCGCACCGGCGACGGCTATGTGTTCCGTGTCGACCTGCGGCTGCGGCCGGATCCCGCCTCCACGCCGGTGGCGGTGTCGACCGCGTCAGCGCTGTATTACTACGAACGCGAGGGCCGCACGTGGGAGCGCGCGGCGATGATCAAGGCGCTGCCTTGCGCCGGCGATCCCAAGGCTGGCGAGCGCATGCTGGCCGACATCTCGCCTTTCGTCTGGCGCAAGCATCTCGACTTCGCGGCTCTGGCCGATGTCCACGACATGAAGCGCCAGATGCAGACTTATCGCGGCCAGAGCGAGATTTCGGTCGAAGGCCACAATGTCAAGGTCGGCCGCGGCGGCATCCGCGAGATCGAATTTTTCGCGCAGACACAGCAGCTGATCGCCGGCGGCCGTCACCCGGAGCTGCGGGTGCGGCCGACGCTCGAAGCGCTCGGCATTCTCGCGGCGAATAACTGGATCACTGACGAGGTTCGCGACGAACTGACGGTGGCCTATGAATTCCTGCGCCGCGTCGAGCATCGCCTGCAGATGATCGCCGACGAGCAGACCCATGCGCTGCCCGACGATGTCGAGGCTGTGGAACGCTTCGCGCGCTTCTTCGGTTATGAGAACCGCGACGCCTTCGTGCGCGATCTGCTGGCGCATCTCAACTGCGTGCAGGGCCATTACAGCCGCCTGTTCGAAGGCGATGCCACCGACGACACGCATCTGCCGGCCGTCGACTACAAGGCCGGTGCATCCGATCAGCGCCTGCTCGAACATCTCAACAAGCTCGGCTTCCGCAAGCCGGCCATGGTGGCGCAGACCGTGCAGCACTGGATGCTGGACGACGACTATCGTGCGCTGCGGGTCGAGAGCACCCGGCAGGCATTCCTCGATTTCGTCCCGGCGCTGATCGTCGGCCTTGCCGATGCCGAGGAGCCGGACAGTGCGGTGATCGCCTTCGATCGCTTCCTGCAGGCCCTGCAGCGCGGCGGGCGATTGATCTCGCTGCTGAGCCAGAACCGCGATCTGGTCGCGCTGGTCGCGCTCGTGCTTGGCGCTGCGCCACGCCTTGCGGATATGCTGGCACGGCAGCCGCAGCTCGTCGATGGCTTGATCGATCCGCGCTTCTTCGGCGCCATGCCCGATCGCCGCGAATTGTCCTTGCGCCTCGCGGCCACGCTCGAAGACGCCAATTCCTACGAGGAATTCCTCGATCGCCTGCGGCTGTTCGGGCAGGAGAGCCTGTTCCTGATCGGCACGCGCATCCTGTCGGGCACGGTGACGGCGCCACAGGCCAGCACGGCCTTTGCCGATGTGGCGGAAGGCATCGCGCAGACGCTGCATGGTCTCGTGCTCGACCAGTTCGTCGCGCAGCACGGCCGCATCAAGGATCAGGAAACCGCGATCATCGCCATGGGCCGCCTCGGCAGCCGCGAGATGACCGCGGCATCCGATCTCGATCTCATCCTGATCTATGATTTCGATCACGACGCGCCCGATTCCGACGGTGCGCGCTCGCTGCATGGCGCACAATATTTCGCGCGGCTTACGCAGCGCCTGATCAGCGCCTTCACCACGCGCACCAATTACGGTGTGCTGTATGAAGTCGACATGCGGCTGCGGCCGTCCGGTCGATCGGGGCCGCTGGCCTCGCGGATCGATTCTTTCGCCGAATATCAGCAGACTGAAGCCTGGACCTGGGAGCATATGGCGCTCACGCGCGCCCGCGTCATCTCGGCATCGCCGGCTTTCCGCGAAAAGGTCGAGGCCGCCATTCGCGAGGTGCTGACCCGGCCGCGCGAACACGGCATCATCGCCAATGACGTCGCCGAGATGCGGCAGGCGATTGCCGAGGAGAAGGGCGAGGACGATATCTGGGACCTCAAACATGCCGCCGGCGGCATGGTCGATATCGAATTCATCGCGCAATATCTACAGCTCGTTCATGCCGCAGAGAAGCCCGCGATCCTGAGCGTGAGCACGCCGCAGGTGCTGGAGAATGCCGCCAGGCTCGGCGTGCTGAAATCCGAGCATTTCGACGTGCTGCGCCGCGCAGCCCGGCTGTTCAACGATCTCACGCAGATCCTGCGTCTCTGTGTCAGCGAAGGCTTCAAGCCCGAGACTGCAGGTGCGGACCTGTTGCGGCTGCTGGCCCGCGTCAGCAACGAGCCGGATTTCTCTTCGCTGGAAGCCCGTGTCCGCGACATCCAGCAGGACGTGCGGCAGGTGTTCCGCGAGATCGTCGAAGGGCAGGGCTGAGGCGGACGGATTGTCGCAGTCGCGTGAGTTGCGCGCAGTTGCAGCCATTCGCCTGAACGCGAATGGCTGGACCGATTCCAGACTGTTGCCATTGTGTCCTCCATATCGCCTCCGTTACGCAACGCGCTGTTGTCGCGCTCATTGCGAGATCGAGGAGTTGATATGCAGGTTCGAGGTTTTCACGCCGCCATCGTCGCTCTGGCTTTGACGGGCCCATTGGCGTCCGTGACCGTGAAGGCCGAGAGCATCGCGCTCGTCGAGACCTCGCTTCCCGGGGAGAACCAGCGTCCGCAAGGCGTTGTGCTCGGTCCCGACGGCAATATGTGGGTCACCGAAGTCAGCAAGCATCAGATTTTTCGCGTGACGCCCGATGGCAACGCCACCGCATTCCGTGTGCCCGGCGACAAGGTTGGCGTGCTTCAGGGCATCACGGCAGGTCGCGACGGCAATCTCTGGTTCACGTCACGCGAGGAGAACGCCATTCGTCGCATCTCGCCGAAGGGCGAGTTCAACGGCCTGTTCGTCATTCCCTCGCAGGCGACGACACCGACCAAATTCAACACGGGCTCGTGGCCGCGTGGAATCACCGTGGGCCCCGACGGGCAGATCTGGTTTGCCGAGATGGCGGCGAACAAGATCGGACGCATCACGCTGACCGGCGAGATCAAGGAGTTCGATATTCCCACAGAAAACGCGCAGGCCTATGGCGTGGTGTCGGGGCCGGACGGCAATCTGTGGTTCACCGAAAGCAATGTGGGAAAGATCGGCCGGCTCGACATCAAGACCGGCAAGATCACCGAATTTGCGCTCGGCAATCCGCAGTCGCGACCGCGTGACATCACTGTCGGGCCGGATGGCCATCTCTGGTTTTCGCTGAACGGATCGGATCACATCGGCCGCATCTCGATGAGCGGCGAGATCAGGGAATTCCCGCTGCCGGCCGATACCAAGCCGATCGGGATCGCTGCAGGCGGCGATGGCAATGTGTGGTTCACCGCCTTCAAGTCGCACAAGATCGGACGCATCACACCGACAGGCGACGTGTCGTTCTTCGACTTGAAGACGCCGAATGCGCAGCCCTTCGGCATGACGGCAGGGCCGAACGGCATGATCTGGTTTACATCGCAGGCCAATCAGGTCGGACAGGTCCAGGGATCGGCGAAGCGCTGACGCATATCGGTCGCGCGATTGAACGCCTGCAATCGTGCGGCGAGTTGCGTGCAACGTGCTGCGCGATCGTCGGCGCGAATAGTTAGATAGAATCTAGCCGCGCCACAATTGTGACCGCACCGTGTCATCCTGTAAGGCGCCCTTGTTATCGGCTGACGGAATTCAGCCGGAGAATTGGGGCGCTACTAAAATGACCTGCGGGACGACACTTCACACGAGAACACTGATGGCTGCAGCGAGCGCGACAGCGCTGCTGCTTGGCGGCGATGCCGTGGCGCAGACGCCGCGCGAGCTGCCCGCGGTCGAAGTGCATGCGCCGAAGCCGCGTGCCGCGCGCCGTGCCGTGCCGCGCCAGACTGTTACCCGTGCGCCGCAGGCTGCACCCCGCGTCGTTGCCCCACGTGCGCCGACGACGCCGCCGACCGGCACGATGGGCAATCTGCCGGCCGCCTATGCGGGCGGGCAGGTCGCATCCGGCAGCCAGGTTGGCCTGCTCGGCAATCGCGGCGTCATGGACACGCCGTTCAATCAGACCAGCTATACGGCGCAGACCATCCAGGATCAGCAGGCGCGCAAGCTTGACGACGTCTTCGCGAATGATCCGTCGGTACGGATCACGGTGCCGCGTGTGAGCGGCTTCGATCAGCTGAACATTCGTGGCTTCAGCGTATCGAGCACGGGTTACGGAATAAATGGTTTGTATGGCATCGCCTCGGCGTTCTCGCTGTCGTCGCTCGGTGCGATCGAACGCGTCGAGGTCCTGAAGGGACCATCCGCGCTGCTTAACGGCATGCCGCCGAGCGGTGGTGGCGTCGGCGGCAGCGTCAATCTGGTGACCAAGCGGGCCGGGGATGTTCCGATCGCTCAGATCACCAACACCTATGCGTCGCAGTCGCAGTTTGGCACGCATATCGATGTCGGCCAGCGTTTCGGGGAGTTCAAGGAATTCGGCGTTCGCTTCAATGGCAGCTACAAGGACGGTGCCACCGAGCTTGCCAATCAAAACCAGGAAGTCGGCAATGCTTTCGTTGGCCTGGACTATCGCGGCGAACGCGTGCGCGTATCAGCCGATTTCGGTTACGACAGGCACAATGCGACGGCGATGACGCGCTTCGTCGATCTCGGCAATCTCACGGCATTGCCGGCGCCCCCTGATGCCCGCGCGAATTACATGCCGAACTGGGGCTTCTGGCAGTCGGAGTCGCGCTACGCCATCGTGCAGGGTGAAGTCGACATCACCGAGAACCTGACGGCCTACGCGCAGGCCGGTATCAGCACCAGCAATACGCGCTATCTCTATTCCGATATCCGGATGGACAGCCTGAACGGCAATTTCAACGGCACGCCACGGCGCAACAACCAGGCGCATGAGCGCACCGCAGCTCAGGCCGGCTTCCGCGCCAATGTCGATACCGGGCCGGTCAACCACGCGATCAATTTCAACGTGGCGGCGTCGGAAGCCGATACGGGCATCCTGAATACATCAGGGGCATTGTTCCGCTCTAATCTTTACAACCCGACGCAAAGCGCGGTCCCGAATGTCGAGGTCGGCGCGCCGCGCACCACCGGCATCTCGCGGCTGTCGAGCTTCGGCGTGGCGGACACGATGTCGATCCTGAACAACCGCGTCCAGTTCACCGCCGGCGTGCGGCATCAATATGTGGAGTCGGAATCCTTCGCGATGGGGACGGGCACGCGAACCGGCGGCTATGACACGGCGGCGACGACGCCCGCCTTCGCATTGGTGGTGAAGCCGCTGGAGAACGTCTCGCTCTATGGCAACTATATCGAGGCATTCGAGCCGGGCTCGGTGGTGGGCGAAAGCTTTGCCAATGCCGGGCAGGTGCTGCCGCCCTATCGCTCGAAGCAGAAGGAAGTCGGAATCAAGGTCGACTGGGGCCGTATCACCACCACGATGAGCGCCTTCGATATCATGCGCCCGTTCCAGATCGTCGATCGCACCACCAATACCGTCTCGCAGGGCGGCGCGAGCCGCAATCGCGGCGTCGAGTTCAACGCCTTTGGCGAGGTGACGGAAGGGCTGCGTTTGCTCGGGGGCTTCATGTTCATCGATGCACGGCAGGAAACCACGCAGAACGGCGTTTATGACGGCCTGCGGACATTCAACGTGCCCGATACGCAGGTGAATATCGGAGGCGAATGGGATGTGCCGTTCCTGCGCGGGCTGACGTTGACTGGCCGGGCCATTCACACCGGCGCCTATTACACCGATCAGGCCAACCGCGTGGCGGGTGCAAGCTGGACGCGTTATGATGCGGGCGCGCGCTATACATTCGCATCGCCGTGGAACGCGAAGCCGGTGGTGGTGCGGTTCTCGGTGGAGAACGTGCTCGACAGCAATTACTGGCAGGCTGCGACCAATGACGGCTATGTGATCCTCGGTGCGCCGCGCACCTATCTGGTATCGACGACGTTCAAC
>NZ_JBIISY010000253.1:0-8228 GCF_044340795.1 Tardiphaga sp.
CCTATCTCGCCGAACATGAAGATCGACTCGGTCTTGTCGTCGGCGAGGAACATCTCGAGCACGTCGATGAACTCGGTGCCCTTGACCGGGTCGCCGCCGATGCCGACGGCCGAGGTCTGGCCGAGGCCGGCCTGGGTGGTCTGGAACACGGCTTCATAGGTCAGCGTGCCGGAGCGCGACAGGATGCCGACCTTGCCGGGCTTGAAGATGTTGGCCGGCATGATGCCGATCTTCGATTCACCGGCAGTGACGACGCCAGGGCAGTTTGGCCCGATCAGGCGCGACTTGGAGCCGATCAGCGACCGCTTCACGCGCACCATGTCGAGCACCGGAATGCCCTCGGTGATGCAGACGATCAGCGGGATTTCCGCATCGATGGCTTCGCAGATCGCGTCCGCTGCGCCCGGCGGCGGCACGTAGATGACCGATGCATCGGCGCCGGTCTTGTCGCGGGCTTCCGCCACCGTGTCGAACACGGGCAGGCCGATATGGGTCGAGCCGCCCTTGCCCGGCGAAGTGCCGCCGACGACCTTGGTGCCGTAAGCGATCGCCTGTTCGGAATGGAAGGTGCCGTTCTTGCCAGTAAAACCCTGGGTGATGACCTTGGTGTTCTTGTCGATCAAGACTGACATGAGCTTACTTTCCCTTCACCGCATTGACGATCTTCTGGGCGGCGTCGTCGAGATCGTCCGCAGGCAGAACGTTCAAGCCGCTCTCGCGGATGATCTTCTTGCCTTCCTCGACATTGGTGCCTTCGAGGCGGACAACCAATGGCACCTTGAGGCCGACGGCCTTCACCGCGCCGACAACGCCGGCGGCGATGACGTCGCACTTCATGATGCCGCCGAAGATGTTGACCAGGATGCCCTTCACGTTCGGATCGGCGGTGATGATCTTGAACGCAGCGGTCACCTTCTCTTCCGAAGCGCCGCCACCGACGTCGAGGAAGTTGGCCGGGCTTTCGCCATAGAGCTTGATGATGTCGAGCGTGGCCATTGCGAGGCCGGCGCCGTTGACCATGCAGCCGATGGTGCCGTCGAGCGCGATGTAAGCGAGGTCATACTTCGACGCCTCGATTTCCTTCTCGTCTTCTTCCGTGGTGTCGCGCAGGGCGACGATGTCCGGATGACGATAGAGCGAGTTCGAGTCGAACGACATCTTGGCGTCGAGGCACTTGAGCTGGCCCTGCTTGGAGATGATCAGCGGATTGATCTCCAGCATGTCCATGTCCTTGGCGATGAACGCCGTGTAGAGCTGCTCGACCAGCTTGCCGGCCTGCTTGGCCAGATCGCCGGTAAGGCCGAGGGCCTGCGCCACGGTGCGGCCGTGATGCGGCATCACGCCGGTCGCCGGATCCACCGAGAAGGTGATGATCTTCTCAGGGGTGTCGTGGGCGACGTCCTCGATGCTCATGCCGCCTTCGGTCGAAACGACGAAAGCCACGCGCGAGGTTTCACGGTCGACGAGGAGGGAGAGGTAGAACTCCTTCTCGATGTCCGAGCCGTCTTCGATATAGAGGCGGTTGACCTGCTTGCCAGCGTCGCCGGTCTGCACGGTGACGAGGGTCGCGCCGAGCATCTGCTTGGCGAATTCCTTCACCTCTTCCACCGACTTGGCGAGGCGGACGCCGCCCTTGTCGCCAGCCGAGGCTTCCTTGAACTTGCCCTTGCCGCGACCGCCGGCATGGATCTGGCTCTTCACGACCCAGAGCGGACCGCCGAGCTGCTTCGCTGCGGCTTCGGCTTCGTCGGCCTTGAGGACCGGCACGCCCTTGGAGACGGGCACGCCGAACTCCTTCAGGACGGCTTTCGCCTGATATTCATGGATATTCATAAGATGCTCCCGAACCCCCGATGGTGAAATTGGAATTCACGCCGTTTCTCTGGATTGGCATACCGTATACCACGGGTGCCGGATGTCAAAGTAAGCGGTAATTCCGTGTGACGGACGAAGTTGGCTGGGTGGGTTCGTCGCAGTGATTGCCAACCACGTCAAATGCAAAACCGGCACCCCAGGGGTGCCGGTTCATGTCATCGAAGTTTTAGCCGAGCAGGTCGGGCGCGATCTTCTTGCAGGCGTCCATCAGGCCGACGACCGAAGCCACCGACTTGTCAAAACCTTCCTTGTCCTTGCCGACCAGTTCGATCTCGACGATGCGCTCGACACCCTTGGCGCCGATCACGACGGGAACGCCGACATACATGTCCTTGACGCCATATTCACCGTTGAGGTGAACGGCGCAGGGCAGCACGCGCTTCTTGTCCTTGAGGTAGCTCTCGGCCATGGCGATGGCGGACGCGGCCGGGGCGTAGAAGGCCGAACCGGTCTTGAGCAGGTTGACGATCTCGGCGCCGCCATTGCGGGTGCGGTCGACGATCTCGTCGATGCGGGCCTGCGAGGTCCAGCCCATCTTCACGAGGTCGGGCAGCGGGATGCCGGCAACGGTGGAATACTTGACCAGCGGCACCATGGTGTCGCCGTGGCCACCGAGCACGAAGGCGGTGACGTCCTCGACCGAAACGTTGAATTCATCGGCCAGGAAGTAGCGGAAGCGCGCGGAGTCGAGCACGCCGGCCATGCCGACCACCTTGTTCGCCGGAAGACCCGAGGCCTTCTGCAGCGCCCAGACCATGGCGTCGAGCGGGTTGGTGATGCAGATCACGAAGGCGTTCGGGGCATACTTCTTGATGCCTGCGCCCACCTGCTCCATCACCTTGAGGTTGATCGAGAGCAGATCGTCGCGGCTCATGCCAGGCTTACGCGGCACGCCGGCGGTGACGATGATGACGTCGGAGCCTTCGATCGCTTCGTAGGAATTGGCGCCGGACAGCTTCGAGTCGAATCCGTCGACCGGCGACGACTGCGCGATATCCAGCGATTTGCCCTGCGGGATGCCTTCGGCGATGTCGAACATCACCACGTCGCCGAGTTCCTTGAGGCCAACCAGGTGAGCCAGCGTTCCGCCGATCTGACCCGAGCCAATCAGTGCGATCTTATTACGCGCCATGAGAAAATATCCTTTGAACCCGCAGGGGTGGGAGGAGGGAGCAGTGAATGCCGACAGGGTGGTTATCGCTTTCGCTGAATGCGTTCAAGTCAGCCCCTGCCCATTTGTCGGGCGGGAGGGCAGCGTTGCGGAATTGGCGGCGGTCAGATTGGAGGAAGACTAAACTCGCCCGTCGTCCCGGCGTATGCTCGGACCCATACCCTCCGACATCAGTGGTGGCATACAAGCCGCGCCTGTTCGTTGCCTTACAAGCTCGGAGGCTATGGATCCCGGCTTTCGCCGGGATGACAGGCTAGGTCTCCACCAGCCCCGTCGTCGCCCCGCTCGCCGTTGAATCGCTCCGCCCGTGAGGCAGTGCCAGGTAAGTCTCCGACCCCATCTCAAACAGGCGCGATGCCGTGCGGACGAATTCGAACTTCTCGGTGCCCTGATCAGCCGAATAAAGATCCGGCGGTTCGGCCGCCGCGGTGGCCATCAGCTTCACGCCATTGTCATAGAGCGTGTCGATCAGCGAAATGAAGCGCTTGGCCGCGTTGCGGTTGGCCTCGGTCATCGCCGGCACGTGTTCGATGAACAGCGTGTGATATTCATGCGCGAGCTTGAGATAGTCGGATGCGCCGAGTGGCTTTTCACAGAGATCGTTGAACGTGAAACGCGCGACGCCCTGCGCCTCGAACGGCACATGCAGCTTGCGGCCCTTCACCGCGAGCTCGCGCGACTTGCCCTGCGCGCCGCCGGTGAGTTTTGTGAAAGCTGCATCGAGCGCAGCCTTCGCGGCGGCATCATCCGGCACCAGCCAGCTCTTCACGCCGACCAGTTTTTCCATGCGGAAATCAGTGCGCGAGTCGAGCTTGCGCACGTCCATGTGGTCTTCGATCTGCTTGATGAAAGGCAGGAACAGCGCGCGGTTGAGCCCGCCTTTGTAGAGATTCACCGGTTCGACATTCGACGTCGCAAACACCACGGTGCCGAGTTCGAACAGTCGCGCGAACAGCCGGCCGAGGATCATCGCGTCCGCGATGTCGGTGACGTGAAACTCGTCGAAGCAGAGCAGCCAGGCTTCCTCGAAGATCGAGTTCGCCGTCAGCGTGATGACGTCGCTGTTGTCGGGGATCGCACCGCTCGCCATCTTCTGGCGGAAATCATAGATGCGCTCATGGGCGTCGGCCATGAATTCATGGAAATGCGCGCGACGCTTGTGCTGAACGGAACTGCTCTCGAAGAACAGGTCCATCAGCATGGTCTTGCCGCGACCGACCTCGCCATGGACGTAAAGCCCCTTCGGTGGCTGCGCATCCTTGTCACCACCGAACAGGCGTCCGAAGAACCCTTTTTTGCGCGGCGGTTCGTAGGTCGAAAGCGCAGCGTCGAGCGCAGCGATGGCCTCGACGGCCTGCGCCTGCGCCGGATCGGCCTCGATGGTACCGGCGGCGACGAGAGACTTGTACTGTTCGCGGAAGGATGTTGGGGCGGGCATGGGCGCCTAACGGCCCCATGCGCCGCGAAAATGCAAGACGGGATTTGGGGAGGCGGATATGCGCCTTCTTCTCCCTCCCCCAAGCGGCGAAGCCGCGCAGCGGGGAGGGTGGATCGAGGCGAGCGTCCAGCGAGCATCGAGACGGGTGGGGTGCTTCCACACACTCGACGTCACGTGGGGCCCCCACCCGACCGTCGCTGCGCTCAGGCCACCTACGACGGACGAATTCGTCCGTCGGACCCCGCTGCGCCGCTACGCGGCTTGGGGGAGGGATGTCAGGGCGTCGTTGCTAGCTACGCCGCCCTTACCCTCTCGCGCAGCTCGTACGAATTCTCCACCAGATACGGCCCACCACCGGTGGAGGCGCGCGATGAGAACAGCACGAACTGCTCAGCCGTGAATGTCTGCGTCGGAAAATACCCGCGCACCGACAGATAGTCCGCCACATCCCAGCTCGACGCATCGCGCAGCCGGGCCAGCGTCACATGCGGCGTGAACTTGCGCGGATCGGGTCCGATGCCACAGCGGCGGATCAGCCGCTCCAGCTCGGCCTGCAATTCCATCAGCGGCTTGCTCGGCTCCACATGCGCCACGATCGCGCGTGGCTTGTTGCCGCCGAAGCTGGTGAGGCCGCGGATCTCGACCTTGAACGGCCTGCGTTCAATGCGCGACATCAGATAGGCGATCTCGTTGGCGGAGACGCCGTCGATATCGCCGATGAAGCGGAGGGTGACGTGATAATTTTCTGGATCGATCCAGCGCGCGCCTGGCAGGCCGCCACGTAAATTGGCCAATCGCTGGCCGATCTCGACTGGGATTTCCAGTCCGGCGAATAGACGCGGCATAGGCAGCTCCTTTTTGTCGGGGCGCGATTTTCGCCGAAAGGTGCGGGCGCTTTAGCAACGCACCGCTCGGCGAAAATCATGCCCGACAAACGAGCCGGTGAGTTGTCGCGAACGACGAATCACCGATGTCCAAAATCTATCCGAGTTATGTGACTCTGCGAAGCAAAGCGTGTCATCGCAGCGTCAGGTTCCGAATAACTCGGCAGCGTCGCGGGTAGCCCGGATGGAGCGAAGCGCAATCCGGGGACAAGCGCTTCAACCGGCTCTATGGTCCCCGCATTACGCTTCGCTCCATGCGGGCTACGAAACGAGCATGTTGCTCAGTTCTTCGGCGCTAGCGCTGCCACGAAAGCTTCCACCGTCGGTAAGATCTTGTTCACCACGACATCAACGCCTTCCGCGGTCGGATGCATGCCGTCCGGCAGATTGAGTTTGTTCTCGCCGGCCACGCCGTCGAGGAAGAACGGATACAGGGGAACGTCGAACTGCTTCGCGAGGTCCGGATAGATCGCATTGAACTTGTCCGCATAGTCCTTGCCGTAATTCGGCGGTGCCAGCATGCCGCAGAGCAGGACCTTGATGCCGCGCGCCTGCAGCCGCTTGATGATCTCCGTGAGCGCTTCGCGCGGGATCTTCGGGTCGACGCCGCGGAGTGCGTCATTGGCACCAAGCTCGAGGATGACGCCCTGGGTGCCGTCGGGCACCGACCAGTCGAGCCGGCCGAGCCCGCCCGAGGTGGTATCGCCGGATACGCCGGCATTGGCGATCTCGACCTTGATGCCCTTGTCGGTCAGTGCCTTCTGCAGCCGGACAGGAAATGCGGCGGCCGCCGGCAGATTGTAGCCGGCGCTCAGGGAATCCCCGAGGACGACCAGTTTGACCGGCGCCTGCGCAAACGCGGGTGCCTGCGTCAACATGACGAGCCATCCAGCAACAAACAGGCACACAAACCTGCGAAACCACCCCTCGACCGCGGCAGATGAAGGACCATATGACACCGACATGGACACGCGCATCGACACCTCATCATCGGCCGGCACTGCGCCGGACACCATTTCCATCTCAAACATCAACCTGTCGCTCGGCACCGGTGCCGCACGCGTGCATATCCTCAAGGATATCAGCCTGCGCGTGGGTTCGGGCGAGGCGATCGGACTGATCGGCCCGTCGGGCTCCGGGAAATCCACGCTGCTGATGGTGATGGCGGGGTTGGAGCGGCCTGACTCAGGTCAGGTGGTGGTCAATGGCACCGCTTTCAATGATCTCGACGAGGACGGATTGGCGCGCTTCCGCGGCCGCCATGTCGGCATTGTCTTCCAGTCCTTCCATCTGATCCCCACCATGACGGCGCTGGAAAATGTCGCTGTGCCGCTGGAGCTCGCGGGCCATCCCGATCCGGAAGGGCGCGCGGCGAAGGAACTCGAGGCTGTCGGTCT
Organism: Tardiphaga sp.; assembly: GCF_044340795.1. Taxonomy (GTDB): domain Bacteria; phylum Pseudomonadota; class Alphaproteobacteria; order Rhizobiales; family Xanthobacteraceae; genus Tardiphaga. The sequence continues at coordinate 6,766 of NZ_JBIISY010000253.1, forward strand.
CGGCGCCCGCCTGCACCACTATCCGCGCCAGTTGTCCGGTGGCGAACAGCAGCGAGTCGCTCTGGCGCGCGCGCTGGCGCCCGATCCCGCGATCCTGGTGGCCGACGAGCCCACCGGCAATCTCGATGAGAATACCGGCAGCCAGATCGTCGACCTCCTGTTCGCGCAGCATGCCGAGCGCGGCATGACGCTGGTGCTGGTGACCCATGACAATGCGCTGGCCGAGCGCTGCGATCGCGTGGTGCGCCTGCGCTCCGGCCATATCGAGCAAGCCTGATGGCCGTCGTCACGGACAATGCGGCGCCGACGCGCGGTCCCTCGCTCGCCCTCCGCTACGCACTGCGCGAGATGCGCAGCGGTCTTCGCGGCTTCTACGTTTTCATCGCCTGTATCGCGCTCGGTGTGCTGGCGATTGCCGGCGTGGGATCGGTGGCGGCGAGCCTGAGCGATGGTCTCGCCCGCGAGGGCCGCACGCTGCTGGGTGGCGATGCCGCTTTCTCCCTGATGCAGCGTGAGGCGAAGCCGGAGGAACTGGCATTCCTGCGCCAGCGCGGCGATGTCTCGGTGGCCGCCACCTTGCGCGGGATGGTCCGTGCATCCGACGGCAACCTGGCTCTGGTCGAGATGAAGGCCGTCGATGGCGCCTATCCGATGCTCGGCCGGTTGAAGCTCGCGCCCGAAATGCCAATGGGCGATCTGCTCGCCGAGCGTGACGGCGCGTTCGGTGCGGCGACGGATACGACACTGCTGGCGCGGCTCGGCCTCAAGCTCGGCGATCGTGTCACGGTGGGCAATGCCACGTTCCAGATCCGCAGTGTCGTCGATGCCGAGCCCGATAAACTGGCGGGCGGCGTCGGCTTCGCGCCGCGTTTCCTCGTCAGCGAGGATGCCCTGCGTGCCACCGCCTTGCTGCAGCCCGGCAGCCTGGTGCGCTGGATCTATCGGGTCAAACTTGCCGACAGCAGCGAAGGCGCGACGAAGGCACTGACCGACGACGTGCGCAGCCAGCTGCCGCAGGCGGGCTGGGAAATCCGCTCGCGCGACAATGCATCGCCGCAGCTCGAGCGCAGCATTTCGCGCTTCACTCAGTTCCTCACGCTGGTCGGACTTGCCGCGCTGCTGGTCGGTGGTGTCGGTGTCGCCAATGCGGTGAAGAGCCATATCGATCGCCGTCGAGAGGTGATCGCCGCGCTGAAGGCGCTCGGCGCCACTGGCCGCGATGTGTTCGCCATGTATCTCGCCCAGGTGATGGTGCTGGCCGCCATCGGTTCGGTGATCGGTCTGGTGCTGGGTGCCGCGCTTCCCTTCGCCATTGTCGGCCTGCTCGGCAATCTGTTGCCGCTGCCGGTGGTGCCGGCCCTGCATCCCGGCGGCCTCGCGCTGTCGTTGCTCTACGGGCTCCTGACGGCACTCGCTTTCGGCCTGTGGCCGCTGGCCCGCGTGCATGACGTCCCCGTGGCCGC
>NZ_JBIISY010000254.1:0-8168 GCF_044340795.1 Tardiphaga sp.
GTGGCAATACGCCAGAGCCGGAGCGGCTCACCGCCTCGCGGCTGCAACAGGCGCGCGTGGCGCAGGCGTCCGAGCAGATCATCGAGAAGACCAAGGGCATCGAGGCCACACAGCAACAGTCCATCGACCAGCTGCAAGTGGTGCAGGACCAGTTGCAGACCATGCAGCGGCTGCTGACCGCCCAGCAGAACGACACCCGCAAGCTGACCGAACAGGTCGGCACCCTCACCGCCACCCTCGACAACCTGCGCCAGTCCTTTGCCAGCACCTCGGCCGGTGACGACAAGGCCAGCGCCCGCGAGACACCAAGTCGCTCGCGCTCCCGCGCCACGGTGAACAACCGTAACCGCTCCAAGGCGGCCGCGGTTCAGCGCAAGCGCGCCCGCTAGCGATCCCAGATCAGAATCGTTCCATGGCGGCCGATCGGTGCTGGCCATGGCCGATACCCTCTGCTAGCCAAGCGCCCCCGCAGCGTCGATTGCCTTGCACAGAACGTCCTCATGAAAACGTCCGCCAGCAACAGCCCGGTCGCAGAGATCCTTGTTGCCTATTGGAGGTCCGACTGGCGGGCGCTGCTCTCGGTGGCCGCCATCGTGCTGTTGTCGAGCGCCAGCAGCATTACCGCGCCCTATCTGTTTTCGCGCCTGATCGACCGGCTGCCAAAGGAGGCCTTCGCCCTCGATCTCGCCTGGGCTTTCGTCGCCTACGCCGCTCTGGTCGGCTTTGCCTCGGCACTGTTGCGGATCGTCCAGTTCCTGTCGGTCATCACGGCGGAAAATCTCGGCTTCATCGCCAGCACGCAGTTCTTCAATCGCATCCTGAAGAAACGCGCCGAATTCTTCGTCGCTCACAATCCCGCCGAAATACAGAATGCCGCCACGCAAGGTCGCGGCGCGCTGGTGACTTTCGTGCAGATCGGCTTGATCGTGCTCGTTCCGAGCGCACTGCAGATCGCCCTCACATTGCTCACGCTCGGTGCCCTGTTGAATCTGCAGGTGGTGGCGACGGTCATTGCCTATGGCTGCGTCGCAATCGGTCTTGCCGTGATCGTGTCACGCCGCTCCAAAGGCAGTCTCAGCGCCGCGATGACCGCCGCCCAGGACAATGCGCGCTTTGTCGGCAATGCGATGAACGCCATGGAAACGCTCCGCCATCTCGGCAGCCATCACTGGATGAGCCAGCGCTTCACCGAGAAGGCGCGTAATGTGCGCGATCACTGGCACGCCTACATGCTGCGGGGTATCGCCATGTCGGTCATGCTCGGCCTCAGCCTGGCTGCGCAATTCGCCATCAATTTCCTGCTGTTGCTGCCGAACTACCAGGCCGGCGCCCTGACCATCGGCGATCTCGTGCTGTTCAACACGCTGCTGCTCCAGCTCAATCATCCGTTCGAGATGATCGCCAATACGCTGGACAATTTCGCCCGGGCCCGCGCGCAGCTCGTCCCGCTCACCGCCATGTGGCAGGCGCCGGAAGAGGACGAGTCCCCGCACAGCACGCGCTTTGCGCCACAGGACGGCCGAATTCTGTTCGAATCCGTCGGCTTCGCCTATGGCAATGGCCGCGGCATCAGCGACGTCAGCTTCACCGCGCGCCGCGGCGCCATCACCTTCATCGTCGGCGACACCGGCTCCGGCAAATCCACCATCTTCAAACTGGCCCTGAAATCCATTGAACCGCAGCAGGGCCGCATCCTGGTGGACGACATCGAGTTCGCCAGCATCTCCCGAGCCGACTGGTACCGGGCCGTGGCGGTCGTCCCGCAGGATGTGGTGCTGCTCAATGAAAGCCTCGCCAACAATATCCTGCTCGGCCGCCCGCGCGATGACACGCGCCTGCGCGACGTGGCAGCCAAGGCCGCAATCCTTTCCTTCATCGAGGCGCTGCCTGCAGGCTTCGACACCAACGTCGGCGAGCGCGGCCTCAAACTGTCCGGCGGCGAGCGCCAACGCATCGCCATCGCCCGCGCGCTCTATGGAAATCCGAGCGTGCTGTTTCTCGACGAAGCCAGTTCGGCGCTCGATGATGGCACCGAGCGGGACATCATGAGCCACGTCCGCGCCCTCTCCGCCGACGTCACGGTGTTGGCCATCACCCATCGACGTTCGGTGATCGCTCCGACCGACACAGTCGTCGAACTCGGCGCCGAGGCCCGCGCGATCGCTCCATGATCAAGCCGGGCCGGATTGAGAATCCAGATAGCGCGCCATCGTCTCGGCCACCTGCCGTTCCCGCAACGTCCCGGCATTGAGCGACGCCCGCACGCGCGTCTGGTCATCCGCATTGTTCTGCTGCGACAGCCGCAACTGCACGTCGACATGATCGACCTCGATGGTGAAGCCGACGATGCCGGGTAGCAATTTATCGACATAGGCGCTGTCGAGCCTGGCAGCCTCCCATGGGCTGCCATCCGGCTCCATCAGGGCGCTGAGATCCAGCACCATCTGCCGCAGGCGTTCGCGGTCCTGGGTCACGCAGGCGCGGCCGCGAATCTGCACCGCCACGTAATTCCATGTCGGCGCTCGCGGGCTGGTCGTGTACCAGGATGGCGAGATATGCGTGTTGGGGCCGAGGAAATTCACCAGCACCGGCGCGGCGTCGAGCTCTTTCCACTGCGGATTGGCACGCGCCATATGCCCGACCAGACCCGGCTGCGTTCCCCGCTCCACCATGAATGGCAGATGCGACGCCATCAGGCTTACGCCCGCTGTGATCAGGCATCCCAGCCTGATCTCCTCGACCAGTTGCCAAGCAAGAACCGGATCGTCCGATCGGAATGCGGGAGGGACGTACAAGGGAGCCTCTGGGAGGGAGTCGGAACAGCGCTCTTCGATTTCTAGCCGATGCGCGGCGACTGGACCACTTCCAAATCCATGACACGGGACCGGGCGTTCGCCTACCCGCTATCTCCCACCGGATACGACGCATCCGGCACCACAGCGCAGACCGTCGAGCGGGGCAGGAAACGGACCTCACGCCCGTTAACGGCCGCTGCCGGCGCCGCGATCGCTCAGATGATACTAGCGCCGCCGCGCGACGGCCACGCCCAGCAGGAACGCCACCAGCAGCGATCCCAGCGGCGCTTCGCGGGCGACATTGGCGAGAATGCTCAATGGCATGCCCGGCTTCTTGCCGGCCTCGAAAGTGTCGCTGACGCGATGGGCGGCGTCTTTCACGGTGTCGACCACTTCGGACAAGGTAGATTTCTCCTCGGGTACGAGCGCCACGCCTTCATAGATGAAAGGGGGTGTCGTCTGTGCGTCATCGGCCATGGTCTGGTCCCCGTCTCGGCAATTGTTTCAGGAGCAATCAGTCGGACGGCATTTGGTTCCGTCACACTCTTTTGGTCGCCCGCGGCGAAGGCAAGCGCCCCCCGTTGACGTCGAAACGTCCGCATTTAATGGATTTCGCGGTCAAGCGGACGATGACAACTGAGGGGTGCGACCACCGAACCCTTCCCCACCGCACCCGCGCCCTATACTTAATCCGGCATGGAAGGCCTCGAATCGCTCCCCACCGTCATCGGTATCGCCGCCGTTGCGCCCGCTCTGCTGGTGCTGTGGCTGGTCATTGCCGCGGATGAACGGCCGGGGCCGCCGGGTCTGGTCTGGGCGTCGTTCCTGCTCGGCGCCGCCAGCATCTCCCTGCTCGGCTATGCACGGGCGCTGTTCGCGGGCATCCCCGGTCTCACCGACGATCCGACATGGGCCATGGTCCTGCACGCCGTGTTCGGCATCGCCGCACCTGAGGAGATCGTCAAAATCCTGGTGATCTTGGCGGTCTCGACCCAGCGCGCGCGCACCGCCGATCCCATGGACACCGTGGTCTATGGCGCCGCCGCCGGCCTCGGTTTTGCGGCCTATGAAAACCTGATCTATCTCCTCAGCTATCCCGAAATGTGGCGCACCCTGGCGGTTTTGCGCAGCGTCCTCACGGTGCCGTTCCATGGCGCGCTCGGAGTCATTGCCGGCGCCTATATCGCCATTGCACGATCCGGCCGTGCGCTCGGCGCCCATCGCCGCGACAGTCTTGCCTTCATCCGGACGCCACTCTTGATCGTGCTGGCGCCCATCACGCTGCATGCCTGTTACGACCTGCCGCTGCTCACTTTGCAGCAGCATCCGGAAATCGTCGGCCTCGGCCGCCGCGCGCTGGAAGGCGCCGGCATGCTGTTCGGCTTCGGGACCATTGCACTGGCCGTCCGACTGGTGCGCCGGATCGGCGCTCATCACGCGCCGCATACGGATGTGTCTCGCGAACGCCTCGCACAATTGCGCAGCATGTGGGCGCTGACCTTTGCCGGTGGCGCTGCGGGCTTTGCCGGCACCGCCTTCCTGATCTCGTCGCTGCGCCATTGGTACAGCAATCCCGAGCGCAGCGTGACCATGGTGCTGGTCCCGCTCGGCGTCACCTCAATCCTGATCGGCATTGTCTTGCTGGTACTGACCAGCGCCGCCTACTTCTTCGGCCGCAACCGCATGCGCACGGTGGCGCCGGCGATACCTGTCCGGCAGTAACATCCAATAAAAATCGCAAAAAACTGATCAGATGCATCGGGCTTTCGCTTTGCCGCAAGCTTGCAGCTATAGTTATGGCTGCGAGACGCCTGCACGCCCCAGATCAGGATGATGCCCATGACCATGCCCCCGGATTTCGCCGACCTGCAATCGAAGATGAGCGAGACCGTCCGCAATCACTGGAAGGCCTTCCTGATCGAGGGCATCCTGCTGGTGATCCTCGGCCTCGCCGCCATGATCGTGCCACCCATCGCCAGCATCGCGGTCACCGTGATGCTCGGCTGGATGTTCTTCATTGCCGGCATCGCCGCGCTGCTGATGACTTTCTGGGCGCGACAGGCGCCGGGCTTCATCTGGTCATTGATATCGGCCGTGCTCGGCATCGCCGCCGGCATCATTCTCTTGACGCGGCCGGCCGAGAGCACGCTGACATTGACCGTGGTGGTGGGGATCTATTTCCTCGCCGAGGGCGTCGCCACCATCATGTATGCGCTTCAGCACCGCAAGGAATTGTCGGAGCGCTGGGGCTGGATGGCCTTCTCCGGCCTGATGGATATCCTGATCGCGTTCTTCATCATTTCCGGCCTGCCCGGCTCCGCCGCCTGGGCGATCGGCATCCTGGTCGGAATCAATCTGCTGATCGGAGGCTCGTCGCTGATCGCGATGGCGCTGGCGGCGCGCAACAAGTCGTGATCTGTAGGGTGGGCAAAGGCACCCTTGCGCCGTGCCCACCCTACAATCCTGCGCTCAGCACCCCTTGCAGATATTCTTGATCGCGCGATCGAGTTCGCGGTCCTGCGCATCGATCCGGCTCGGATCGTTCTTGCCGGTCTCCGGCGGCAGATCGCTCGGGCGCGGCTGACGATGGCCGATCGGCGCCTCCGGCACGCTGCCGCTCGCGGGCGTCTGCGTCGTGGGCTGCGCCCTCAAATTCTTCGGCGGCAGATTGCGCTGCGAATCCTGAGCCAAAGCCAATGAGTGCCCGAGCACGAACAGACTCGCCGTCATCACGAACAGTGTTTTCATTTGCTGTCTCCAACACCGACCTTGTGGAAGCGGATAGTCAGGCTTTCGGTGGATAAATATGCATGTCGCCGCAGTAGTCCACCACACGATAGCTTGATTCCGATGACGTGGCACCGGCTGCGTCGACATTCGTCACGACATCTTGCGCCAGATAGTCCGGCCCGATCGGCGCCTTGCCATAACCGCCGGGGATATCGAGCACATAATCGGGCTGGCAGAGGCCGGACACATGGCCGCGCAGCGCGCGCATCAGCGCCTGCCCCTCGGCGATGGTGGTGCGCAAATGTGCCGTGCCCGGCGCGAGGTCGCCGTGATGCAGGTAGTAGGGTTTGATCCGGTTCTCGACAAAGCTGCGCATCAGGGCCGTGAGCGTTTTCGCGTCGTCATTGACGCCCCGCAACAGCACGGACTGGCTGACCATGGGGATGCCGTTGTCGATCATGCGCGCGCAGGCAGCTTTGGCGGCTTCGGTGAATTCGCGCGGATGATTGGCATGCAGCGCCACCCAGGTTGACGCCCCCTTCACGCGCAACGCCGCCACCATCTCGTCGCTGACCCGCGCGGGATCGGCGACCGGGACGCGTGTATGCAGGCGAATGATCTTCACATGATCGATCCCGGCAAGATCAGTCATGATCTCGGCCAGCCGCCGCGGCGACAGCATCAGGGGATCGCCGCCGGTGAGGATCACTTCCCAGATCTCGTCATGGGAGCGGATATAGTCGAGCGCTTTCGTGTAGGCCTCGCGCGACAGCGCGGTCTCCTTGCCCGGCCCCACCATCTCGCGGCGGAAGCAGAACCGGCAATAGACCGCACAGACATGCACGAGCTTGAACAGCACGCGATCGGGATAGCGATGCACGATGCCATCGACCGGCGCATGGGCATGATCGCCGATCGGATCGTCGCGCTCGTTCGACTGTGCATCGAGTTCGCGTGCATCGGGGATATATTGCCGCGCAATGGGATCGTCGGGATCGCTGCTGTCGATCAACGCGGCCACCGCCGGCGTCACCGCCACAGCATAGCGCGCGGCCACGCGCTCGAGCTCGGCCAACGCCTGCTCCGGCGCGAGACCTTCGGCCACCAGCTCAATTGCCTGCCGCAGCGTCGCGGGAATTTTCACGATCCTGTTCATACCGGCGGTGTCCACACGACCTGATCGATCCTCGTCGCCCCCGCGGCCAGCATCACCAGCCGATCGAACCCAAGCGCAACACCCGACGCCGGCGGCATGGCCGCGACGGCTGCAAGAAATTCCTCATCGAGCGGATAGCACTCGCCATAGCGGCGCTCTTTCTCGTCCATGGCTTCGACGAACCGACGACGCTGCTCATCGGCATCCGTAAGCTCGCCAAATCCATTCGCAAGCTCGACCCCGCAGGCATAGACCTCGAAGCGCTCGGCAACATCGGGATTGGTCGCCTTGGTCCGCGCCAGTGCGGCCTCCGGGGTCGGATACTCGTAGAGCACCGTCATCCGCCCCTGCCCGAGATGCGGCTCGACATGCTCGACTAGGATCTTGCTGAAGATATCCGACCAGGTGTCGTCATCGGCGACCCGAACGCAGCCTTTCGCGGCCTCGGCGAGCGCCTCTCTGTTTCCCTCGTGCTGCCGCACGGTTGCCGCAAGATTCACGCCTGCAAAGCGTTCGAACGCATCAAAGACCGTGAGGAATTCCGGTGGCAAAGTTGCGTCGGCTTTGTGACCGCGGAAGCTGAATTGGCGCATGCCCGTCGTCTCGGCCGCGAGCTGGATGACCGCGACCGTGTCCCGGATCACAGCGTCATAGTCCTCATTCGCCCGGTACCATTCCAGCATGGTGAATTCGGGCAGATGCCGATCGCCGCGCTCACGGTCCCTGAACACCCGCGCCAGCTCGAAAATGCGCGTTTCGCCCGCCGCGAGCAGTTTCTTGCAGGCAAATTCGGGCGACGTGCGCAGATACCGTGCGCGTTTCTCCCCATCATGCCCGGTCAGATCGGCTCTTGGCGCATGCAGATGCGTCTCGTTGCCCGGCGACACGACCAGCGCCCCGGTTTCCACCTCCGTGAACCCCCCGGCCTCGAACCAGGCCCGCACGGCACGCGTTATCTGGCCACGCGCGGTGAGGAAACCGCGGCGGTCATTGTGGCGGTTTGGGCTCCACCAGGGTGAAATCGGGGTGGTTTCGGGGGTCAAAGTGCCGCCTTTTTCGGTTGCAAGGCGCTGGCATTCCGACCGCAAATCAGTATGTTGCAGCCCGAAATCGCTTCGCAGGCCGCGTGGCAATCGTGCCCCATCCGGCCTCGGCCGACAAATTCAGGAAAATTCGCTGTGAGAGTCATCGCCAGTTCTATTCGCAAGGGCAACGTCATCGAGCAAGACGGCAAGCTCTATGTCGTTCTGTCCGCCGAAAACATCCATCCCGGCAAGGGCACCCCGGTCTCGCAGATCGAAATGCGCCGAATCAGCGACGGCGTGAAGATCTCGGAGCGCTACAAGACCACCGACCAGGTGGAAAAGGCGACCATCGAGGACCAGAACTTCTCCTACCTCTATCAGGATGCCGACGGCTACCACTTCATGAACCAGGAAACCTATGACCAGGTCCAGGTTCCGCCGGACGTTATCGGCAATTCCGCG
>NZ_JBIISY010000255.1:0-8163 GCF_044340795.1 Tardiphaga sp.
CTGGTTTTACGCGCCGACTTCCGGATGCATCTTTAGCACGGCATTGATGGCATCGAACATGTCGTGCATGCGCTGCTTCGACACCGGGCTTTCGACCACCACGACCAGCTCCGGCTTGTTCGACGAGGCGCGGACGAGGCCCCAGCTGCCATCCTCGCAGGTGACGCGGACGCCGTTCACCGTGACCAAATCGCGGATCGGCTGGCCGGCGACCTTGTCGCCCTGTTTTTGCGCGGCTTCAAAATGCTTCACCACGGCATCGACGACGCCATATTTGGTCTCGTCGGCGCAATGCGGCGACATGGTCGGCGACGACCATGTCTTGGGCAGGGCTTCCTTGAGATCGGCCATGCTCTTGTCGGGCGCACGGTCCAGCATCTCGCAGATCGCGATGGCGGAGACGAGGCCGTCGTCATAGCCGCGGCCGACCGGAGCATTGAAGAAGAAGTGGCCGGACTTCTCGAAACCCGCCAGCGCCTTCAGCTCATGGGTGCGGCGCTTCATGTAGGAATGGCCGGTCTTCCAGTAGGTGGTTTTGGCGTTCTGCTTCTGCAGGACAGGATCGGTGATGAACAGGCCGGTGGACTTCACGTCGACGACGAATTCCGCATTCTTGTGAACGGCCGACATATCGCGCGCGAGCATCACGCCGACCTTGTCCGCAAAAATTTCCTCGCCGGTATTGTCGACAACGCCGCAGCGATCGCCGTCGCCATCGAAGCCGAGGCCGACATCGGCCTTGTGCTCGAGCACCGCATCGCGGATCGCGTGCAGCATCTCCATGTCTTCCGGATTCGGATTGTACTTCGGGAACGTGTGATCGAGCTCGACATCGAGCGGGATCACCTCGCAGCCGATCGCTTCCATCACCTGCGGGGCAAAGGCGCCGGCAGTGCCGTTGCCGCAAGCGACGACCACCTTGAGCTTGCGCTTCAGCTTCGGACGCTGGGTGAGATCGGCGATGTAGCGCGCCGGATAGTTTTCGTGGAAGTGATAGGAGCCGCCGGCCTTGTTCTTGAACTCGGCATTGAGCACGATCTCCTTCAGCCGGGTCATTTCATCGGGGCCGAACGTAAGCGGCTTGTTGGCGCCCATCTTCACGCCGGTCCAGCCATTGTCGTTATGCGAGGCGGTGACCATGGCGACGCAGGGCACGTCGAGATCGAATTGCGCGAAATAGGCCATCGGCGTCACCGCAAGGCCGATATCGTGGACCTTGCAGCCGGCGGCCATCAGGCCGGTCATCAGCGCGTATTTGATCGAGGCCGAGTAACCGCGAAAGTCGTGGCCAGTGACGATTTCCTGCTTCTGGCCCAATTCGGCAATCAGCGCACCGAGGCCCATGCCCAGCGCCTGAATGCCCATCAGGTTGATTTCCTTGCCGAACAGCCAGCGCGCATCATATTCGCGAAAGCCGGTGGCCTTCACCATCGGCTCGGATTCGTAGGCATAGGTATTGGGCACGAGCAAGGGTTTCGGCTTCGGAAACATCGACGACCTCTCGCGATTGATGTGGATTTTTTTGATAGCACAGCCGGAACGGCCGCGCGCGTGCCTGCTGGTAGGCACCTACACATAAAAGGGGCTGAGTATGTTTGAAATTGGGCCGCAGGGTTAAGCGGCAAGGTTACTACTGCTCGAGCACCATCTGGCCGTTGGAATATTCGAATCGTTTCAGTTTTGCGAGAAACGACAATCCCAGCAGATTCTCCGACAATGCTTCATCCGGCAGCACCATCGCATCCACATCGCGCACGGTGATGTCGCCGACCTGCACCATCGGCAGTTTTGCACGCGCGGCTTTCAGCGTTCCATTCGCCGTTGTCACCGTGGCGTTATATTCGGCGCGCGACGGACGCAGGCCGAATCGCGCGGCCGACTTCTCGTTGAGCGCAATCACCGAGGCGCCGGTATCGACCATGAAGCCGATGCGCTGGCCATCGATGCGCGCTTCGGTCTGGAAATGCCCGCGATTGTCGCGCGGAATGGTGAGGCTGCGAATGCCGGCCTGAGGGGCGCTGAGCGACGCCAACCGGGTCGGCGCAGCCTCCGCGCGCGTAATCGCCGGGGTGGCCGTCATCTTGTCGGCGAGCTGGGCCATGGCGGTGCCAAGGCCGATCAGCACGGCGGCAAGAAACATGATGCTACGCATACGCAACCCTCAACTGAACGCAACCGTGCGGAACCGGACTGAATCACGGATCGCTGCCACCGTCCGCAGAGGCACGATGAACCACCCGGCAATTTTCGCGAAAAGGATGAGCGAAGGGTTAAAGGAGCGCCAAACACACCGATGTCGTCCTCCGCGAAAGCGGGGGACCCAGTAAACAATATTGTTGCGGCCTATCACTGTGGCTGGCGTTTACTGGATCACCCGCTTTCGCGGGTGATGACAGTTTGAGTGGTCACGTTCCCCTTGGCTTGGCCCGCCGGGTCGGCATGGCCGTGGCCGGATCGTCCGGCCAGGGATGGCGCGGATAGCGGCCGCGCAGGTCGGAGCGGACGTCCTGATAGCTGCCGCGCCAGAAGCCGGGCAGATCGCGCGTCACTTGCACCGGGCGCTGGGCGGGCGATAGCAATTCCAGCACCAGCGGTACCTTGCCCTTGGCCACGGAGGGATGCGTGCCCAAGCCGAACAGCTCCTGCAATCGGACGGCGATGGTCGGTCCCTGCTCCGCCTCGTAGTCGATGGCCAGCATGGTGCCGGTGGGCGCCTCGAAATGGGTCGGCGCTTCCCGGTCGAGGCGGGCGCGCTGGTCCCAGGGCAGCAGGCTCATGACGGCGTCGGACAGATCGCCGGCGGAAAAATCCCGCAGCGAGGTCTTGCCGAAGAGCGCGGGCGCGAGCCAGCTCTCACGGCTGTCGATCAATGCCTGATCGGACAGATCGGGCCACGCGTCGCCTTCCGATGCGCGCAGGAACATCACGCGGCCGCGCCACTGCTGCAGCGCTTTCGACCATGGCAGCCGATCGAGGCCGAGCGCCGCGAGGCCATCAGCGAACACGCGTGCAGCGGCTTCGGAGGCCGTCACCGTCAGTGGCGCTTCGGAGAAGGTGATGGCATGCAGCGCGCGCTTGCGGCGGCCACGCAGCGATGTCGAGGCACGGTCGAAACTGATCTCGTCGGAATCGGTGATCTGATCGGCAAAACGGGCTTCGATCTCGGCTTGCGTGATCGGCGCGGCGAGCAGGATGCGGCCGTTCGCAGCGGTGCCGGTGAGTTCGCCGACGGCGATGTAAGGCACTTTGGCGAGCGCAGCGCTTTGCTCGACGGATGCGCCACGGCCATTGGCAAGCACAAAGCTGCCATTGCCGCGGTTCCTGGCGACGCGATCGGGGAAGGCGAAAGCGAGCATGGTGCCGGTGGAAAGCTCTCCTATCTCACGCGGTGAGGGAGAAGACACCTGCCCCGCCCAGCGCTCGGCCAATTGCCTTGCACTGCTCGCGCGTTGCGAGCGGTCGCGGCGGAATTGATCCAGCCGATGGTCGAGATCGACGCTATCGCCGCCAAGGCCGCGTTCGGTGAGGATCGCGGCGATCTCGGCCGCCTCCTCGCCATAACCGAAGCGTGCGGAATCCACGATCATGCGGGCGAGACGCGGCGGCAGCGCCAGCGCGCGCAGCGCCTTTCCTTCCTCGGTGATACGGCCATCACCATCCAGCGCGCCGAGTTCGACCAGCAGGCTGCGCGCCTCTTTCAGCGCGGGCAACGGCGGCGGATCGAGGAAGGTCAGCTGCGCGGGATCGCTGACGCCCCATTGCGCGCAATCGAGCAGCAGAGTGGAGAGGTCCGCGCTGAGGATTTCCGGCTGCGTATAGGCCGGCAGCGATGCAGTCTGCGGCTCGTCCCACAACCGGTAACAGACGCCCGGCTCGGTACGGCCGGCGCGGCCGCGGCGCTGGTCCACGGCGGCGCGCGCCGCACGCACGGTCTCCAGCCTGGTCAAGCCGATATCGGGCTCGTAGCGCGGCACACGGGCGAGGCCGCAATCGACCACGATGCGGACGCCTTCGATGGTCAACGAGGTTTCGGCGATGGACGTCGCCAGCACGACCTTGCGCTGCCCCCTGGGCGCCGGCTGGATCGCGCGGTCCTGCACGGCGGCGTCGAGCGCGCCGAACAGCGGCACGATCTCGATGTTCGCATCCTGCACGCGCTCGGCGAGAAAATTCTGCGTGCGGCGGATTTCGGCAGCGCCGGGCAGGAAGGCGAGCATCGAGCCTGCATCCGCGCGCAGCGCCGAGGCGATGGCATCGGCCATCTGGCGCTCGATCTGCTGGTCGGGCTTGCGGCCGAGATAGCGGGTCTCCACGGGGAAGGCCCTGCCCTCGCTGGCAACCACCGGCGCATCGCCCAGCAGCTTTGCGATCCGCGCACCGTCGATAGTCGCGGACATCACCAGGATGCGCAGATCCTCGCGCAGCCCGGTCTGCGCATCGCGCGCGAGCGCGAGGCCGAGATCGGCATCGAGCGAACGCTCGTGAAATTCGTCGAACAGCACGGCGCCGACGCCGGTGAGTTCGGGATCATCGAGAATCTGGCGGGCAAAGATGCCTTCGGTGACGACCTCGATCCGCGTTTTCCGAGAGATTTTGGAACCGAAACGGACCCGGTAGCCGACGGTCTCGCCGGCGCGTTCGCCCAGCGTCCTGGCCATCCGCTCGGCACTGGCACGCGCGGCGATGCGGCGCGGTTCCAGCATGATGATCTTCTTGTCCCCCAGCCAGGGTTCATCAAGCAATGCCAGCGGCACGCGGGTGGTCTTGCCGGCGCCGGGCGGCGCCACCAGCACGGCGGCATTACTGGCGCGCAGCGCCCCCGCGAGGTCGCCCAGGACGGCATCGATGGGCAGGGATGTATCGAAAGTCCGCGTCATGAAACCCGTATCTGTTAACGCCCATTAACCAGCCGCAGGAACTCGCGCAAGCGTGACCATCCGATCAGTATTTTCGATGGATACTGCAAGGCAATTGAAACCGATTGCCCCGATCATGCGCGCAACCAAGAGGGCGCCGGCAGGGACCATGATGACCACAAGCGGCACATTTGCGGGCGCTGATCGCGCGATCGCATCGGAGCGCGTCGACTGGGTCGATTACGCCAAGGGCATCTGCATCATCATGGTGGTGATGATGCATTCGGTGCTGGGCACCGAACTGGCCGCCGGCCAGACCGGCTACATGCATTACGTGGTCGAATTCGCCAAACCGTTCCGGATGCCGGACTTCTTCCTGATTTCCGGCCTGTTCCTGGCCCGGGTGATCGACCGCGACTGGCGCACCTATCTGGACCGCAAGGTGGTGCACTTCCTGTATTTCTACGTGCTGTGGGTGACCATCCAGTTCGCCTTCAAGGCACCGGGCTTCGCCGCCGAGCACGGCTGGCCCTACGCGATCAAGCTGTATGCCCTGTCCTATATCGATCCGTTCGGCACGCTGTGGTTCATCTATCTGCTGCCGGTGTTCTTCGTGCTGACGAAGGCCGTGCGCCGCATGCCCGCGGTGCTGATCTGGGGCATCGCCGCGGTGCTGGAGAGCCTGCATGTCGCCACCGGCTGGACCGTGATCGACGAATTCTGCGCGCGCTTCGTCTATTTCTATTCGGGCTATCTGTTCGCGACGCAGGTGTTCGCACTGTCGAACGCGGCGCGCGCAAAACCGGTGCTGGCGCTGACTGGCCTCGCGCTATGGGCTGTGGCAAACGCGGCGCTAGTGCATGGCGGGGTGAGCGAATGGCCCGTGGTCTCGCTGGCGCTCGGCTTTGCCGGCGCGGTGGCGATCATCGTGGCCGGCACCTTGCTGGCCAAGATGCAGTGGCTGGATGTCGTCCGCTTCTTCGGCGAGCATTCCATCGTCATCTATCTGGCCTTCTTCCTGCCGATGGCAACGGCCCGCGTCGTACTGCTGAAATTCGCCCCGCTGGATGTGGGCACGATCGCGCTGCTGGTGACGGTCAGCGGCATCGTGGGCGCACTGGTGATCTGGTGGCTAGCGCTGCGGCTGCGGGCGGAGTTCCTGTTCGAGCGCCCCGCCGCGTTTTGGATCGCGCCGAAGAAGCAGGGGACAAGGCTGCAGGCGGCGGAGTGATCTCTTCCTGTCGTTGCCCGGCTTGACCGGGCAATCCAGTAGACACTGCCGCTTCGATCCATCACGACCGCCACCGCATACTGGATTGCCCGCTTTCGCGGGCAATGACAGGGAGAGTCAGGACTGTCATTCGCCGCAAAAATCCTTAAATTGCGGCCATGTCGAAAGCCCCCGCGAAACCCGCCGCCACATCCGCTTCCACCAATGCGCCCGGCAAGGGCGATCACGTCTTCCTGGTGGACGGCTCGTCCTACATTTTCCGCGCCTATCACGCGCTGCCGCCGCTGAACCGCAAATCCGACGGGGTGCAGGTCAATGCGGTGCTCGGCTTCTGCAACATGCTGTGGAAGCTGATGCGTGACATGCCGCCGGACAACCGGCCGACGCATCTGGCGATCATCTTCGACAAGTCCGAGATCACCTTCCGCAACAAGCTCTATCCCGAATACAAGGCGCACCGGCCGCCGGCGCCGGATGACCTGATCCCGCAATTCGCGCTGATCCGTGATGCCGTGCGCGCCTTCGACCTGCCCTGCATCGAACAGGGCGGCTTCGAGGCCGACGACCTGATCGCCACCTATGTGCGGCAGGCCTGCGAGCGCGGCGCCACCGCCACCATCGTGTCGTCCGACAAGGACCTGATGCAGCTCGTGACCGACTGCGTCACCATGTATGACACCATGAAGGATCGCCGCCTCGGGGTTGCGGAGGTGATCGAGAAATTCGGCGTGCCACCGAACAAGGTGGTCGAGGTGCAGGCGCTGGCCGGAGACAGCGTCGACAATGTGCCGGGCGTGCCGGGCATCGGCATCAAGACGGCGGCGCAGCTGATCACCGAATATGGCGATCTGGAAACGCTGCTGAGCCGGGCGTCCGAGATCAAGCAGCCGAAGCGGCGGGAATCGCTGATCGAGCATGCAGAGAAGGCGCGCATCTCGCGGCAGCTGGTGCTGCTCGACGACAAGGTGGCGCTCGACGTGCCGCTGGATGATCTTGCGGTGCATGAGCCGGATGCACGCAAACTGATCGCGTTCCTGAAGCGGATGGAGTTCACCACCCTCACCCGCCGTGTCGCTGAATATTCGCATATCGATGCGGCCGATGTTGCCCCTGAAGCCGAAAGCGGTGCGCCGAAGCCGGCCGCAAAGGGCGGTGGCGAAGCCGGCGGGCAAGGCGGCGATCTGTTCGGCGATACCGAACAGGCCCCCGTGGCGAAGAAGAAAGCCAATGGCACCGGCGCGCATGCGACCGGCCCCGGCGGCAAGGACGTGCTCACACCGGCAGCTTTCGCCAAGGCGCGGGCGGAAGCCGCGCGCAACACGCCTGTGAAGCGCGACGGCTACAAGACCATCCGCAGCCGTGCCGATCTCGACACATGGATCGCGCGTATCCGCGAGACCGGCCATGTCGCCTTCGAGGCCAAGGCCAGTTCGATCGATCCGATGCAGGCCGACATCGTCGGCTTCGCCCTCGCCCTTGGCCCCAATGATGCCGCCTATATCCCGTTCGCGCATCGCCAGTCCGGCGATGGCGCCGGATTGTTTCAGGCCGATCTCGAAGCCGACCAGCTAAAGACCGCCGATGCACTGGAAGCGCTGAAGCCGCTGCTGGAATCGGCAGGCTTGCTCAAGATCGGTTTGAACATCAAATTCACCGCGGTGCTGCTGGCGCAGCATGGCGTGACGCTGCGCAACCACGACGACGTGCAGCTGATGTCCTATGCGCTCGATGCCGGCCGCAACGCGCATGGGCTGGAAGCGCTGGCGGACAGCTGGCTCGGCCATGCCGTGCTGACCCATGGCGAGATCATCGGCTCGGGCAAGGGCAAGCTCACTTATGAGCAGGTGAAAATCGAGCGCGCCACCGAATATGCGGCGGAAGATGCCGATGTGCTGCTGCGACTGTGGAGCGTGCTCAAGCCGCGCCTCGCGGCCGAACAAATGAACACGGTCTATGAGACGCTGGAGCGGCCGCTGATCTCCGTGCTGGCGCGGATGGAGCGGCGCGGCATTTCCATCGACCGGCAGGTGCTGTCAAAGCTCTCGGCGGATTTTGCGCAGACGGCGGCGCGCATCG
>NZ_JBIISY010000037.1:0-37842 GCF_044340795.1 Tardiphaga sp.
CGCTCGCTGCGATAATCCATATTGAGCGTGCCGACGCCCTGCTCGAAGGCCTGCGGTGAGATCGCGGTATCGCCCTTGGCATAGGATCCGTTGAAGCGGATGCCGAACTCCTTGTTGTCGCCATAGCGCTGGCCGAGATCGACATGCTGGCCGAAGATCGAGCGCGAGACGTAGCTCGAGGTAAGTTGCGCGAGCGGCTCGTCGCCGGCCATTTTGGTCACGAGATTGACGCTGCCGCCGACCGCGCCTCCGACCGGCATGCCGTTCAGGAGCGCACTCGGCCCCTTCAGCACTTCAACGCGTTCGATATTGATGAGCGACGGCGAATAGAACGGGACGAGGCCGAACAGGCCATTCATCGACAGGTCGGTGTTGTAGGTCGGCGACGCCGCGAAGCCGCGATAATAGGTGGTGTTCAGCGAGCTGTAGCGCGTCGCCATCGGGCTCACCGACGGGTCGTTCTGCAGGATCTCTCCGAGCGTCTTCGCTTGTTGATCCTGGATCGTCTTCTGCGTGTAACTGATCTGGTTGAAGGGCGTATCCATGAAACCGCGATTGCCGAGCAGTCCAAGCTGGCCGCCGCGTGCCACCTGACCGCCAGCATAAGATGGCAGCGTCGATATCGTGGAGCGGCTGTTGGGGCTGATCGATGGCGCCGCCGAGACTGCTGGCGGGGCAGTAGAGCGGGCGGCCGTCCGCGGCGTAGCGACTCGCGGGCGACTGACCGTCCGCGGCTTTGGTCGTGCCCGCGGTTCGTCCACCGTGACAGGTGGAAGCGTCGACTGCGCCAGTGCCTCCATCGACCATTCCGCCGTCAATGCCATGCCGCCCACCACGCCCATCAATATCGCGCGTGTTCCGAACTTCGTCACATCAGCCCCCATACCGGCACATGTTCCATACGCCTGACGAAGGTCATCTAGCGTGCGGCCGCTGAAAGCGTTGTTGGAATAGGTCCAAAACGTAAGGTTGAGTGATGGTTATCCCAACTTATGTTGCTGGCGCGCCCCGGTGCCGGGAGCAACCGTCGTTCAGGGTAAGCGCTTTTGGGCAGCCATCGCGTTCTGCCCCGGGGATGGCGTTGAAACTAGCGAGCAGCTTTCCGACGCCGGCTATGATAGCGACGAGCCTGGGTTTGCCGGCCGTGATGGGGGCAAGCCCGCGGCGGAATTGTCGTCGCAGGCGAAGGTCGTCCTGTCGGCCACGCTGCAATGTGGCAGCCATGAGCATTCGTTGACGACAAGCTTCTCCGGCGGTCAGGCAACATGAAGGCGGCTTGGTCCTCCATCGGCCGAGCCGCCCAACAATGCCCGCTTCCGGTGCGAAGCGGGCATTGTTGAATGCCTAGTTCTGGCGCGACAAAAGTCCGCGGGCGATCACCTGGGCCTGGATTTCCGCAGCGCCCTCGAAGATCGACAGGATGCGGCTGTCGCACAGCACGCGGCTGATCGCGTATTCCAGCGCATAGCCGTTGCCGCCATGGATCTGTAGCGCGCAATCCGCATTGGCGAAAGCAACACGGGCGGCGAGCAGTTTTGCCATGCCCGCCTCGATGTCGCAGCGGCGGCCCGCATCCTTCTGGCGCGCGGCGAAATAGGAGAGTTGGCGGGCCATCATGGTTTCGGTCGCCATGAAAGCGAGCTTGGCGTGGACGCGCGGGAAGTTCACGATCGCCTTGCCGAATTGCGCGCGGTCGCGGGCATATTGCAGGCCGAGCTCCAGCGCATTCTGCGCGACGCCGAGCGCACGCGCCGCCGTCTGGATGCGCGCGCTCTCGAACGTTTCCATGAGCTGCTTGAAGCCCTGGCCCTCGACCCCGCCGAGCAGGTTTTCGGCCGGCACTTCAAAACCGTCGAAGGAGATTTCGTATTCTTTCATGCCGCGATAGCCGAGCACTTCGATCTCGGTGCCGCTCATTCCCTTGGCCGGGAACGGATCGGCATCGGTGCCGCGCGGCTTCGGCGCCAGCAGCATGGACAGGCCGCGATAGCCGCCGGCATCGGGATTGGTGCGCACCAGCAGCGTCATCAGGTCCGAGCGCGAGCCATGGGTAATCCATGTCTTGGCGCCATAGACCTTGTAGACATCGCCTTCGCGTACAGCACGGGTGCGCAGGCTGCCAAGGTCCGAGCCCGTATTCGGTTCGGTGAAAACCGCAGTCGGCAGGATCTCGCCGCTGGCGATCTTGCTGAGATACGCGTCCTTCTGCGCATCGGTGCCGCCGAGACGGATCAGTTCTGCCGCGATCTCCGAGCGGGTGCCGAGCGAGCCGACGCCGATATAGCCGCTGCTCAGTGCTTCCGAAATCAGGCACATGGCGACCTTGCCGAGCCCGAGGCCGCCGAATTCTTCCGGCACGGTGGTGCCGAACACGCCCATGTCTGCGAGCTTCTCCACCAGCGGCAGGGGGATCAGCTCGTTATTGTCATGCCATTGCTGCGCATGCGGGGTGATCTCGGCGGCGGTGAAGCGCAGGAACTGGTCACGCGTGGCTTCCAGCACGTCGTCATTGAGCGCGAGTTCGCCGAAGCGGCCTTCGGAGATTTCGTCCACCAGCGTCTTGCGCGACTGCTCGATGGCCGTGCGATCCGACAGGGCGGCAAGCGCAGGCTCCGCGGCGAAACGCGCGATGTCCTCGGCGGCGACGCCCATATCGGCCGGGCGGATCACCTCCGTCTGGCTCATGGCAATGCCGCCGGCGAGCTGCGCGCCATATTCTGCGAAGCCGAGATGCAGGATACTGGTTTCGGCTGCACCGAGCTTCTGTTCGGAGGCGAGCGTGTTCGCCCAGGCGAGCGACTGGCGCAGCGCTTCCACATAAGTGGTCTGCCAAGACAGGCCATGCGCCGAATATTGATGCGTTTCGAGCTTGGCAGCATCGGGCTGGCCGTCCTTGCCGACCATGTCGCGCATGGCGCGCGTTGTGGCGTCGTTCAGGCGCTCCGCGGCATTGAGAATGGCGGCGCAATGGGCGAGGAGGGATCGCTGATCCGCGGTAACTGACATGATGATCTCGCTTGGTGTTCTTTAGTTGGTCTTCGTGCCGGCCTTGTCAGGACCAGCGATGGTGCCGGCGTCATGCAGCTTGCCGATGGCAGCGCCGCTGAGGCCGAGCACGTCGCTCAGCACGCGATCGGTGTCCTGGCCGAGCACGGGCGCGGGCTGCGGCGGCACGCGGCCGCTGCCGACAAAGCCCAATGGGCCTGCAGGAGCCAGAATGTTGCCGGCGCCGGGCTGATCGATGCGGCCGAACATCGGATTGGCTTCGGAGCAGCGCGGATCTTCCGCCAACAACTGGCCGAAATCCTGATAGGGGCCCCACAGCACGCCGCTGCCATCGAGGGCGCTGCGGATCTCCGCGAGGCTACGCGCGCCGCACCAGTGTTCGAGCAGCGCGAAGATCGCACCGCGCGCCTCGAAACGTCCGCCTTCGGTGTTTAGATCGACATCCATCATCGGGCCGATCATGGCGAATTTGTCGGTCAGGCCGGTGGCCTTGCCGATGGCGCGCCACTGCCGGTTGGAGATGGCGACGATCATCACGAAGCGACCGTCCTTCGTCTTGAAGTCGCGGCCGAGCGCGCCGTAGAGATCGTTGCCCATCGGCTGGCGGACGGTGCCGTTCACCTGCACATCGGCGAGATAGCCGAGATTGCCGACACTGGCGAGCGCGACATCCGACAGAGCGAGCGTGAGTTCGCGGCCCTGCTTGTCCTTGCGACGCGCGCGTTCGGCGGCAAGCAGGCCGGTGGAGAGATAAAGGCCCGCGGCAATGTCCCATGCCGGCAGCACGTGATTGACCGGATCGGTGGTCGCGCCCGTCGCAGTCGGAAAGCCGGTGGCACAGTTGACGGTGTAGTCCACGGCCCCCGAGCCATCATGATTGCCGGTGAGGCGCAGCATGATCAGGTCGTTACGATGTTCCGACAGTTGCTTGTAGCTCATCCAGCCGGAGGCGGGCAGGTTGGTGAGCAGGATGCCGCTGTCTTCGCCCGGCTGGGTGATCAGCGCGCGCGCGATCTCCTGCCCCTCGGGCTTGTCGAGCGCGATGGCAATGGAGCGCTTGCCGCGATTGAGGCTCGACCAGTAGAGGCTGCTGCCCGATGGCGACAGCGGCCAGCGGCGATAATCGATATTGCCGCCGATCGGATCGATGCGGATGACCTCGGCGCCGAGCTGCGCGAGCGTCATGCCGCCGATCGGGGCTGCGATAAAAGCGGAGACTTCGACAACGCGAAGCCCATTCAGGATACCGGTGGTCATGCTGCCTGACTCTTTGTTTTTGCGGCATCGCCCGCGCCGAGCGAGAAGGCGCGTTCAACGATGGCCCGCTGATCGGCGTCGTGACTACCGTGAAAACTACCCGCAGGAGAAGAGGATTCCGGTCGGCCCACATAGGTGAAGGTCGGTTGCTCGCAACCAGCATCCCGGGCGATGGTTTCGAGCCGGCGATCCAGCCAGTTCCATGCGCCCATATTCTGCGGTTCCTCCTGCACCCAGGCGAATTGCGCATTGGGCCAGCGCTTGAGCAGCGCACCAATCTGGTCGGACGGCAGCGGGTACAGGCATTCGAGACGCAGGATCGCGACATTCGACGCATTGCGCGCCGCACGCTCTTCCTCGAGATCGTAGGCGATCTTGCCCGAGCACATCAGAACGGTGTCGATGGTGCCGCCGGGAATGCTGGAGATCACCGGCTTGAACGCGCTGCCCGGCTGAAAGTCTGCCAGCGGCGACAATGCTGTCGGGTAGCGGAGCAATTTCTTCGCCGCCATCACGATCAGCGGGCAATCATGCTGGCCGAGGCCCTGCGCGCGCAGCAGATGGAAGTAGTTTGCCGGCGTCGATGGATTGACGATGCGGACATTGTTGTCGGCGGCGAGCTGCAGATAGCGCTCGATGCGCGCCGACGAGTGCTCCGGTCCCTGACCTTCGAGGCCGTGCGGCAGCAACATCACCAGGCGCGACGGGCTGCACCATTTTGCTTCGGCGGCAGTAACGAACTGGTCGATCATGATCTGCGCGCCATTGGCGAAGTCGCCGAACTGCGCTTCCCAGATCACCAGTGCATCGCTGCGCTCAAGGCTGTAGCCATATTCGAAGCCGAGCACGGCATATTCGGACAGTGGCGAGTTGAAGGCTTCGAACTTCGCCTGCGTTGCGGCGACATTGGCGAGGCCGACATGCTTGGCGTTGGTCTTGAAATCCGCGAGCGAGAAATGACGCTGCGAGAAGGCGCCGCGCACCACGTCCTGGCCGGAGAGGCGGACCGGCACGCCGTCCAGCAGCAGGCTGCCGAATGCGAGGCTCTCGGCCGATGGCCAAGGAATGCCGGCGACATCGATCAGGCGCTGTTTCAACACGCGGCCCATGCGCGGATGCACCGTCATGCCGTCGGGCGGTGTGGCCAGCAGGTCGGACAGTGCCTGCAGCGTCTCTACGCGAACGCCGGCATCGTTCGGGCGCGATGCTGAACGTGGCGGAAAGCCGCTGGCATTGATGCGATAGCCAGCGGCCTCGTCGTATCCCGCCTGCAATCGTGCACGCACGGCGTCGCGCATCGCAGTGATGTCGGCTTCGGTAACGCTACCAGCCTTGATCTGCTGATCGGCAAAGGTCTGCGCCACCGCCGGATGCTCGGCGATGCGCGCATAGAGCGCAGGCTGGGTGAAAGTCGGCTCGTCAATTTCGTTATGGCCGTTGCGGCGATAGCAGACGAGGTCGATGACGGCGTCGCATTTCTGGATCTGCCGCCAGGCCACCGCGATGTCTGCGGCCTTCGCCACCGCTGCGGGATCGTCGCCATTGACGTGCAGGATGGCGCTGTCCACGGCTTTCCACGAGCCGGTGCAGTAGCGCGAGGTGCGTGCTTCCTGCTGCTCGGTGGTGAAGCCGATCTGGTTGTTGATGATCAGATGCACGGTGCCGCCGACATTGTAGCCGGCGGGACCGCCGAGCTGGATGCATTCGGAGACGAGGCCCTGGCCGATCACGGCGGCGTCGGTGTGGATGATGATCGGCAAAATGGTTTCGCGGTTGCCAGCAACGTCCTGCGCGGCGCGCGCGGCGCCGAGAACCAGCGGATCGACCGCCTCCAGATGCGATGGATTCGCCAGCATCGTGACTGAAATGGTGCGGCCGCCTAGCGTCAACTCGGTGTCAAAACCAAGATGATAAGGCACGTCGCCGGGACGCGGTGCATCGGCGGGGAAGGGATGCGCGCCTTTGATCTCGGCGATGAGGCGGGCGAAGGAGCGGCCGAGCACATTGTGCATAAGTGACAATCGACCACGATGCATGGTGCCGATGACCACGCGCGTGACGCCATCGGCGGCGGCGCGGGTCAACACGCGGCGCAGCAGCGGCACAATGGCTTCGGCGCCCTCGGCACCGAAACGCTTCTTGGTGGGAAATTTCTTGCCGAGGAAGGATTCGAATTCCTCGGCGGCGATGAGATCGCTCAGCAACTGGCGCGGTGCTTCGGGGGCGGGCAGGCCGGCCCCGGTTTCCACGGCGGTGCGCAGCCAGTTGCGCTTGCTGTCGTCGTCGATATGGGCGGTTTCAACGGCTAGCGTGCCCGCATAGACGGCCTGCAGGCGCTCGGGCGTGGCGGAACGGGGTGTCAGCGGGTCGAGCTGGGCCTGCATATGGCCGCGGTCGCGCCAGAGGGCGTCGCGCTGGATCTGGCGATCATCGGCGGTGAGATTGGCGGCGCCGGTGTCGGCAAGAACCTCGAAAAGGACCCGCCAGCCGGGTTCGACCGACTGCGGATCGGCCTCAAATGCGCGCTGCATCGCGTCCAGATATTCGTAACTGAGACTCGAAAGCGGCGATGAGGGCATGGCAAGTCCTTGTAATCGTTGGAGTGCCCGACTTGGCACCCGCGCGCGACGATAAGGACCATGAAAGCTGCGACCTATGCGCTGGCACAGATAAAAGCTATAACCAAAACGTAGATGCCAAAGCCTGGTGCCCCGTGGACTTGCTCGAGATTCGTTACTTCCTAGAAACCGCCGCCGTCGGCTCGCTGTCGCGGGCAGCGGTGCGGCTGGGTGTCAGCCAGCCGGCGCTGAGCCGGCAGATAGGCAAGCTGGAGGCCGAATTGCGCGGGCCGCTGTTCTACCGGCACGGCCGCGGCGTCACGCTGACGGAGGCCGGCCAGCGGTTTCTCGATGTCAGCCAGCGTGTGATCCAGCAATTGTCCGACGTGCGCGAGGAACTGACCGCGGGGACGCTCGACGTGTCTGGCCAGATCACGCTCGGCATTCCGCCATCGCTGGCGGCAAGCCTTGGCGCCGATCTGGCGCTGCGCTTTGCCGCGGAATTCCCGAAGGCGCGGCTGCGCATTCGCGAGGCGTTCAGCGCGGTGCTGCTGGAATGGACGGAATCCCAGCGCATTGATGTGGCGGTTCTCTATGACGCGCGCAGCAGTCCGAGCCTGATCGCCACGCCGCTCTTGCTGGAAGATCTGTTCCTGATCGAGCGACCTTCGGAAAACGATGTCGATGACGATACTCCCGTGATGCTGGCCGACCTGGCCGGGCGTGACTGCGTGTTGCCCGGTCAGGAAAACGGGCTGCGCCGCGTGCTGGATTCAGCCTGTGCTGCCGAGGGCGTGCGTCCGCGCGTTGTGACCGAAGTGGATTGCGTGGCGGCGCTGAAGCAGTTGGTGGAGCGGGGGGTTGGCACGACGGTGCTGCCGTTCGGTTCGGTGCATCGCGAGGTCAAAGATGGCAAGCTACGGGTGCGGCCGTTCGCCTCGCCGGCGATGCGCGCGCTGCTGGTGATCGCCACGCCGAGCAACAAGCCGGTGACGCCGCTGGTTCGTGCAACGGTGCGCATCATCGAGGAAGAAGTGGAGCGCAGCGTGCCGCTCGATGTGCTACGCGGCGTAACCCGCAATGTGGATGGCACGGTGCTGCGCTCGCCACGGTAAGATGGTGGCGTCTGGAAGACCTCAAATGGCTTCCAAAATCGCCTTTGCAATAAAGTTATAGCTGATATCAGCGTAGCCGGGCTTTCCGCTGCCGCCCGGTTCGGGGTGAATGCGGCAAAATTTGTTGAGCCACACCCCTCCGATCTTCTTGGACGACGGCCGGGAGGCGTTGTGCGAGTTGGGATCAGGAGGAACGGTTTGAAGCGTTTGCAGGATAAAGTCGCATTGGTCACGGGCGCCGGTTCGGGAATCGGCCTCGCCATTGCCGAGCGTTTTGCGCAGGAAGGCGCACGCATCGTCGTCGTCGACTGGAATGCCGATGCTGCCAAGAGCGCTGCCGAGAAGATCGGTGGCGGCGCCGTTGCGGTGCAGGCCGATGTCACCAAGGTTGCCGACGTGCAGCGGACCATCGACGATGGCGTCAAGGCGTTCGGCAAGATCGACATCCTGATCAACAATGCCGGCACCAGCCACGAGAAAGGCCCGTTCGAGGGCGTCTCCGAGGCTGAATTCGATCGCATGTTCGACGTCAATCTGAAGTCGATCTTCCATTACTGTGCGGCGATCTCGCCGGTGATGCGCAAGCAGGGCGGCGGCGTCATCCTTAATGTCGGCTCGACCGCCGGCAATCGTCCGCGTCCCGGCCTCGCATATTACAATGCCAGCAAGGGCGCGGTGCATAACCTCACCAAGACGCTGGCGCTCGAACTCGCCGAAGCGCAGATCCGCGTCAACGCGCTGGCGCCTGTCGCCACCGAAACGCCGCTGCTGAAGACCTTCATCGGCGGCGCCGACACGCCGGAGCTGCGGGCGCAGATGCGCGCCATCGTGCCGCTCGGCCGTCTGGCGCAGCCGCGCGACGTCGCCAATGCGGCGCTGTTCCTCGCCTCCGACGAAGCCGAATTCCTGACCGGCGTCATTCTCGAGATTGATGGCGGTCGCAGCGTCTGACGCATCGGCCGACAATCGACCTGATGCATCACAAGCGAGAGCCCCGAACGGGGCTCTTCAAAAACTTTTCTGACGGGGAAACACCAATGCAGGATATCGAAAGCGCAACGATCAAGCGCATCACATGGCGCCTGATTCCGTTCCTTTGTATCTGCTATTTTATCAGCTGGCTCGACCGCGTGAATGTCGGCTTCGCTGCGCTTGCCATGAATGCGGATCTGGGATTCTCGCCCGCCTTGTTCGGTCTTGGCGCCGGCATCTTCTTCATCGGTTATGTGCTGTGCGAACCGCCGAGCAATCTCGCGCTTCGCAAGTTCGGTGCACGTGTGTGGATCGCGCGCATCATGATCACCTGGGGTATCTTCTCCGGCGCGATGGCGTTCATCCAGGGGCAGTGGGGTTTCCTGTCGCTGCGCTTCCTGCTCGGCATCGCCGAAGCCGGCTTCTTCCCCGGCATCATCCTGTATCTGACGCTCTGGTTCCCGGCGAAATATCGCGGCCGCACCTTCGGTCTGTTCATCCTGACGACGCCGCTGGCCAGCGTCATCGGCGGTCCGATTTCCGGTGCGTTGTTCAAGATGCACGGCTTCCTCGGCCTCGAAGGCTGGCGCTGGATGTTCCTGATCGAAGCCATCCCCGCTGTCATCCTCGGCGTGATGTGCCTGTACTACCTCACCGACAAGCCGGAAAACGCGAAGTGGCTGACCAAGGAACAGCGCGACTGGCTGACCAGCACGATGCGCGCCGAAGAGGCCGCGCAGACGCATGATCACGGCACCGTCCACCTGATGGACGCGCTGAAGAGCAGCCGTCTGTGGCTGCTGGGTCTCGTCTATCTCGGCCCGGTGATTGGTCTCTATGGTCTCGGCTTCTGGATGCCGCAGATCGTCAAGGGCCTGGTCCAGTCCCACGGTATCACCGACCCGTTCCATATCGGCCTGTTGACCGCAATTCCGAGCATCGGTGCGGCCATCGGCATGGTGTACTGGACGCGCCACTCGGATCGCACCGGCGAGCGCATCTGGCATCTGGTTGGCCCGCTCATGGTCGGTGCCATCGGCATGGTGATGTCGGCCTATATGAGCAGCCCGGTTGGCGGCATGATCGCGCTGTCCATCGCGCTGATCGGTATCAATGTCTCGCTACCGGTGTTCTGGACCCTGCCAACCGCGTTCCTCACTGGTGCTGCGGCGGCGGTCGGCATCGCCATCATCAACTGCATTGGCAATCTCGGCGGCTATTTCGGTCCGCAGCTGATCGGCATCGTGAAGCAGAGCACCGACAGCATCCAGATCGCACTGCTCTCCATTGCAGCATTGATGGTTCTCGCTGGCGGTGTCGCCCTGTATCTCGGCCAGGTCCGCGAACAGCCGATGCCCAAAGCCGCACCGGCCGAATAAGGAGAACTTCATGACGACGGCCGGCACCATCTTTTCTGCCGCGAAAGGGGACGCGACCCGCAGCCTGATTTCGGACCCGGCCAGGTTCGAAAGCGAGGTCCTGGAACCCATCCGCGCGATCGTCGGGGAGCGTGGCGTGATCACCGATCGCGACACCATGCAGCCCCTGATGGTCGCATGGCGCGACAGCTGGGAGGGTCGCGTGCCGCTCGTCGTCATGCCTGCCACGACCGAAGAACTTGGGGCCGTGGTCGCCATCTGCGCGAAGACCAACACCCCGATCGTGCCGCAGGGCGGTAACACCGGCCTGACTGGAGCAAGCCAGCCGCATGGTGATAACAGCGAGATCGTCATCTCCACGCAGCGCATGAACAAGATCCGCGAGATCGATCTCGACAACGACACCATCACCGTCGATGCCGGTGTCGTGTTGCAGGTGATCCAGGAAACGGCAAAGGCCAATGGCCGCCTGTTTCCGCTCAGCCTCGGGGCCGAAGGCAGCTGCCAGATCGGCGGCAACATCTCGACCAATGCCGGCGGTGTGCAGGCACTGCGTTACGGTACCGCGCGCGCGCTCGTGGCCGGTCTGGAAGTGGTGCTGCCGGACGGCCAGATCTGGAACGGCCTGCGCGGGCTGCGAAAGGACAATGCTGGCTACGACCTCAAGCAGATGTTCATCGGCGCCGAGGGTACGCTGGGCATCATCACCGCAGCGACGCTAAAGCTGCTGCCATTGCCGACCGCGTCGGCAACAGCTTTCCTCGCGACACCATCGCCCGTCACTGCCGTGGCGTGGCTGCGTCGTGCAAAGTCCATGCTCGGTGAATGCATCACCACGGTCGAACTGATGGAGCGCCGCTGCATCGACGTGGCGATGAAACATAATTCGGGCATCCGCGATCCCCTGCCGACGCGTTACGACTGGTATCTGCTGGTCGAGATCGCCGATCAGGGCAAACATGACTCGCTGGAAGAGCGATTGCTGTCGGTCTTCGAGGCAGGGGTGGAAGGCGAAGAACTGATCGACGGGGTGATCGCTTCATCGGCAGAGCAGGCGGCTGCCATCTGGCGCATTCGCGAAGGCACGCCGGAAGGCCAGCGCCTCGAAGGCGCATCCTACAAGCATGACGTCTCGGTGCCGATCTCGAAGGTGGCGCAATTCATTTCGGAAGCGAACAGCGCGCTCGAAACGCGCTTTCCGGGCCTCCGTTCCTTTGCCTTCGGCCATCTCGGTGACGGCAACATCCATTACAATCCGCTGCAGGCGGAAGGCGGCGACAAGGCGACCTGGCAATCCTATCTGCCCGAGGTCAACCAGATCGTCCACGACATCGTCGCCAGACTCGGTGGCTCGATCACCGCCGAACACGGCATCGGCCGGCTGCGCATCGAGGAAGTGCCGCGTTACAAGAGCGATGTCGAGATGACGATGATGCGCAAGCTCAAGCAGTGCTTCGATCCCGACAATCTCATGAATCCAGGAAAGCTCCTGAAGATGGAGCGCGCGTCCGAATAACGGCGCGCGCGATCAATCACGTCACTGCCAACGACCAAAAACAGACACTCGGAGGGAAACAAAAATGAAGTTCGCTACCATTCTGACCGCGGCCATGCTATCATTCGCAGGCGTCGCCCATGCCAATGACAGCTACCCGGCGCGCCCGGTGACGATCATCGTCGGTTTCCCGCCGGGAACGGCAACCGACTCCGTCGCACGCCTGCTGGCCGAGAGTTTCTCCCGCAGCATGGGTGGCTCCCGCTTCATCATCGACAACCGCGCCGGGCAGGGCGGCAGCATCGGTGCAACCGCCGTCTCCAAGGCCGAGCCCGACGGCTACACGCTTGGGGTCTCCGCGTCCGGCCCGCTGGCCATCAACCCGCATGTCTATTCGAACCTGCGCTACAATTCCCGCACCGACTTCACGCCGGTCGGCCAGATCGTGCAGCTGCCCTACGTGCTCGCCGTCAGCAAGGATGCGCCATACAAGACCGCGGCCGAATTCATCGCTGCGGCGAAGGCCAAGCCTGGCATCATCTCCTATGGCAGCACCGGCAACGGCACCACATCGCATCTCATGATGGCGATGCTCGAAAATGCCTCGAAGACCAGCTTCAACCATATCCGCTATCGCGGCACGGCACAGTCGATGACCGACATCCTCGCCGGTCGTCTCGACGCCACATTCGACACGCTGTCCGGCAGCCTGCCTTTCATCCAGGACGGTTCGGTTCGTGCGCTTGCGGTCAGCACCAAGAAGCGCGTGGCGCTGCTCCCGGACGTGCCGACCACGGCGGAAGCGGGGTATCCGGACGTGCAGGGCGGTGCGTGGCTCGCACTTGTCGGCCCGGCGAACCTGCCCCCGGACATCGTCATCAAGCTTTCCAATGCGCTGTCGACCGCATTGAAGGATGAGAAGATGTTGGAGAACCTGCAGAAGCTCGGCACCGAGCTCGATCCGAGTTCGCCCGAGGAACTGAAGACCATCATGCAGCGCGATCTCGACCGTTGGGGTGAGATTGTGAAACTCACCGGCGCCAAGGCGGAGTAAGACACCGGCCCCATGCAGATCGCTGCATGGGGCCATTGTTTTGTGTGGCCGCTGCGTTGCGCCGGATCGCACATTTACGAGCGGACCATTGAGCAGGATGGATGACGATATGCAGATCAGAATGGATGGACGTGTGGCCGTGGTCACAGGCGGCAGCAAGGGGATCGGACTGGCGATCGCGCATCGTCTGGCGGAGTCCGGCGCGTCGGTTGTCCTGCTGGCACGCGGACAGGATGCGCTGGAAGACGCCGTGCGCGAACTCGAAGGGAAGGGGCATGCGAATGTCCGCGCTTTCCGCTGTGACGTTTCCGACGCCGGTGAAATCAGGAAGGCTCATGACTTCGTTCTGTCGACCTTCGGACGCGTCGATATCCTGATCAACAATGCGGGCACGTCGCGCACATCCGCTTTCGAAGGCATCACCGACGAGGTGTGGCAGGAAGATCTCGATCTCAAGCTGTTCGCAGCGATCCGCCTGAGCCGGCTGGTCTGGCCCGGCATGAAGGAGCGGGGCTGGGGGCGGATCGTCAACGTCCTCAACACCTTTGCCAAGGCGCCCCGTGCCGGCAGCGCACCGACATCGGTGACGCGCGCAGCCGGTCTCGCGCTGTCCAAGGTGATGGCATCGGAAGGCGCTAAGCATGGCATTCTGGTCAACGCCCTGCTCGTCGGCCTGATCGTCAGCGATCAATGGGTGCAGAAATATTCTGCCGTCGCTGCCGACACGTCGTTCGACGATTTCACGCGCAGCCTCGCCAGCGACGTTCCGCTCGGCCGCATGGGCACCGCTGAGGAATTCGCCAACATCGCTTGCTTCCTGGCGTCGGACCACGCGTCCTACATCACCGGGACAGCCATCAATGTGGATGGCGGGCGCTCGCCCGTCGTCTGATCGCGCGAGGTCCACGCGTTGAAACCAGAACAATATCAAAAATCGAGGGAGATGACCGATGACGGCAAGTGATCAGGAATTGCTGGGACGTTGCGCGAAGATCGGCGTGAGCAGCTGGTCGGACGCGCTCGACGAACTGGGCATCGACGGCGTGCTGCAGGGCCTCACGCAGCGCAGTGGCAGTGGTCGCATGTGCGGCTTCGCCGTCACGGCACGGCAGCAGGTCGGGCGGCTGGGCGATTTCGACAAATCGCATTTCGCCGTTGGTCCGCTGGTCGCGTCGGCCGGTCCGGGAAACGTCCTGATGGTCGATATCGGCGGCGCGCCGATCTCCACCATGGGCGGCCTGGCCGCGCTGGCCACCAAGCAGCAAGGCGCCAGTGGCGTTGTGATTGACGGCGCGTGCCGCGATCTGGACGAAATCCGCGCAACGGATCTCTGGCTGGCAAGCCGCTGGGTCATGCCGACCACGGGCAAGCGCCGTCTCAAGCTGCAGTCCCAGGGCGAGCCCGTCACGGTGGGTGGTGTCCGGGTGGCCCAGGGCGACCTGGTGGTCGGCGATGACACCGGCATCGTCGTCGTGCCGCGCGCGCAGCTGGCAAAGGCGCTCGAACAGGCTGAACGGATCGTGGCGATCGACGAGAAGGTCGAAGAGCGGATCCGGGCCGGCGCGAGCTTCGGCGAGGCCGCCGCTGCCGCCGGCTATCTGCCGTCGCGTGGCTGAACGAGGTCGCAGACGTCGCCACGTCACATGGTCGATCAGGGATCGGCGAGGGCGCTTGCTGTCAACGACAGGAGGCGCTCGTCATCGCCGGCGGATGCGCCGGCCGTGGTTTTGAGAGAATGAGAAGTCGTCAACCAGATCACCAGTTCAGGGAAATAAATCGCATGTTGTACCTGTATTGGTTCCTCAGGAGCTTGTAAGAAGCGCCTGATCCTTTTTCGAACAGGAAGCACCGATGACCTATCCGAATGTTCAGCTCCATATCGATGGCAAATGGCGCGACGCCGAAGCGAAGCGCACCATCGACGTGATCAATCCGGCCACCGAGGAAGTGATCGGAACGGTCGCTCATGCGAGCAAGGCGGACCTGGAAGAGGCTGTCGCTGCTGCTGATCGCGGCTTCAGGATCTGGCGCGACATGCCGGCCTATGAGCGCTCGAAGCTGATGCGCAAGGCTGCGGATCTGATCCGCGAGCGTGCGGACAGTATCGCAAAGATCCTGACCATGGAGCAGGGCAAGGTCTTCGCCGAAGCGAGGATCGAAACCATGACGGCGGCCGACGTCATCGAATGGTTCGCCGAGGAAGGCCGCCGTGCCTATGGCCGCCTGATCCCGGCGCGCACCACGGGCGTCTATCAGATGGCGATCCGCGAGCCGGTGGGCCCGGTCGCCGCCTTCACGCCGTGGAATTTCCCGGTCAACCAGGTGGTGAAGAAGCTGGCCGCGGCGCTCGCCGCCGGCTGCTCGATCATCGTCAAGGCACCGGAAGAAACGCCGGCCTCGCCGGCCGAACTGATCCGCGCTTTCGTCGATGCCGGCGTTCCGACCGGCGTCGTCAACCTGGTCTATGGCGTGCCGGCCGAAGTGTCGGAATTCCTGATTCCGCATCCGGTGATCCGCAAGATGTCGTTCACGGGATCGACCCCGGTCGGCAAGCATCTCGCTGCCTTGGCTGGCCAGCACATGAAGCGCGCCACCATGGAGCTCGGCGGTCATGCGCCGGCCATCGTGTTCGACGACGCGGATGTGGAATCGGCAGCCAAGATCATGGTGGCGGCGAAGTATCGCAATGCCGGGCAGGTCTGCATCTCGCCGACGCGCTTCCTGGTGCAGGACGGCGTGTATGACCAGTTCGTCGAGCGCTTCGTGGCCGGCGCCAAGGCCATCAAGGTCGGCGACGGACTCGATGCCAGTTCGACCATGGGCGCGCTCGCCAATGACCGCCGCATTGCCTCGATCGAAGGCTTGCTGCAGGACGCCAAGGCCAATGGCGGGAAGGTCGCCACCGGCGGCAATCGTGTCGGCAACAAGGGCTATTTCTTCGAGCCGACGGTCATGACCGACGTGCCGAACTCGGCCCGTGCGATGAATGACGAGCCGTTCGGGCCGCTGGCGCTGATCAGCCGTTTCGGCACGTTCGACGACGCGGTCGAGGAGGCCAACCGGCTGCCTTACGGCCTCGCCTCATACGCCTTCACGCGCTCGGCCAAGACCGCGACGGCCATCGGTGCGAATATCGATGCCGGCATGATGTCGATCAACAATTTCGCGCTCGCATTGCCGGAAACGCCATTCGGCGGCGTGAAGGATTCCGGCTACGGTGCCGAAGGCGGCATCGAGGGTCTCGACGCCTATCTGTCGACCAAATTCATCAGCCAGGCCGGCGTCTGACGGATCGCGCTGTCCATCCATGATTGATGAGAGCCGGCCAATCCAAATTGGCCGGCCTTTCTTTTTCTTGATGTCGATCTCACGGTGCTCAGCGCGATGAATGGGACCGGTGGCGAGCCTCGACGGGATACTGATTGGCAGGCCACTGGCGCGCTAAGAAAACCGACGCACAAGGCTCAATCACGTAACACGCTCAAAACACTAACCCATTTACATTCCATAATATACCTTATGCGAATAATGATATTCGTGTTGGGCGCCGGGCAGCTTGGTCTCTCCCAGTCCGGCAGCCATGCCACCGAACCTCCCCACACCCGGATCTCAAACTGACGGCTGTGACCGGGCCGACATCATCCGTCTCAGACGGCCGTCTTGCTTGAGATCCGCGGCGCAAATCCATCGCGCTGGAAGAATGCAACGCGGTCCATGTCCAGCTCGATACCGAGTCCCGGCGCGGTCGGGACCTCCAGGACAAAGTCGCGATATTGCAGCGGCGCCGCCAGGATTTCCTCGGTCAGCAGCAGCGGGCCAAACAGTTCGGTGCCCCAGGCGAGCTTGGGCAGCGTCGAGAACACCTGGGCCGATGCCGCGGTGCCGACACCGCCTTCGAGCATGGTGCCGCCATAGAGGCCGATGCCGGCCGCCTCGCCCACGGCTGCCATCTTGGCTGCGTCATACAGTCCGCCGGCCTGATTGATCTTCAGCGCGAACACGTCAGCGGCACCGCGCGACGCGATATCGAAGGCGTCCTTGATGCCGTGCAGGGCCTCATCGGCCATGATCGCCACGCCAAAACGGCCGCTGAGCCGCGCCTGGGCGCCACGATCGTCGCGGGACAGCGGCTGCTCGATCAGGTCCACGCCGGCGGCTTCCAGCGCCGGAATGCCGCGACGGGCGTCGGTCTCGCTCCAAGCCTGGTTGACGTCCACGCGCACGCTGGCGCGATCGCCCAAGGCCCGCTTGATGGCCGCCACATGCGCCACGTCGTCATTCACCGGCCGCAGGCCGATCTTGAGCTTGAAGATATTGTGCCGGCGCTCATCCAGCATGCGCTCGGCTTCGGCGATGTCACGCGTGGTGTCGCCGCTGGCGAGCGTCCAGGCGACGGGCAGCGTGTCATGCTGGCGGCCGCCCAGCAGTTCAGACACCGGTAGGCCCAGGCGCTTGCCGAGGGCGTCCAGCAGCGCCGTCTCGACGGCACATTTGGCGAAACGGTTGCCTTTGACCCGCCGCTTCACGTCGGCCATGACCGACGCGACGCGCGAGGCGTCCGCGCCGAGGATGGCCGGCGCGATATAGGTATCGACGGTGAGCTTGATGCCTTCGGGGCTTTCCTCGCCATAGCTGAGGCCCCCGATGGTGGTGCCCTCACCGACCCCGACCGTTCCATCCGAGCAACGGATCAACACGAGCACCAGCGTCTGGCTGTTCATCGTGTGCATGGACAGCTTGTGCGGGCGGATGGTCGGGACATCGACCAGGATGGTTTCGACGCCGTCGATCCGCGCCTGCACGTTGGTTGTCATTGCTCGTATGATCCTGTTGTCGGCCTGAAACTATGCGGGACGAAGTGGTGTCACTGGCTGCCGCGAATGCCGGCGGCGTCCACGATCTGCTTCCACTGGGCGTTTTCCTTGGCCAGATGATCCGCCAGTTCCTGGCGCGAGGACGCGATCACGCGGCCGCTGACATCGGCGAAGCGGCGCTGGACGTCCGGATCGGCCAGCACCTTGCGCAGATCGGCGCTGATGCGATCGGCAAGCGCGGGCGGCATGTTGGCGGGCCCGAAGATGGCCCACCAGTTGCCGAGCTCGAAGCCGGGCACGCCGGACTCGTCGATGGTCGGGACATCCGGCAGCGCGGCAATGCGGTTCTTGGTGGTGACCGCGATGGCGCGCAGGCTGCCGCCCTGCACCTGCGGCAGCGCGGTGGAGGCGTTGTCGAACATCATGTCGATCCGGCCCGACATGAGGTCGGTCAGCGCCGGCGACGAGCCGCGATACGGCACATGCGTAAGATCGACCTTGGCCTTCTGCCGGAACAGTTCCGCGGCCAGATGGAGCGACGAGCCGATGCCGGCCGAGCCGTAGGTCGCGCCGCCGGATTTTGCCTTTTCGTTAGCGTAAGCAATGAGATCGCGCGTGTTCTTAATGGAAGATGACGGCGCCACCAGCACGACATTCGGCGTTTCCAGGGCCAGGGTCAGCGGCGTCAGATCCTTCATCGGATCATAGGGCATGGACTTGAAGAGCCATGGATTCACGGCGACCGCGATCGAGCCGAGCACCAGCGTGTAGCCGTCGGGTGCGGCCTTGGCCGCGGCCCCGATGCCGATATTCGACCCTGCTCCGCCGCGGTTTTCGACGACCACCTGCTGCCCGTAAATCTGGCCCAGCTTCTCGGCAATGGTTCGGCCGATGATGTCCGCGGCACCGCCGGCGGCGAATGGCACGATCAGCTGGATCGGCTTGGTCGGATAATCCTGCGCGATGGCCGGATGTGCGGCCGAGAAGGCCAGGCCGGCGATCAGTGCGGCGCGCGCGGCGCCGGAGACGAACAAACGTCGAGACAACATGAGCAGGAATCCTCCCATCGGATCGGTTCGGGGCAGCAGCATTCCGCGCTGCTTCTGGCTGTTTCCGGGCGTCATTTGCCACGAAGATGGCAATAGGCCAATGCACTTGAAACTATCAATTCAATAGGAGATTATAATCGGATAATGGACCCGAGACGCCTCACCTATTTCTTGGCCGTCGCCGCTCACAGCCGGATGGCGAAAGCCGCCGAGGTGCTCGGAGTGGCTCAACCCACGCTGTCCCAGCAGATCCGCGCGCTTGAGCACGATCTCGGAACGGTGCTGTTCGACCGGACATCCCATGGCATGCAGCTCACGGAGACGGGGCGCGCACTGCGCGAACATGCCCAGCGCCTGATGGTGCAGACCGAGGCGGCGCGGACGGCCATTGCCGAACTCGAAGGCGGCATGACGGGCGTTCTCCGCGTCGGCATCATTCACACTTACAGCACCGCTTTCCTGCCCGGGATCATCGCGAGCTTCAGCCAGAAATATCCGGGTGTCCGGCTCAATGTGGAAGTCGGCAGTGCGGTTGGTCTGGAACAGCGCATTCTGGCGGGACATCTCGATCTCGCGATTGCATTCGATCCGCCCCAGAATCCCGATCTCGGCGCCGATCGCCTGTTCGAGGAACGGCTGGTGCTGTTGTCGGCGAAGTCGCCGGGCGAGGAGGAGCAGGCCTGCGTGTCGCTGGCATCTCTGGCCGACCGCCCTCTTGCGCTGCTGACGCCGAACTATGCCACGCGCCGGATTCTCGACGCGTCATTGCCTGCGGGCATGAATCTCAACATTTCGGTGGAGATGGATTCCGTGGAGGCGCTGATCGAACTGGCGAAGTCCGGCGGCCTGCCGACCATCCTCGCCGATCGCAGCCTCACCGGCCGGACGGATCTGGTCATGCTCCCCATCGGGCCACCTTGGATCCGTCGCTGCGGGGCGATCCTCTGGGACACCCACCGCTACCAGACCGCGGCGGTGCGCGCCTTCATGGACATCGCGCGCCTGACGACGCGGCGCGCCGTGGCTACCTGACGATCGCCTCATAGACCAGCGTCTTCAGGATCGGCTGGATGCGGCCGCGCTGGGTCGGTGTCTGCACCATCAGGATCATCACCATGTCATGGTCCGGATAGGTCCAGAAATAGGTGCCGGCCGCGCCGCCCCAGGCCATCTCGCCGATGAAGCCCGGCACGCCGTCTTCTCCTGGACCGACGCGCACACCGAAGCCGAGGCCATAGCCGAAGCCGGCACCGGGATAGTAATAGGCCCACGGCTTCACGTCGGTCGCCGGCGCGACCTCGTTCCTGCGCATCAGCGCGACCGTTTCGGGCTTCAGGATGCGCTTGCCGTCGATCTCGCCGCCATTGAGCAGCATCTGCAGGAAACGGGCATAATCGCCCGTTGTAGAGACGAGGCCGCCGCCTCCGGATTCCCATTTCCGCTTGACGGTCGGGTCGCTGATCGTCTCGTTGCCGATGATGCGATCGGTCGGCAAGGGCTGCGCGATGCGCGGCGCCTTGGCGGGATCAAGGACATAGTAGCTGGTATCGACCATGCCGATGGGGTCGAACAGATATTGCTTCTCGAAATCATAGAGCGACATGCCGGACGCGATTTCGATGACGCGCCCGAGCACGTCGGTGGAATGGCCGTAATCCCAGACGCTGGCCGGCTGGTAGGCAAGCGGCAGCTTTGCCAGGCGATCGGCGAAGTCACGATTGTCGAAATCACCCGCGAACAGATCGGCGCCGAGATAAAGCTCGGTGACCAGGCCGAGATTGGTGAAGGCCGAACTGATGCCGGACGACTGGCGCATCAGATCGAGCACCGTGATGGGCTTCAAGGCTGGCGAAAAATCGAGATACGTCTTGCCGCTGGCGTCGGTCTTTTCGGTGGCGACGCGGGGATTGGCAAAGGCGGGGATGTAGTTCGCTATGGGATCGTCGAGCTTCAACCGGCCCTTCTCCACCAGCACCATGGCGGCTGCCGACGTGATCGGCTTGCTCATGGAATAAAGACGGAAAATCGTGTCCCGCGTCATCGGTGCCATGGTGGCGGGATCGCGGACGCCAAAGCCCTGATAATAGACCGGTTTGCCGTGGCGCTGGATCAGCATGATGGCGCCGGCAAGATGGCCCTGCCCGACTTCGCGGTCGAGCATCTCGGTCACGCGCTGGAGGCCGTAGGGATAGAACTCGCCGAGATCGGGCGCCTCGGTGAGCAGGTCGGTACCGGCCGAAGCGGGCTGGTTGAGAGATATGGCGATACCGATGATCGCGAGCGATTTGCAAGATTGACGCAAGACTGCCTCTGGTTTGCCTCAAGACGCGTCGAGTCTAACACCGAGATATTTCAACGGCTTGTAAAAATCGGCCGAAATCGACGGCTGCATTTCTTGCGGCAGCACGGAGGCAGGCGCTCGGATTGCGCGCCGACGGTTGGTGGACGAGCTTTGACATAGCGCAAAGAAGGTCCGTGTTCGCTCGACGATAGTGCCCATGCTCTAGGCGACTCTCGCCTCTTCTCCAGGCATATGGCCGCTAACCGAAGGGGGAGCACATGGTGACGGACCAGAATATTTCTCCGCCTGATCAGGCACCCACGGGCAACAGCCGCATGTCGGAGTTGCTCGTCTTCCTCACCATCATTGTTTTCATCTGGCCTGTCGTCGCGGTCGGCGTCGTCGGCGGCTACGGATTTTCGGTCTGGATTTTCCAGATGTTCTTTGGCCCGCCCGGCCCGCCTTCGGTTCACTAGGACACGCACATGACGAACAAACTGACCCGACGCGCCCTGCTCACGGGCGCGAGTGCTGACGCGTCTGCACAAGACCACGACCACATCTCGAGCGCGGTGGTGTCGGTGCTGCCAGTTCATATGGAAGCGGTGTCCGCGCGATTGCTGGGCCTGCCCGGCGTCGAGATTCACCACCGCTCCGAACACAAGCTCGTCGCGGTGCTGGAAGGACCCGGCAGCGGCGCGCTGGGCGCGATGCTCGCCGAGATCTCGTCGTGGCCGGGCGTGCTGTCCGCCAACATGGTTTTCGAACAACGTCTCGATCAGGACAACGAACAATGACTCTTTCGCGGCGTGATCTTCTCAAGGCACAGGCAGCGGCAGTGGCGGCAGCGGCGGCCGGCATCAGCGTTCCGGCAGTGGCGCAGCCCGTCGCCAGCGGCGTCGGTTCGCTATCGATCAAATGGTCGAAGGCGCCGTGCCGCTTCTGCGGCACCGGCTGTGGCGTCATGGTTGGTGTCAAGGACAACAAGGTGGTCGCCACCCATGGCGATACGCTGGCGGAAGTGAACCGCGGCCTCAACTGCATCAAGGGCTACTTCCTCTCCAAGATCATGTATGGCGCGGACCGCCTGACCACGCCCCTGCTCCGCAAGAAGAACGGCGTCTATGACAAGACCGGCGATCTCACCCCCGTGAGCTGGGATGAGGCCTTCGACACCATGGCGACGCACGCCAAGGCGACGCTCAAGGAAAAGGGACCGAACGCGTTGGCCATGTTCGGCTCCGGCCAGTGGACGGTGCTGGAAGGTTATGCCGCCACCAAGCTGATGCGCGCCGGTTTCCGCACCAACAATTTCGATCCCAATGCACGGCACTGCATGGCGTCGGCCGCGGTCGGCTTCATGCGCACCTTCGGCATGGACGAGCCGATGGGCTGCTATGACGATTTCGAAGCTGCGGACGCCTTCGTGCTGTGGGGCTCGAACATGGCGGAGATGCATCCGATCCTGTGGACGCGCCTCACCGACCGCCGGCTGAACCATCCGCATGTGAAGGTCGCGGTGCTCTCCACCTTCACACATCGCAGCTCGGATCTCGCCGACATCCCGATGGTGTTCAAGCCGAGCACCGATCTCGCCATCCTCAATTTCATCGCCAACCACATCATCTCGACGAACCGCGTCAACATGGAGTTCGTCGACAATCACACGAGTTTCGTGAAGGGCACCACGGATATCGGCTACGGGCTTCGTCCGGAGAATCCACTGGAGCAGAAGGCGAAGGGTGTCGCCACGGCTGCCGCCACGACGCCGATCGACTTCGCCGCCTTCAAGGAGTTCGTGAAGGATTACACGCTGGAGAAAGTGTCGAAGCTGTCCGGCGTCGACCAGAACTATCTGCTCGAACTCGCCGAACTCTATGCCGATCCCAAGCGCAAGGTGATGTCGCTGTGGACCATGGGCGTGAACCAGCATGTCCGCGGCGTCTGGGTCAACCAGCTCATCTACAACATCCATCTGTTGACCGGCAAAATATCCGAGCCCGGCAACTCGCCGTTCTCGTTGACAGGCCAGCCCTCGGCCTGCGGCACCGCGCGGGAGGTCGGCACCTTCGCCCATCGCTTGCCCGCCGACATGGTGGTGACCAATCCGGAGCATCGCAAGCATACCGAAGAGCTCTGGCGCGTCCCGCCTGGCCTTTTGCCAGACAAGATCGGCTACCACGCCGTTGAGCAGGACCGCATGCTCCATGACGGCAAGATCAATTTCTACTGGGTGCAGGTGAACAACAATGTTCAGGCCGCGCCCAACAATTCCCGCGAGACCTATCCCGGCTATCGCAACCCCAGCAACTTCATCGTGGTGTCGGACGCCTATCCGACGGTGACCGCGATGTCGGCGGACTGCGTGCTGCCTGCGGCCATGTGGGTGGAGAAGGAAGGCGCCTATGGCAATGCCGAGCGGCGCACCCATGTGTGGCGCCAGCTCGTGGATCCGCCGGGCGAGGCGCGGTCCGATCTCTGGCAGCTGATGGAATTCTCCAAGCGCTTCACCACGGACGAGGTGTGGCCTGCCGCCCTGCTCGACGCCAATCCGGCCTTCAGAGGCAAGACGCTGTTCGATGTCCTCTATCGCAACGGCCAGGTGGACAAGTTCGCGACCAGCGAGATTCCGTCCGACTACAGCAATCACGAATCCAAGGATTTTGGGTTCTACGTCCAGAAAGGCCTGTTCGAGGAATACGCTTCGTTCGGTCGTGGCCACGGCCACGATCTCGCCCCCTGGGACATGCTGCATCAGGTGCGCGGCATGCGCTGGCCCGTGGTGGACGGCAAGGAAACCCGTTGGCGCTATCGCGAAGGGCTCGACCCCTATGTGAAGCCGGGCAAGAAGGTCGAGTTCTACGGCAACAAGGACGGTCGCGCGCGCATCCTCGCTGTGCCTTACGAGCCGGCCGCTGAATCGCCGGACAACGAATACGATCTCTGGCTGGTGACCGGCCGTGTGCTGGAGCACTGGCATTCCGGCTCCATGACCATGCGCGTGCCGGAACTTTACAAGGCCTTCCCCGGCGCCCGCTGCTTCATGCATCCCGAAGACGCACGCGCGCGTGGCCTGAACCAGGGCGCCGAAATCCGCCTTGCGTCGCGACGTGGCGAGATCCGCACGCGTATCGACACCGCCGGACGTAACCGGCCGCCGCGCGGCGTGGTGTTCGTGCCGTGGTTCGATGCGAGCCAGCTGATCAACAAGGTCACGCTGGATGCGACGGACCCGATCTCCAAACAGACGGATTTCAAGAAATGCGCGGTCAAGATCGTTTCGGTGTAAGCGCCATGAAAGCCCTCCTTGCAGCCATCATCGCCGGCGCCACGGTGCTGGTCTCCGGTGCGATCTACGCGCAGTCGACGCAGTCGGCGGTGCAGATCGTGCCGCGCGTCACCGGGGCGGCGCAGCCGATGTCGGACGTCCCTGCCCCGGCGCTGCCGCGCGCCATCACCGACGATAAGCGGGTGATGCGGAATTATCCGGAGCAGCCGCCGGTGATCCCGCATTCCATCGACAACTATCAGCTCACGCTGAAGGCCAATCGCTGTCTCGAATGCCATCGTCGCGAATTCACCGAAGGCTCGGGCGCGCCGATGATCAGCGTGACCCATTTCATGGATCGTGACGGCCAGATGCTCGCCGATGTGACGCCGCGGCGCTATTTCTGCACGGCCTGCCACGTGACCCAGACCGATGCGCGGCCGCTGGTCCAGAACACCTTCACCGACATGAAGGAACTCGGCAGATGAGGTTCGTGAAATGGGTGCTGGCGAAACTGCTGTGGTTCTGGCGGATCGCCAGCCGGCCGGCCACGCATATCAGCCTCGGCGTGCTGGCGCTGGGCGGCTTTCTCGGCGGCGTGATTTTCTGGGGCGGCTTCAACACCGCGCTGGAAGTGACCAATACCGAGAAATTCTGCACCGGCTGCCACGAGATGCATGACAATGTGTATCAGGAACTGCAGCGCACGCCGCATTTTGCCAACCGTTCGGGCGTCCGCGCCACCTGCCCGGACTGCCATGTGCCGCACAACTGGACCGACAAGATCGCCCGCAAGATGCAGGCGTCGAAGGAGGTCTGGGGTAAGATCTTTGGCACGATCTCGACGCGCGAGAAATTTCAGGACAAGCGCCTGGAGCTGGCCAAGCATGAATGGGCGCGGCTGAAGGCGAATGACTCGCTGGAATGCCGCAACTGCCACTCGGCGATCGCGATGGATTTTGCCAAACAGGCCCCGCGGGCTGCGGCGATCCATGCGAAGTTTCTGGTTACTGGCGAGCGGACCTGTATCGATTGCCACAAGGGCATCGCGCATGAGCTGCCGGACATGACGGGGATCGAGCCGGGCTGGAGTGCTCCGGCCGAGCTGCGCGATCGCCACAGCTACCACTCACCGGAAGCGGATATGCTGTCGAAGTTCCTGGCTTCGGTGAAGAAGTAACCTCTTACTTGTCCCGGACGCGGCGCGGCATTCTTATGCCGCTCCGCAGAGCCGGGACCATCGCGAACGACGGCGTTTGATACGGTCCCGGCTCTGCGGAGCAACGCTACGCGTTGCACCGCGTCCGGGACAGAGGATCTCAGTTCATCGAGATATTCGCCTTCTCGATGACGCCCTTCCAGCGCGACGTCTCGCTGGCGATATACTTTGCGAATTCCGGACCATCGACATCCATCGCCACGGCACCGAGTTCGGAGATCTTCTTCTTGGTCTCCGGCTGCTGCATGAAGGCACGGATCTCGGCCGAGAGCTTGTCGGTGACCGCCTTCGGCGTGCCGGACGGCGCGATGAAGCCATGCCAGGCGACGGCCTCGAAACCCGGCAGGAACTCGGCGACCGCCGGCAGGTTCGGATCGAACTCGGCGCGTTTCGGCGTGGCGGTTGCCAGCATCGCGAGCTTGCCGCCCGTGACGTGCGGCAACAGCAGCGGCACGTTATCGAAAGAAAGATCGATCTGGCCGCTGAGCAGATCCGGCATCATCTGGCTCGAGCCCTTATAGGGCACATGGACCATCTTGGTGCCGGTCATCTGCTGGAACAGTTCGCCGGCGAGATGCTGCGAGGTCCCCGGCCCGGCCGAGCCGAACGTGACCTTGCCGGGATTGGCTTTGAGATAGGCGACCAGGTCGGGCACCGTGCGCGCAGGAATTTTGTTCGGATTCACCACAAGCACATTGGGGACCATGCTGACCTGCGCGATCGGCACGAGGTCCTTCTCCGGATTGTAACTGAGCTTGGCACCATAGATGGTCGGATTGATCGACATCGCCGACGTACTGGCGATGCCGAGCGTGTAGCCGTCAGGCTGCGCCTTGGCGACGCGGGTGACGCCGATGATGCTGCCGGCGCCGCCGACATTTTCGACCACGATGGTCGCGCCGAGCTTCTTCTGCAGATGTTCGGCCACCATACGGCCGAGGATATCGGCGGTGCCGCCCGCCGAGAACGGGACGATGGTGGTGATGGCGCGGCTGGGATAATTGGCATCCTGCGCTGATGCAGGTGCAAGCGTGCCAAGCGTGAGGCAGGCAGCCGTCAGGATCGAGGGCAATCTCATGGGGCGTTCCTCCAGTGGGTTTGATCGGCCCCGTTTGCGGGTGCTCGATTTCGGGTGATGCACCACGCGGAAAGCGTGATGCGTCATTTCGTAGCCCGGATGAAGCAAAGCGCAATCCGGGGACCGGCGAACTGCCGAAGCTCTGCTTCCCGGATTTCGCTACGCTCCATCCGGGCTACATCAGAGTTTAATTCATCGTGACGTTGGCCTTTTCCATCACGGTCTTCCAGCGTGCGGTCTCGCTGGCGATGTATTTGGTGAACTCATCCTGCGGCACGGCGACGGCGACAGCGCCGAGTTCGGACATCTTCTTCTTGGTTTCCGGCAGGCTCATGAATTCGCGCACTTCGCTCGACAGCTTGTCGACGATCGGCTTCGGCGTCGCGATCGGAGCGATGAAGCCATGCCACGCGACGGCTTCGAAACCCGGCAGGAATTCGGCGACGGCCG
Organism: Tardiphaga sp.; assembly: GCF_044340795.1. GTDB lineage: Bacteria > Pseudomonadota > Alphaproteobacteria > Rhizobiales > Xanthobacteraceae > Tardiphaga. The sequence continues at coordinate 26,996 of NZ_JBIISY010000037.1, forward strand.
GCACCTTGGGATCGAACTCGGCGCGCTTCGGCGTGGCGGTGGCGAGCATCGCCAGCTTGCCGCCGGCAACATGCGGCAGCAGCAGCGGGACGTTGTCGAAGGCGATGTCGATCTGGCCCGAGATCAGGTCGGTGACCATCTGGCTGGAGCCCTTATAGGGCACGTGGATCATCTTGGTGCCGGTCATCTGCTGGAACAGTTCGCCAGCGAGATGCTGCGAGGTGCCCGGGCCCGACGAGCCGAAGGTCACCTTCTCCGGATTGGCCTTGATGTATTCGATCAGCTCCGGAACGGTACGCGCCTTGATGCGGTCCGGGTTGACAACGAGCACGTTCGGCACCTGGCTCACCTGGGTGAAGGCGACGAGGTCTTTCTCCGGCTGGAACTGGAGCTTGCTGCCATAGAGCGACGGCGCAATCGCCAGCGGCGAGGTCGAGGCGAGACCGATCGTGTAGCCATCCGGCTGCGCCTTGGCGACGCGGTTGACGCCGATATTGCCGCCGGCGCCGCCCATGTTCTCGACCACCACCGTGGCGCCGAGCTTCTTCTGCAGGTGCTCGCCGACCATGCGGGCGATGATGTCCACGGTGCCGCCGGCCGCGAATGGCACGACGATGGTGATCGGCTTGGTCGGATATTTCGCGTCCTGGGCATGGACCGAGCCGACGGCGCTGAGCGCAACGGCGGCGGCCATCAGGATGGATTTGATTGTCATGGGTCGTCCTCTTCTCGAATTTGATTCTAGTTCAGCAGTCGAAGCTGCGGCGATCACTGCGCCGGCAGCACCTTTCCGGGATTCATGATGTCGTGGGGATCAAGCATCGCCTTGACGCTGCGCAAAAGCTTGAGCTCGACCGGCTTGGCGACGCGGCCGAGGCGCTCGCGATTGGCGATGCCGATGCCATGCTCGGCGCTGATGCTGCCGCCGAGAGCCGCGGTTTCCTCGTCGACGATGGTGTTGATGCCGAGGATGGTCTCGGCGATCTCGTTCTTCTGGTCCTGCTTGAAGCCGGGAATGATCGCGAGGACGTGGATATTGCCGTCGCCGATATGGCCATGCATCACGATGCGCGCATCCGGGCGATACGCTGCGATGCGCTTCTCGACCTGCTTCACGAAAGTCGCCTGCTGCGACAGCGGCACCGCGCTGTCATGCGAGATGACATAACCCGCGGCTTTGCTGCCTTCGGAGACGCTGTGGCGGATCTTCCAGAAGGTGGCCGCCTGGGTCTCGCTGGAGGCGACCAGCGCATCGGCGATCAGCTCGCGCTCATAGGCGTTGCCGAGCATGGCCTCCATGGCTTCGTTGAGATCGACGGTCAGCAGCGTGTCGACCAGCTCGATCAGCACATACCACGGCGTATCCAGTTCGAACGGGATCGTCACCAGCGGCAGGTTTTCGGCGATGACGTCGATCTGGCCGCGCGACATCACCTCGAAGGCGCCGAGGCGGTCGCCGAGATCGGTGCGTGCCTGAGCAAGCAGGTCGAGCACGGCATCGATGCTGTTGAGCTTGACGAAGGCCACTGCCCTCGCCCGCGGCTTCGGGAAGAGCTTGAGGACCGCACCGGTGATGATGCCGAGCGTACCTTCGGCGCCGATGAAGAGCTGCTTGGTGTCGAAGCTGGTGGAGTCCTTGCGCAGCGCCGTCATGCCATCGAGGATCTCGCCATCGGGCATGACCACCTCCAAGCCGAGGCAGAGTTCGCGCGTGGTGCCATAGCGCAGCACGGCGGTGCCGCCGGCATTGGTGGAGAGATTGCCGCCGATCTGGCAGGAGCCTTCGGCGCCCAGGCTGAGCGGGAACAGGCGATCGATATCGTCGGCAACCTTCTGGATGTCGGCGAGGATGCAGCCGGCATCGACGGCGATGCTGTCACCGAGGCGGCTGACGCTGCGGATCTTGTTGAGGCGATCGAGGCGCAGCACGATCATGGGGCGATCGCCGAGCGGCGTCGCGGCGCCACACATGCCGGTATTGCCGCCTTGCGGGACGATGGCGATGCCGGCAGCGACGCAGGCCTTCACGACGTCGGAGACTTCCTGCGTCGAGCCGGGCTTCACCACGGCCAGCGCGCTGCCATGATAGCGGCCACGCCAATCCACCACATAGGGCTCGAAATCGCCGCCGGGGCCGATGATGTAGCGGTTGCCGACGATGCCGGTGAGCGTGGCAAGAAATGTCGTGTGGTCGGTCAAATTACTCTCCTCGTCTACCGGAACGAGAGATCGAGCAAACGGCCTTCGAACAGGCGGTCGCGCGAGGTCTCGAGATGGAGACGCATGGCCGTGCGCGCTGCCTCGGCGTCGCGGTCACGGATCGCTTCAAAAATGCTGCTGTGTTCCTCGAACACCGCTTCGAGACCCGGCTGCGGGCCCATCAGCGACTGGCCATGCAGCTTCATGCCGACGGCGACATGGTCCTTCAGCGCGTTCAGCGAGGTCGCGAAGTAATGGTTGTTGGTCGCCTCCGAGATCGCAAGATGGAACGCATAGTCGGCGTCCTCGCGATGCTTGCGATGCTTCGTCGCCTCGCGCAGCAGGCCGAGCGCGGCCTCGATCTGAACGAGATTGTCGTCACTGCGGCGGAGTGCTGCGAAATGCGCGGCATCGCCTTCCATGCTGATGCGGAATTCGAAGCAGCGCTGGATGTCGGCGATGGTCTCGACGCGGGCGAAGCCGATTTGCGGCGCCTTGGCGCGCGCTTGCACGAAACTGCCGGAGCCCTGGCGGGAATAGATCAATCCATCCTCGCGCAAGCGGCCGAGCGCTTCACGCAGCACTGGGCGCGAGACGTCGAAAATCCCTGCCAGTTCGTGTTCGCCGGGAAGCTTCTGGTCCGCCGCGTAGTCGCCATTGGCGATGCGCTCGGCAAGTTCGCCATAGACCCTGTCGACCAGGGACGCGCCGGCATTGCGCGGGCGTGGCGCATCGGGGTGTTCGCTGGAATCGATCGGCTTCATCATCAAGTCGGACCGCGGCTCACAGGGCGACGCGGAAGTTTCATTCGAAAACCCGATCGATCCGATCGGCCTTTCTTAGAAACATTTCCTCGCCAGGTTGCGGCGAACATGAGAGGGCGCGCTCAACTTGTCAACATGTCAAACATGCGCACGGACAATGACAGTATGTGTACCCTCCTGTTTTAAAACGGAAATATTGTTTGAGTTGGTCAAAAGTCGTATTGCGGCGCACAAAATCTGACAACTTGTCAGGTTGCAAAAATCGTGGTCGAACGCTGGCAACATTCGAAAGGATTTCTGCGTGACCAACGGACTGAACGGCAAAGCCATCGTGATCATCGGCGCGAGCTCCGGCATCGGCGCGGCCGTGGCGAAAAAATTCGGCGCGCTCGGCGCCAACCTGATCGTGCACTACAACGGCAATCCCGAAGGCGCGCAGGACGTGGTGGCCGGCATCCAGGCCGCCGGCGGCAAGGCCGATCTGGTCCGCGGCGACGTTTCGGAACGCGCGGAAGCTGCGCGCGTGATCGACGAGGCGCATGCCAAGCTCGGCCGCATCGACGTGCTGATCAACAATGCCGGCGCTATGTTCGGCCGCACCTCCATCGCCAATGCCACCGACGAGCAGTATGACGATGTGATCGACCTCAATATCGGCTCGGTGTTCTTCGCCTGCCGCAAGGTTGCCAAGATCATGGAAGCGCAGCGCTCGGGCTCGATCATCAACACCACCTCGGTCGCCGCCCGCAATGGCGGCGGCGGCGGCGCCGGCCTCTACGGCTCGGCCAAGGGCTTTGTCTCGACCATCACCCGCGTGCTCGCGAAGGAACTGGCGCCGTTCAATGTGCGCGCCAATGCGGTGGCGCCGGGCGTGATCATGACGCCGTTCCATCAGCGCTACTCGAATGCCGAGCAACTCGAAGCCTCGCGCCAGACCATCCCGCTCGGCCGCATCGGCACGCCGGAGGAATGCGTCGGCGCCTACCAGTTCCTGGCCGATGAAAGCATGAGTGGCTACATCACCGGCCAGGTAATCGAGGTGAATGGCGGCCAGATCATGCCGTAAGGCCGCGTCTCGAAGGATGGCGGCAAGCTCTGAGATCCAGCATCTCATGGTTCGAGACGGCGCTATGCGCCTCCTCACCATGAGGGGCTGAGTAAATGACTGCACGTTGAACGAAAAGCAGGGGATCTCCCCTCAAAACTTCAGAGAAAGAGCCCGACGATGACAGCCCCCTTCCCCTCCGGCGTCTATTGCGCAGCCACCACGCCCTTCAACGCCGATCTCTCGGTGGATCAGGGTCTATTCACCGCGCACTGCCAGCGTTTGCTGGATGATGGCTGCACCGGCATCGCGATGCTTGGCACCACCGGCGAAGCCAATTCGCTGTCGTCGGCCGAGCGCAAGTCGCTGCTGGAAGCCGTGGTGAAGTCAGGCATCGCGCCGACAAAACTGCTGCCGGGCACGGGCGTGGCGTCGATCATGGAGACGGTCGAGCTCACCAAGCATGCTGTCGCCAACGGCGTGGAAGCTGTCGTGATGCTGCCGCCGTACTACTACAAGGGCGTGTCCGACGATGGCATCGTCGATGCCTATACGGCGGTGATCGAGCGGGTGAACGATCCGCGCCTGCGCGTTGTGCTGTATCACATCCCGCAGATGTCGGCGGTGCCGATCTCGCTCGACGTCATCGATCGCCTGCGCAAGCGCTTCCCCGAGATCGTGACCGGCATCAAGGATTCCTCCGGCGATTTCGCCAATATGAGCGCCATCGTCGAGCGCTTTCCCGGTTTCTCGGTGCTGGTCGGCGCCGATCCGCTGATGATCAAGCTGCTGCCCATGGGCGGCGCCGGCTGCATCACCGCGACCTCGAACCTGGTCGGCGGCGATCTCGCCACGGTGTTCAACGGCTACAACGATCCGGCCAAGGCGGCAGAGGTCGCAGCGGCGCAGGAGCGTATCGTGGCGGGCCGCAATGCGGTGTCGAGCTATGCGCAACTGCCGTCGCTGAAGGTGCTGCTGGCCAAGCGCTACGGCAACGACGGCTGGCTCCGCGTGCGTCCGCCGCTGGTGGGACTGCCTGCTGCGGAAGCGGAAGCAGTTCGCGCATCGTTCGCCGCTTAAACGCTGTGCCGTAGGGCGGATTAGCGAAGCGTAATCCGCCGGCCGAGTTCATAATTGAAACTCCGCGGCGGATTACGGCTTACGCCTAATCCGCCCTACGGCTGAGCCTCACAAATGCGGCTCGCGCAGCTTCGCGCCGCCTTCCGGCGGGAAGCGGATCGTGGTGCCGATGGTGATCCAGTTGGAATCCTCGCCGGTGATGTTCCGGCCATAGATCAGATCGACCGAGAACGTCTCATTCGGCCGATAGCGGATGCCGGTCTGCAGCCTTGGCTGGATCACGCTCGGCATGTCGGCCCGGCCCGCCTGCCCGTACAGCTCGATCGTGTATTGCAGCGTATCGGTGAATTTCCAGTCGAAGCCGATGCCATATGTGAAATAGTGCCAGTCATTGACGCGATCCCATAGCCAGCCGGCATTGAGATTGATGCGCGTGGTCTCCGAGAAGCGCCAGGTCGCCGGAATTTCGGCGAACACAGCAGTGTTCTGGCCGGTGACGGCATCGAAGGTCATGCTGCCGAGCACCGAGACACCGAACTTGCCGATGCCGGTCGGCTCGAAATTGTATTTTGCCTTGGGGGCGATCGTGGTTGAGTAATCACCGCCGGACCGGCTGTAATTGGTCAGCGCGCTGAGCTCGACGGGCTCGCCGAGATCGACCACGCAGGACGGATTGGCGATGGCCGCGAAATCCGTATTCGTCGCCATCGAATACCAGTTCTCGACCTTGCAGGAGCCGAGTTCGGAAATATCGGCAGCATCGACGGCATAAGCGCCATTGGCGGCGGACGCTGGTTTCGGGCCGGCGAGCAGCGCGGCGACCAGACCGGTCGCGCAACAAGCCAACACTCGTCCCAACAGCTTCCCCATGGCAAAGGCTTAGCTGAGTCGCGCGCTGTCGAGCGGTAATTTCGCGACGGATTGTCGCGTCGGGCCGTAGGGCGGCTGAGCTTAAGCCGCGCTCGCCTTGAACTCCCGCCAGCCCTTCGCGCGCAATTCGCAGGCCGGGCACTTGCCGCAGCCATAGCCCCAGTCGTGCAGCGCGCCGCGCTCGCCGAGATAACAGGTGTGGGAGAGTTCGCGGATCAGGTCCGTCAGCGGCACGCCGCCGAGATCGTTCGCCAGCCCCCAGGTCGCGGCTTTGTCGAGCCACATCAGCGGGGTGTGCAGCTGGAAGTTCTTCGCCATGCCGAGATTGAGCGCACTGTTGAGCGCCTTGATGGTGTCGTCGCGGCAGTCGGGATAGCCGGAATAGTCGGTCTCGCACATGCCGCCGACAATGTCGGTGATCCCACGCCGATAGGCCAGCGCGGCAGCGACGGTCAGAAAGACGAGATTGCGGCCGGGCACGAATGTGTTGGGCAGGCCGTCGGCACCCATCTCGATGGCGACGTCGCGGGTCAGCGCGGTCTCGGAGATGGATGCGAGTGTCGGAATGTCGAGGGTGTGGCTGTCGCCGATCTTCGCGGCCCAGCCGGGGTTGATCGCCTTCATGCCGTCGATCAGCTTTGCGCGGCTGTCGAGCTCGACGGCGTGGCGCTGGCCGTAGGCAAAACCAAGCGTCTCGACGCGGGCAAAGCGGTCCAGCGCCCAGGCGAGGCAGGTGGCGGAATCCTGGCCGCCGGAGAACAGGACGAGGGCTGTGGAAGTGCGGGTGTCGGTCATAGGGTGGCAATATCACTCCGGGCGCGATGGTGAAAGTTGCGCTGTGCCGTAGGGCGGGTTAGGCGAAGCCGTAACCCGCCGGCCGAGTTCATGGCTGAAACTCCGCGGCGGATTACGCTGCGCTAATCCGCCCTACGACCGGAGCCTGCATGACCCCTTCCCGCGACATCACCCGCCTGCTCGAGATCATGGCCGCGCTGCGCACGCCGGTGTCCGGCTGTCCGTGGGACCTGGAACAGGATTTCGCGAGCATCGCGCCCTATACGATCGAGGAGGCCTATGAGGTCGTGGACGCGATTGCGCGGAACGATCTCGACGATCTCTGCGAGGAGCTCGGCGATCTCCTGCTGCAGGTCGTGTTCCACGCGCAGATGGCGTCGGAGCAAGGCAAGTTCGATTTCGGCGATGTGGTGACGGCAATCACCAGAAAGATGATCCGCCGGCATCCGCATGTGTTTGCGGATGCAGATGGCAATGTCACTGCAGGCCATGTGAAGGGGGTCTGGGATCGCATCAAGGCCGAGGAGAAGGCGGAGCGCGCGGCACGGCGCGGCGAGAATGTCGCCGCCCCAGCCTCGCTGCTGGCCAGCGTGAAAGCGAGCCAGCCGGCGCTGGCGCAGGCTTTGGCACTACAGGCCAAGGCGTCCACCGTCGGCTTCGACTGGAACGATCCGCGGGCGGTGCTGGCCAAGATCCGCGAGGAAGCCGACGAGATCGAGGCAGCGCTGGAGCGCGGCGATCAGGATCACATCGCGGAAGAAACCGGCGACCTGATGTTCGCGCTGGTGAACCTTGCGCGGCATGTGAAAGCCGATCCGGAAATGGCGCTGCGCGGCACCAATGTGAAATTCGAAAAGCGCTTCGCCTATATCGAGCGGGCATTGCAGGCCAAAGGCCGGACGGTGCAGGACGCGTCGCTCGCGGAGATGGACGCGCTCTGGAACGAGGCAAAGGGGAAGTAACCCCTGCGCCTATCGCGCGCGATTGCGCATGGACGGATGCGACCGCGCATATTGCGACGGGAAAGCCGCCTGTTGCTCCATCTTCTCCGCGGCGTGCCAGGCCCAGCGCGGGTCGTACATCATGCCACGACCGAGCGCGATCAGGTCGGCAGCGCCATCGGCGAGTATCTCCTCGCCATGCGGGCCATCCTCGATCAGGCCGACCGCCATGGTGGCGATGCCGGCCTGGTTGCGGATCGCCGCTGCGAGCGGCACCTGATAGCCGCGCGCCGGCGTGATCTTCTGTTCCGGCACGATGCCGCCGGATGAAGCGGTGACATAGTCGCAGCCGAGTGCTTTGAGTTCTTTTGCGAACGCAATGGAGTCCTCGATGGTCCAGCCGCCATCGACCCAGTCGGTGGCGGAGACGCGCACGCCGAGCGGCAGATGCTCCGGCCATGCCGCGCGGATCGCGGCGAAGACTTCCAGCGGATAGCGCATGCGATTGGCGAGCGAGCCGCCATAGTCGTCGGTGCGATCATTGCTCATGGCCGAGAGAAACGAGTTCAGCAGATAGCCGTGGGCGCAATGCAGCTCGAGCAGATCGAAACCGGCCTGCTGCGCCCGCTGCGCGGCCGAGACATAGTCGGCCTTGAGCGCGTCCAGCCCGGCTGCATCGAGCGCCTGCGGCATGCGCCGGCCGGGATAGGGAATGGCGGATGCGCTGACGGTGTCCCAGCCGCCGTCGTCCGGGCCGAGTTCGGTGCTGCCAAGCCACGGCGCCAGCGCTGATCCCTTGCGACCGGAATGGGCGAGCTGGATGCCGATCCTCGCGCTGCCATGGCTGTGGGTAAAATCGGTCACGGCGCGCAGGCCGGCGATGTGATCGTCGGACCACAGGCCGAGATCGCCGCGGCTGATGCGGCCGCAGGGCTGCACGGCCGCCGCTTCCATGATGATCAGCCCGGGACCGGACACCGCGAATTGGCCGATATGGACGAGATGCCAGGGACCGGCAAAGCCGCCCTCGTCCGCGGAATATTGCGCCATCGGGGACACGACAATGCGATTGTCGAGGTCGATGCCGCGCAGCTTCAGCGGCGAAAACAAACGTGACGTCATCGGAAAAGTGCTCTCGGTCGATAGGCGTCAGCGCAGATGCGTGCCGCCATTGATGTCGAAGATCGCGCCGGTGGCATAGCCGCTGCCGGGGCTGCACAGGAACACCGCGGTCGCTGCGATTTCCTCTGCCTTGGCCATGCGCTTGAGCGGATACAGCGAGACATCGTAGCCCTTGCCGTCGGTCATGGCGGTCTCGACCGGGCCCGGCGCAATGCCGTTGATGAGCACGTTGCGCGGCGCGGACTTGCTAGCCAGCCAGCGGGTGAAGGAATGGATGCCACCCTTGGCGAAAGCGTAGTGCGGGCCGGTGCGCAGGCCGCCCATCCAGCCGGCGACCGAGCCGCACAGCACCACCCGGCCCTCGCCGGCCTCCATCATGCCCGGCACAAAGGCGCGGGTGAGATTGATCGGGCCCTTCACATTGGCGCGGATGACGCGGTCGAGGGCTTCTTCCCAGTCCGGCGCCATCCAGTCGTCATGCGGGGCGATCGCCGCGGTATCGACGAGGCCATAGACGGGGCCGACCTGTTTCGCCACGGCTTCGACATCAGCGCGCACGCCCGTATCGAGGCTGAAGATTTCCGAACGATCCGCTAGCTCCGCGCCCACGCGCTCCCGGATGCGATCCTTGCCGACGATGTCGAGCAGGACCAGCGTGGCGCCCTGCTTCGCTGCGAGTTTTGCGGTCGCGCTGCCGATACCGCCGGCGGCGCCAGCGATCGCGATGCGGCGTCCGGTCAGGTCGAAGGGGGATCTATCGGCAGAGGTCATGATGCGTTTTCCATGATGTTGGCGCGTCCCCGCGTGCTCTCGGCAGAGCGGCCGTCAGGGGGGCTTGGCGATGCGGTTCAGCGCGCGGCGGGCACGCCGCCATAGGTCGTCAGATGCGAACTGGCGAGCCAGCCTGCATCGACGGGCAAATTGATGCCGGTGATCGCCGACGCATCGTCCGACAGCAGGAAGGCCACGCCGCGTCCGATCTCTTCGGGATCCACCATGCGGCCTAGGGCGGAGCCCTCGGTCAACAGGCGCTTGTCGCGCGTGCCGCGTTCGATATTGGCCAGCACTGGCGGCGTGCCGACATAGCCCGGCGAGACTGCATTGACGCGGACGCCCGAGCGCCCCCAGTCGGCAGCAAGACAGGCGGCCATATGCACCGCCGCGGCCTTGGACGGCGCATAGGCATGCAGCGGCGCGGTGCGCGTTGCCGTGACGGAGCCGGTGATGACGATGCCGCCGCGGCCGCGTTTGGTCATGCGCTTGCCGGCGGTGATGCAGGATACATAGACGCCGCGCAGATTGGCCGCGATGACCTTGTCGAATTCCGCCAGTGGCAGCTCTTCCGAACGGCCGCCGGACTGGATCACGCCGGCATTGGCGAACAGCGCCTCGATGGGGCCGAGCCGTGCCTCGATATCGGCAAAGGCGGCTTCGGTGGCGTGTTCATCGGCGACGTCGAAGGGGACGGATTCCGCCCCGATCTTCGCAGCAGACTCCGCATTGGCCTTGGCGTTGATGTCCGAGATCACGACGCGCCAGCCGCGCTCGATCAGCACAGTCGCCGTTGCCAGACCGATGCCGCTAGCGCCCCCGGTCACCACGGCAATGCGGCCGCGTCCTTCGTCTCGTTTCATCATCGGTCTCCTATTCCCAGTTTCTTGTTTGCGCGGTCAGACCGCGAGATAGCGCTGCTTGATCTCTTCGTTGTGGCGCAGTTCGTCGATGGTGGCGCGATAGACGATCTGGCCCTTGTCGATCACCGTCGCATGCGTCGCGATGCCGAGGCAGAAATGCATGTTCTGCTCGGCCAGCAGGATTGTCACGCCCATGCCGCGTAGCGTCTTGATGAGATCGCCGATGGCCTGCACGATGATCGGCGCGAGGCCCTCGCTCGGCTCATCGAGCAGCAGCACATCGGGATTGCCCATCAGCGTGCGCGCGATGGTGAGCATCTGCTGCTCGCCGCCGGAGAGACGGCCGGCCATGCGCTCCTTCATGGTGGCGAGGATCGGGAACACCTCGTAGATACGC
>NZ_JBIISY010000256.1:0-8138 GCF_044340795.1 Tardiphaga sp.
CGACATCGGGATTCACGCGGATCGAAATGCGCGCGGTGCGGCCCATCTCGCTCGCGAGCTTCGACAGCAGCTCAAGCTCGGGCTCGGATTCAATGTTGAGGCAGAGAATGTCTTCGTCGAGCGCGAAGCGCAGCTCGGCTTCGGTCTTGCCGACGCCGGAAAACACGATCTTGCTGGCGGGGATGCCGGCCGCACGCGCACGCTTCAATTCGCCGCCGGAGACGACGTCAGCGCCGGCGCCGAGCTTCGCCAGCGTCTTTAGCACCGACTGGTTGGAATTCGCCTTCATGGCGTAGCAGACCAGCGCCTTGGTGTCGGCGAAGGCATCCGCGAACACCTTGTAGTGACGCTCCAGCGTGGCAGTGGAATAGCAATAGAAGGGCGTGCCGACGGCCTCGGCCATTTCGGCAATATCAACGCCTTCGGCGTGCAGCACGCCGTTGCGATAGTCAAAATGGCGCATGGCGCTTAGTCCAGGATCGGATCGAGGAAGAACGACCGCTTGCGACCGCGCGCGGCCCGCACTTCGTCCGGCTCGTTGGACGAGGTCATCGCGCTGCCCTTCGCAGCTGCCGAATTGGCATCGGGATCGCCGGCAGGCGCCGCGGTGCCCATCGGCTGCGCGGAGGCCTGCGGCGGCAGGTCAAGACCGCCTTTACGGCCACAGGCACCAAGCGCCAGCGCGGAAGCGGTCAGAACGATAAGAGCCCAAGAAGAGCGCAACGGCGCGCGTGCCGGGCGGGTCGAACGTGTCACAGCGGAATCCCCAAATGCTGACGCACCATACAAAGTATGCCGGGCCGTGGCGAGACCCCACAGCCCGTCGAAGTGTGGCCCTTGAGCCACGTTCAGCGCGATTTCTTGTCTTTTTCCAGACGCTTGAGCCAGGCCTTGGCCTGCGCGGTCACATTCTTGGGCGCCGTGCCGCCATAGCTGACGCGGCTCTTCACCGAAGATTCCACCGACAGCACCTTCATCACCTCGGCGGTGATCTTCGGTTCCACCGCCTGCATTTCAGCGAGATCGAGCTCATGCAGCGCCACGCCCTTCTTGGTGGCGATGCCGACGATGCGGCCGGTGACGTGATGCGCCTCGCGGAACGGCATTTTCAGCGTCCGCACCAGCCAGTCGGCGAGATCGGTGGCGGTGGCATAGCCTTCGCCGGCCGCCGCCTTCATGGCGGCCTCGTTCGGCACGAGGTCGCGGACCATGCCGGCAATGGCGCGGATCGACAGTGACAGCGCCGTATAGGTCTCCATGGCGCCGGCTTTGTCCTCCTGCATGTCCTTCTGATAGGCCAGCGGCAGACCCTTCATGACGATCAGCAGGCCATTGAGCGAGCCGATGACGCGGCCGGTCTTGGCGCGGACCAGTTCGGCGGCGTCCGGATTGCGCTTCTGCGGCATGATCGAGGAGCCGGTGGTGAATTTGTCCGACAGGCGGACAAGGCCGACCAGCGGCGAGGTCCAGATCACGATTTCCTCGGCGAAACGCGACAGATGCACGGCGGCAATCGAGGCCGCCGATAGCGTCTCCAGCACGAAATCGCGATCCGAGACCGCATCCAGCGAATTGTTCATCGGGCGGTCGAAGCCGAGCGCCTTTGCGGTGGCGTGGCGGTCGATCGGGAACGAGGTGCCGGCCAGCGCGGCGGAGCCGAGCGGGCTCTCGTTGAGGCGCTTGCGGGCATCGGCAAAACGGCCGCGATCGCGCGCCACCATTTCCACATAGGCGAGCAGATGATGACCGAAGGTCACCGGCTGCGCGGTCTGCAGATGGGTGAAGCCCGGCATCACCGTATCGGCATGTTCCAGCGCGCGATCGACCAGCGCCTGCTGCAGTGATGCGAAGGCAGCGTCCAGCTCGTCGATGGTGTCGCGCACGAACAGGCGGAAATCCGTCGCCACCTGGTCGTTGCGCGAACGGGCGGTGTGCAAGCGGCCGGAGGCCGGGCCGATCAGCTCGCCCAATCGACTCTCGACATTCATATGGATGTCTTCGAGCGCGCGCTTGAAGGTGAACTTGCCGCTCTCGATCTCTGACAGGATCGTGTCTAGACCGCTCGCGATATCTTTCGCATCTTTCGCGGTGATGATGCCCTGTTTGGCAAGCATCGCCGCATGGGCCTTGGAAGCGGTAATGTCCTGGGCATACAAGGCGCGATCGACGTCGATGGAGACGTTGATCTCCTCCATGATCGCGTCGGGGCTGTCGGAGAACAATCCGCCCCACATCTTGTTGCTGTTGGACGTTTTGCTGGACTTGCTGCCCTTGCGTGAAGCCATGAATTGTCACTCATCCTGTTGCGGGCCGGGCCATTCGGACCGGGTGATCGCGCGCGATCTGCCGCATGTCATTTGCGCCCCTGCATAGCCATAACCGAGACCGAATGACAGACCCCAAGCCCCCTCAGACGCCCCCCTCCCCGGCCCCCCGCCCCAGCAAACGCCGCGTCATCGTGCTCGGTGCGGTGCTGGTGGGTGTCATGATCGGCTACACCGTGGTGGCGCGGATCGACGACCTCTGGCGCGGCAAGCCGGGCGACCCGACCTGCTTCCCGGCCGTCGAGACGGCCAAGCGGCTGGAGCCGCTGGTGCGTGGCGAAGTCGCCGGGCTGACCATAGCCAAGACGCCCCTGAAGCTGCCCGATCTCGAATTCAAGGATGCCGAGGGACAGCCGACCAAGCTCTCCAACTGGCGCGGCCGCACCGTGCTCCTGAACCTGTGGGCGACCTGGTGCGTGCCCTGCCGCAAGGAGATGCCCGCGCTGAACGAGCTCGAGCAGAAACTCGGGGGATCGGATTTCCAGGTGGTGGCGATCAATATCGACACCCGTGACGCCGAGAAGCCGAAGGCCTTCCTGAGGGACGGCAACCTGACCCGGCTCGATTACTTCACGGACGCCAGCGCGAAGGTGTTCCAGGAGCTGAAGGGTGTCGGCCGTGCCCTGGGCATGCCGACCTCGGTGCTGATCGACGCCAAGGGCTGCGAGATCGCGACGATCAATGGTCCGGCCGAATGGGCCAGCGAGGATGCGATCAAGCTGATCAAGGCGACCGTGACGCCAAAGGCTGCCGGCTACTGAGCTACCCGCCCAACGAGATATTCGCGATCGGGATTCTGTCGCCGTAGCATGGCAGGAAGCGCTGATTGAGCTCGGATGTCAGCAGCAGGCAGGCACCCGAATGCGTGTCGGCATGCTGCCGGCAGCTGGCCGCAGCGCGTCGCCCCACCGCGGTCCGGATCGCGAGATCGACCAACGGCTGGACTTCACCGAGCCGCTGCAGCGAGCGCTGCCGGGCATAGAAGGCGGTGATCCAGTCGCGATGGCGGCCTAGTTCGGCGTCCGCGATGCGCAGCGGCGAATCCAGCAACGCCAGCAGGCCCAGAACGTCCGTCGGGCCGCTCGTCTCTGCCAGTGTCCCGGCAATAGCGACATCGATGGTCGAGATCACAAAGCGAAGCCGCGCATCGGCAAGTGTCGTCGCCACCTTTTCTCGCGCCTCGGCAAATGCCGCCTCGCGCATATGCGTCGTCAGATGTGCGACATCGACGAAATTCTCCCATCGCACGAGATGGACATGCATCTCCGCAGTGAGACCCGCCGCTTGAATCGTCTGCGCCAGATCGATGAAGGTGGCGATCTCGGCCATGGCTGTGGTGCTGGCGAGCGCCACATGCAGTTCGGCCCAGCGATGCGACAATGCACTCTGATAGAACCCCGCCGCGATGGGATCATGCGCGCGCTTCGGAAAGACCGGCGTCCGCAAGCGCGAGAACAGGCGCTGCATCATAACGCGCAGATCGGCGAATTCCGCGTGTCCGAGACGCTGCGTCACTGCCTCAAAATGGGTGCGGTGAAGGGCGCGCTCCATCCTTGCGGCATCGGACTCGAGCGCGCGCTGGAAGCCGTCAAAGGCAATCGCGTCCTGTGACCGGGCGCGTTCAACGCCCGAGAAATCCCGATACATGCCCACGCCCCGCCTGATAATGTGCGGTAGCTGGATACATTTGGAGGTATTTATTGCGGGTGAGATGGGTCGTTAAAGTTGAATCGATCGGCCGATTCTGCGCCCGATCGCGCATCGGGCCGACCGCCAGTCAATGCCATCACCGCCAGGCATGCGACACACCGCCGCCGTTTCCTGCCATGAAATCTCGCGCCATCGTGTCGGACCAGCGTGGAGATGATCGTCTTCTACGAGCCGGCGCATCTGGCTGGGCGCCCGCGCACATCAACCGAGGATAACCGATGCCTTATATCGACGGATTTCTGATCGCGGTGCCAAAGAAGAACGTGGACACCTATCGCAAGATCTCGCGCAAGGCCGGCAAGATCTGGCGTGAATTTGGCGCACTGGATTATCGCGAGGCCGTTGCCGACGATGTCGAGATGGGCAAGGTGACGTCGTTTCCGCGCGCGGTGAAGATGAAGCCCGACGAGACCGTGATCTTCGCTTACATCCTCTACAAGTCACGAAAGGATCGCGACCGCATCAACAAGAAGGTGATGGAGGATCCGCGCATGGCAAAGATGATGGGACCCGACAAGATGCCGTTCGACGGCAAGCGCATGATCTTCGGCGGGTTCAAGACGATCGTGGATGTGTGAGGCCACTTCTCACGATGAGGGTGGAGGGTGTGGCGGGCTTAAGCCGTCACATCCACCTTGCCGCCGACACCGGTGCCGAGATTGGCCTGGGACGGCGCGCCTTCGAGCAAAGTGAGCACCGTCGAGCGCTCCATATCGGCGTTCTGCTTGATGAGCGAGGTTGCGATCTGCTGCTGCGTTCCCGCCTGCTTCATGGCAAGTGCGCTGGCGACCAAAGCCATATCCATCTGCAAAACTCCGACACGTGGTGCGGACGGTATAGCGGTGCGGGGTTAATGAAAGCTGTCTAGCTCGCCCCCGCACGGAACGCGGCGCCAAGCGTCCGCAACGCGCCGCGGGCACGGGAGTCGGTGAGGCTGGAATGCAGCATCACCTCGGCATCCTGCAGTTTCGGGAGACCGAGGCGCGGGCCGAGATCGATGCTGCCGGCGGGCGCCACCCGGCGCACCAGTGCGCCCACCGCCAGACCAGCCGAGATCGCCGCGCCGATGGTCGCGACACCACCGCCGACAAAGGCCTCGGTCCACGGGATGCCGGCGCCATCGAGTGCGGCGATAGCCGCGGAGCGCACCGAGCATGGCGCAGACTGTGCCGCCAACCGCAGCGGCTCGCCGGGTGTATGGTGGAAATCCGGCGCTCCCATCCAGCCGAACGGCTCTTCCATCAGGACTTCACCGTCGCCGCGGCGCTTGTCGATGCGCAGCACGATGGCGGCATCGAGATCGCCGGCGTCATAGGCAGCCAGCATCACGCGCGACGTGTCGATGCGCAGCTCGATCACCAGCGATGGATCCGTCGCATTCATGCGTTTCAGGACATCGGGGAGATCGGCGCCGACAAGGTGATGGCTGATTCCCACCACCAGCCGCCTGCGCTCGACCACGAATGAGCCAATGGCCGACTGATGGGCGGCGACGAGGTTTCGCGCCGAGGCTAGGAAGGCGGCGCCTTCCGTCGACAGCCGCACCAGCCGCGGTGTCCGCTCCAGCAGGCGCTTGCCAAGACCGCTCTCCAGCCGTTTGATCTTCAGGCTGATCGCCGACTGGGTGCTCCCCATCGCCTCGGCGGCGCGGGTGAAGCTGGTGAGGTCGGCCACCAGTACGAAGGCCTGCACGGCTTCGATATCGAGCGCTTTCATGGGCCAATCATTTCAGAATGACATTATTGAAATATTATTTCATATCGTTTTCCAATGATCAAGGCAGCGCTAAATCTCACTTGTCGGAATTGATCGATAGGAGACCATCATGCCGCTGATCCGCATCTCGCTGAAAAAGGGCACCTCGCAGTCCCACCGCGCCGCCATTGCCGACGGCGTCTATGAAGCGCTGCGCGAAACGTTCAACGTTCCCGAGAACGACCGCTTCGTCACCATCCACGAACATGGCGACGGCGACTTCATCTACGACCCTGCTTACATGAACATCCAGCGCAGCGACGCGTTGGTGATCATCCAGGCCACAGTCAGCAACACCCGTTCGCGCGAGCAGAAACAGGCGCTTTACAAGCGGATCGTCGAGAAGCTCGCTGCCGATCCCGGCTTGCGGCCGGAGGATGTGTTCATCAATCTCGTCGAGGTGCTGCCGGAAAACTGGTCGTTCGGTCATGGCGTCGCCCAGTATGTAACATGATCACGCTACGCGAGATGGTGATGGCGCAGCTTTGCGGGATCGGCATGGGCATGGCGATGATCGTGGCGATGGTGCCAGGCGTTGCGCAGGCGATGCGGATGCTCAACCCGTAGGGCGGATGAGCCGAAGCCGTAATCCGCCCGCCGATTTCATTGCGGAAACTCCGCGGCGGATTACGCTGCGCTCATCCGCCCTACGGCTGAGCTTCGCTCATAAACCGCGCGCGAAAGTCGCCGGGGCTGAGGCCGATCCTGCTGCGGAAATGATGGCGCAGGGTATGCGCGCTGCCGAAACCGACCGCCATGGCGATGCTCTCCATGTCGGCCTGCCCCTGACACAGCAGGCGTTTCGCTTCACTGACGCGCTCTGCAGCGAGCCAGTCGCCAGGCGTCTGGCCTGTCGCTTCCGAAAACCGGCGCAGGAAGGTGCGCGTGCTCATGCGTGTTTCCTTCGCCATGCGCCCAACGCTCCAACGGGTCGCAATATTCGCGCGGATGCGGTCCTGCAGCGGCGCGATTTCCAGCCCTTCCCGGGCGGCCACCGGCCGCTCGAGAAACTGCGCCTGCCCGCCGGTGCGATGCGCGGGCATCACCAGACGACGCGCCACCGAATTTGCTGCAGCCGGCCCAAAATCCTGACGGACGATCTCGATCAAGAGATCGATCCCGGCCGCGCTTCCGGCTGCCGTATAGACGCGGTCATGCACGCGATAGAGCGATGCATCATCGACGGTGATGTCGGGATGGCGCTGACGGAGCGTATCGGCGTAGCGCCAATGCGTGGTCGCCGTGCCGCCGGACAGCAGGCCCGTCGCCGCCAGAACGAAAGCGCCGGAGCAAAGCGAGGCGAGCCGCGCCCCACGGGCATGGGCGGCGCGAAGACCTTCGCAGAGATGCGCGGGGACGGGATGATCGACGCCGCGCCAGCCGGGCACGACGATAATGTCGGCCTGCTCGATCATCTCCAGACCGCAATCCGCCGTGATGGAGAAGCCGCCATGGGCGCGTAGCGGTCCATCCTCGATGGCGCAACTCGCAAAGCGGTACCAGCCCGGCCCCAGTTCGGGCCGGGACAGCCCGAAGATTTCGGCGACGACGCCGAATTCGAAGGTGCAGAGACCGTCATACAGAAGCGCGGCCACCATGGGCCCTGTGCGGTTTGGCATGATCTTTACGTGTATTGGCATTCGCGCCAATTGCAAGATGCGCGCTGGACCGGTGATCTGGCGGGGCAAAGGAGAGCTGCCATGCCCACCGCCGTAACCGCCATCCCGCCTGCCCCGAGCGCCCTCGCGCGCGAACATTTCGCCGCCGAATTCGGCTTCGAAACCGATTGCTGGGATGTTCACGATTCCCTCGCCAGGGGCGCCGATTTCGTGCTGCTCGATGTCCGCGGACCCGCGCTGTTCGCGCGCGGCCATGTGCCGGGGGCGATCAACCTGCCGCATGGCAAGATCGTGCGATCGAAAATGAGCGAGTGGCCGAAAGGCACGATCTTCGTGACCTATTGCGCCGGCCCGCATTGCAACGGCGCCGCCCGCGGCGCGCTACGACTCGCGGAGCTCGGACTGCCGGTGAAGATCATGGCCGGCGGGATCACAGGATGGGTGGATGAGGGATTTGAACTGGCGACGCTGCCGTGACCGGAGAACCCGTAGGGCGGATTAGCGAAGCGTAATCCGCCGTTCTTCGTCACATGCAGTCGGCAGGCGGATTACGCCTTCGGCTAATCCGCCCTACGGTACAGTGCTTATCTTGTCGGCACCGGCTTCTCGCCGCGATAGTCGTAGAAGCCGCGCTGGGTCTTGCGGCCGAGCCAGCCGGCCTCGACATATTTCACCAGCAGCGGGCACGGACGATATTTGGAGTCCGCGAGGCCCTCATGCAGCACCTGCA
>NZ_JBIISY010000257.1:0-8135 GCF_044340795.1 Tardiphaga sp.
CCTACGCGGTTCGTCCGCCGGGCGTCTTCCATGGCCCGTTCAAGTCGGTCGGCGGCTGCGTGCTGATGGAGATCCACTATTTCGACCCGGCCTGAGATCGCGCCGCGACGCCTGATCGTCGCCATCACCGGAGCGTCGGGCACCATCTATGGTGTCCGGCTGCTGCGGCTGTTGCAGGCGACGGATGTCGAAACGCATCTCGTGCTGAGTCGGTCAGCGAAAATCACGCTGACCCAGGAACTCGATCTCTCGGTGTCCGACGTCGCTGATCTCGCCGACGTCGTCCATCAGGCCGACAATATCGGGGCGACGATCTCATCGGGATCGTTCAAGACCCTGGGCATGGTCGTCGCACCTTGTTCGATGCGCAGTCTGGCGGAAATCGCCACCGGCGTGACATCGTCCCTGGTGACCCGTGCTGCCGATGTGGTGCTGAAGGAGAGGCGTCGGCTGGTGCTGATGGCCCGCGAGGCGCCGTTGCATCTCGGTCATCTCAAAGCCATGGCGGCCGTCACCGAGATCGGGGCCATCGTCTATCCGCCTGTCCCAGCCTTTTATGCCAAACCCGCCAGCCTCGAGCAGATGGTCGACCAGACACTCGGTCGCGTGCTCGATCTGTTCGATATCCAGACAGATGTGGTGAGCCGCTGGGAAGGTCTCAACGCCGGCAAGCCGCGGGACATCGTATGAGTGCGGCCCCGTCATCTTTGGCTTTATGCCAATGACGGGCGATCATCGCGATATTGCGTCGGAGAGCTGGGCGTTCGCGCTCCGGCTCTATTCCGCGCCTGGCGTCTCCGATGCCTGTCTGAAATTGCAGGCCGATGCCGGCGTCGATGTGATGCTGCTTCTGGTCGCCAGTTTTGCAGCGTCACAGCGCCGCATCCGTCTCACTCCCGCTGACATTCGAGATATGGACGCAGCTTGCGGCGCCTGGCGCGCGCAAGTGATCCATCCGCTTCGACAGTTACGTACGGTCTTGAAGTCCGGTCCCGTGCCGGCCCCTGGCGGAGAGACGGAAAAGCTGCGATCGCAGATCAAGGCCAGCGAACTCGCGGCCGAACGTCTCGAAAATGACCTGCTGGCTCACTGGTTGCAGCGCAAGACAGCGCATCATCGCGATCTGACGCGCGATGAAGTCGGCGAGGTGGTGCATTCTGTCGTGCGGCATTTCCTCGGCGAAGCGCAGGCCGACCGTGTTGTTGCGATGCAATCTGCCGTCGATACACTTCTCTCGGCTGCTGATAAAACCAATCCATGATGCAGTGCACGCTCGTAAATTAATCAGCGGTGCCTACCGAGCGAGCTTGACTACCTTTGTTGCTTAGCTATCGTTGTTCGCAATTACGTGATCACGCGAGACAAGAACAAAATGCCGCAGCCGCAAATTCTCGATACCCGCTTCCGCTCCGCGCTGGCGCGTCTTGCCAAGAATGATCGCATTCTGACATTCGAGAACGCGGCCGATCCGCATCTCGAGATCGCGGCGGTGCTGAAGAAGCATGACGGCAAGCAGACGCTGCTGTTTCCCAAGGTCAAAGGTTACGACGTCCCGCTGGTGGGAAATCTCCTCAGCTCGAAGGAGAATTGCGAGGCGGCCTTCGGTCTCGATTTCAACGGCATTCGCGGTCTGGTGCAGCGTGCCATGGGTGGCCCGCTGCCGCCGGAAATCGTGAGCAATGCGCCGTCGCAGGAAGTCGTGCTGAAGACCGGCTTCGATATCACAAAGATGCTGCCGGCATTGTTTCATGCGCCGGGCGATGCGGGCCGCTACATTACCGCCGGCATCGTGGTGGTGAAGGATCCAGAAACCGGCATCTACAACGCCTCCTATCATCGGCTACAGTTGTTGGGGCCGGATCGCGTCGCCATCAAGCTGGATTTCGGTCGCCATCTCCGTCTTGCATTCGATCGGGCCAAGGCGCGTGGCAAGGCGCTGCCGGTCGCCGTCTGCATCGGCACCGATCTCGCTTTGCATTTCACTGCGGCCACCATGGGCTCTCAAATGCCCGAGCATGCCGACGAACTTGCCGTGGCCGGTGGACTGGCGGGCAAGCCGCTGACGGTGGCGAAGGCAATCTCGCAGGACATGGTTGTCCCTGCCGAATGCGAATTCGTGCTGGAAGGCGAAATCTCGGTGGACGATGTCGCGCCCGAAGGGCCGTTCGGTGAGTTCGTCGGCTTCGCGGCGCCGGCTGCCGATGCACCGGTGCTGAAGATCACCGCGGTCACCCATCGTCTGCGGCCGATCTATCATGTCATCAACGGCTTCGGCCGCGAGACGATCATCCTGCGCAAATATGTGCTCGAAGCCAGCCTGCTCAAGGTGCTGCAGTCGGCGATCCCGATCGTCACCGATGTGGAAATGACCTCCGGCGGCCTGCACCGCTTTCACGCGATCATCCAGGTCAAGAAGCAGAGCCGTCAGCACAACGGCCTGCAACGCAACGCCATCCTCGCGGCGTTCGGCGCATTGAAGGATCTCGATCTCATCACGGTGGTCGATCACGACATCGACATCCGCGATCCCGTCGACGTCGAATATGCCGTCGCCACCCGCATGGAAGCGTCGAGCGATCTCATTCTCATCCCCGGCGCGCGCGGCCACGAATATGTGCGCGTCAGCAAGGAAGGCATCCGCACCAAGCTCGGCATCGATGCCACCGTGCCGTTCGAGGATCAGGCGACGTTCAGGCGGGTCGAATTCGCGAAGACCGAGATCGAGCTCAAGGATTTCGCCGATGGCGAGAACAAGGCCGTGCAGGCGCTGGGCCTGGTCGGAACGAACATTGCATAGTTTCTGAAGCCTCCCGATCCCTCCCGTAATCAGGAAACACCGATGAAGCGACTTCTCGTAGCAGCCCTGCTTGTAGGTACCGGACTGAGTGTCCTGCCGGCGTCCGCGCAGGAATGGCCGTCCAAGCCGATCAAGCTCGTGGTTCCCTACGCACCGGGTGGTTACACCGATGCTGTTGGTCGCATCACCGCGCGCTTCCTCGAAAAGGAGCTGAAGCAGACGGTCGTCGTTGAGAATCGTCCCGGCGGCGGCGGCATCGTCGGTTCGGATCTCGTGTCGAAGTCTCCGGGTGATGGCTACACGCTGTGCGTCTGCAGCTCGGGCGCGATCTCCATTGCGCCGGTGGCACAGACCACGTCCTACGATCCGCTCAAGAGCTTCAAGCCGATCAGCGTCGTCAGCACCATTCCGCAAACGGTGATCGTCAATCCGTCGCTGTCGATCAATTCGATGGATGAACTGGTGAAGTATGCCAAGGCCAATCCGGGCAAGCTCACCTACGGGTCGAGCGGCGCCGGTGGCCTGATGCATTATTCGGTGGCGCTGTTCGACAGCCGCGTCGGCACCAAGATGACCCATGTGCCGTTCAAGGGCGGCTCGCCCGCCACTGCAGCCGTGGTGGCCGGGGAGGTGAGCCTGTCCTTCACCAATATGACCGACGCGCTGCCGCAGATCGAGGCCAAGACGGTGAAGGCGCTTGCGGTGACCTCCGAGAAGCGGAGCGAGTTCACGCCGAACCTGCCGACCATCGGTGAAACCGTGATACCCGGCTATGCGGTGGAATCGTGGAACGGCATCATGGCCCCGGCCGCAACGCCGGATGCGGTGATCGCCAAGGTCTCCGATGCGCTGAAGAAGATGGCTGCCGATCCTGAAGTGAAGAAGAACATGGCGGTCGCTGGCGCGTCTGCCGTCTTCACGACGCCGGCCGAGTATTCGGCGCAGATCGGCAAGGAAGTCGAGCAGTGGCGCGCCCTGCTCAAGGAAATCAACGACAAGAAGACCTGATCCGGTCTCATGCGGGTGGCGATCGGTTCGCCGCCCGCCCCTGACTCATCGATGACATGGGGAGTGCGATGAAGACCATCGTCCAGCGCGGCAATACCGACTTCTATTCGGGGCTTCTGCTCTCGGCGATTGCCATCGTCGCTCTGTTCTATATCCGCACGCTGGCGATCGGCACCGTGCTCGACATGGGGCCCGGCTATTTTCCGCTCGGTCTCGCTCTGATCCTGCTCGGCATGGGTCTGGTTCTCATCGTTAAAGGCCTCACCACTGCGGGCATGCCGGCCGGCGTCGTGCATCTGCGGCCGCTATTCTTCATACTGCTGTCATTTGCGGCATTCGGGCTACTGATCGAACGCGCCGGGCTTGCGATCGCGATTCTCGCACAGGTCGCGATTGCCCATTTCGCGTCCCGTGAAAGCACATGGCGTGTCAGCCTCATCACGGGCGTAATCCTCGCCGCCATGTCGTCGATCGTCTTTGTCTGGCTTCTCAAGCTTCCGGTGAATGTGCTGCCATGATGGATGTCTTCTCTGCCCTTGGACATGGCTTCTCGGTCGCTGCGACGCCGCTCAACATTCTGTTCTGCTTTATCGGCGCGATCTGCGGCACGTTGATCGGCGTGCTGCCCGGACTCGGGCCCGTCGCCACCATCTCGCTGCTGCTGCCGGCGACCTATGCGCTCGATCCGGTCGGCGCCATCATCATGCTCGCCGGCATCTACTACGGGGCGCAGTATGGCGGGTCGACCACCGCCATCCTGGTGAACATTCCCGGCGAATCCACCTCGGTTGTCACCGCGATCGACGGTTACAAGATGGCTTTGCAGGGTCGCGCAGGCGAAGCGTTGGCCATCGCCGCCATCGGGTCGTTCATCGCCGGTTGCTTCGGCACGGTGGTCATTGCGCTGCTGGGCCCGCCGCTGGCCATGATGGCGCAGAAATTCGCCTCGCCTGACTATTTCTCGCTGATGGTTCTCGGGCTCGTTTCGGCCGTGGTTCTCGCCAATGGCTCCGCTTTCCGCGCCATTGCCATGATCTTCCTCGGCTTGCTGCTGGGCATGGTCGGCATGGACATCAACACCGGCGAAGCGCGGATGACCTTCGGCCTGATCGAGCTCTCCGACGGCATCAACTTCGTTGCTCTCGTGATGGGCTTCTTCGGCGTCGCCGAGGTGATTTCCAATCTCGAGAATGTCAGCCAGCGCATCGTCAATCACACCAAGATCAACAGCATCTGGCCGTCCTTGAAGGTGTTGCGCGGCGCCTGGGGCGCGGTGACGCGTGGCACGGTGCTGGGGACGCTGTTCGGCGTGCTTCCCGGCGGCGGTGCGACCATCGCGTCGTTTTCGTCCTATGCATTGGAAAAGCGCGTGTCGAAGACTCCCGAACGGTTCGGAAATGGCGCCATCGAGGGCGTGGCCGGTCCGGAATCGGCCAACAACGCGGCCGCGCAGACCTCGTTCGTGCCTTTGCTCACCATGGGCATTCCCACCAGCGCCACCATGGCCCTGCTGGTCGGCGCGCTGACCCTCCATGGAATCGCGCCGGGGCCTACCATCATTTCGCGTCAGCCGGACCTGTTCTGGGGGCTGATCGCCAGCATGTTCATCGGCAATGCGATGCTCGTCATCATCAATCTGCCAATGATCGGCCTGTGGGTCCGGTTGCTCAACGTGCCGTACCGGATCCTCTATCTGGTCATCGCAGTGATCTGCGCCATCGGCGTCTACTCGGTGAACAATTCGAGCTTCGACGTCTACATGACCATCGGCTTCACCGCGCTTGGCTACATCCTGCGCAAGCTCGATGCCGAGCCGGCCCCGCTCCTGATGGGCTTCGTGCTCGGCCCGATGGTGGAGGAAAACTTTCGCCGCAGCCTGATTACCTCGCATGGTGATCCGATGGTGTTCCTGCAGCGGCCGATCAGCCTCGCACTGCTCCTGCTGTCGGCAGCGTTGCTGATCTCCATCGTGATGCCCTCCATCAGCAAGCGTCGGCAGGAAGTTTTTCAAGAGTGATGGCGGCGACCTGACGACCGCGCGGATGTAATTAGAACGAGATATGCCATGAACAAGCACGAGCCAGTCCGGTCGGTCGCCGCCAAAGCGGGTGAACGCAATGGCGGGCAGATCCTCATTGCCGCGCTTCGTCGCAACGGTGCCGACCGGATGTTCGGCGTTCCCGGCGAGAGCGCGCTGCCAGTCTTCGATGCGCTTTACGAGCCTGACGCCGGAATCCGCTTCATCGTCTGCCGGCACGAAACGACGGCCTCGCACATGGCCGAAGCCGACGGCAAGATTTCGGGCAGGCCGGGCATCTGTGTCGTCAGCCGTGGTCCCGGCGCCATGCAGGCGGCGCTCGGGCTGCACACCGCCTGGCAGGATTCGACGCCGATGATCCTGATCATCGGGCAGGTGCCGCGCAGCCATCTCGGCCGCGAGGCGTTTCAGGAGATGAATTACGTTCGCACCTTCGATGACATGACCAAGTGGGCGGTCGAAGTCGACTCGGTCGACCGTATCCCGGAAATGGTGAGCCGTGCGTTCCATGTGGCCATGCAGGGGCGGCCGGGACCGGTCGTGCTGTCGATTCCCGAAGATGTTCTCGGCGCCGTCAGCGATGTCCCCGATGCCGCGCCCGCCACCGTGATTCAGGCTGCGCCGTCAGAGACGCAGATGGCCGAGATCCATGCCATGCTGCAGAAGGCGCAGCGTCCGCTGGTGGTCGTCGGCAATTGCGGCTGGACATCGGAGGCCGCCGATCAGTTCAGGGCCTTCGTCGAGCGCAATGATCTGCCGGTCGTGGCCGGTTTCCGCTCGCAGGATGTGCTCGATAATCGCAGCAGTCAGTATATCGGCGATATCAGCCTTGGCTGCAGCCGGCCTCTGATGGCGCGGGTGAAGACCGCCGATCTGTTGCTGGTGATCGGCGATCGGCTCGGCGATGTCACCACCAACCATTACACGCTGTTCGACGTCCCGACGCCGCAGCAGGTGCTGATCCACGTTTTTCCCGGACCGGAAGAACTCGGTCGCGTCTATGTCCCGACGCTCGGGATTCCCGCGAATTCGGCGCGCTTCGCCGAGGCGCTGGCGAAGCTGGCACCGCTCGACAGCAAGGCCTGGGTAGGCTGGCGCGCGGAATCGCGACAAGCCTATGTTGATTACCAGGCCCCACGCACCGACGCGCCGCCTTTCGATCTGGCGACGGTGATCGACCATCTGAATACGGAGCTGCCGGACGATGCGATCGTCACCAACGGCGCCGGCAACTACACGATCTGGCTGCACCGCTACTATCGCTACCGCAAGTTGGGGACGCAGATCGCGCCGAAATCCGGCACGATGGGTTATGGTTTGCCAGCAGCGGTCGCGGCCCAGCTGCGTTATCCCGAACGGCGGGTGGTCTGTCTGGCTGGCGACGGCTGCTTCATGATGGCTTCGCAGGATTTCGCCACGCTGGTGCAGCAGCAATTGCCGGTGATCGTCATCATCGTGAACAATGCGATGTATGGCTCGATCCGGATGCATCAGGAATTGCATTTCCCGAACCGACCCAGCGGCACGGATCTGCTCAATCCCGATTTCGCCGCTTTGGCGCGGTCCTACGGCGCCCATGGCGAGGCCATCGATGCGCATCAGGATTTTCCCGCGGCGTTTGCCCGTGCCGTCGCAGCGAAAGGACCGGCGATCATCGAATTGCGCGTCAATCGCAATCAGCTGACGCCGGATCGGCGCATGTAAGGCATCGAGCCGCCTCTCGTCACCCCCGCCTGAAGGCGCTAAACTGTGTACGCCGGCCACGAGTCGCCGGCGCTGACAGGGATTTCGACGACACATGACCATCCGCCTGCATCGCGGCGATCTGCCGGATCTGAGCCGCTACACCTCGTCGGTGGCGATCGACACCGAGACCATGGGGCTCAATCCGCATCGCGATCGGCTTTGCGTGGTGCAGCTGTCGCCGGGCGATGGCAGCGCCGATGTGGTGCAGATCCCGATGGGGCACACCGATGCGCCGAACCTGAAGAAGCTGCTCGGCGATGCCGGCATTACGAAGATCTTCCATTTCGCCCGCTTCGACCTTGCCGCGCTGTCCAACGCGCTCGGCGTGATGCCGTCGCCGGTCTATTGCACCAAGATCGCCTCGCGCCTGTGCCGCACCTATACGGATCGCCACGGTCTCAAGGATCTGGTCCGCGAAGTGCTCGGCGTCGATCTGTCGAAGCAGCAGCAGTCCAGCGACTGGGGCAGCGACACGCTCAGCGATGCGCAACTGGCCTATGCGGCGTCGGATGTGCTGCATCTCCACGCCTTGCGTGAAAAGCTGGA
>NZ_JBIISY010000258.1:0-8076 GCF_044340795.1 Tardiphaga sp.
GGAAACATTGCTGCGTTGTCGGGACCCATTGTGCTGGATTCATCTGCTGACTTTGAAACGCTTGTCGACGAGATCTACGAAGCGAGCGTGATGGCCGATCGCTGGCCGCGGCTTCTCGATCGTTTGACCGCCATTGCCGATGGTGTCGGTGGGGTGATCTTCGCGGCTGCGCCCGGGCAACCACGGTGGTTGTCGTCAGACAGCATTTCCGCGGGCATCGATCGCTGGACACGCAGCCCTTACGCGCAGCGAAACCCGCGTAGCGAGCGTCTGGTGCCCAACACCGAGGCGCGGTTCCTCACCGATCTCGATCGCTTCACCGAAGCTGAGCTTGATGCCGAGCCGTTCTATACGGACGTGTTGCGGCCAGGTGGTCTCGGCTGGTGTGTCGGCACGACCATCCGTTCCCCAGCGGGCGATACGCTCGTGGTCTCGATCGAGAAGGCCTTTGCCAAGGGCCCGGTGGAGCGAGCGACCGCGGAAAAACTGGACATCCTGCGTCCGCACATCGCGCGTGCGGCGGTGCTGTCCGGCCGCCTCGGCTTCGAGCGCGCCCGCACGGCGGTGAATACGCTCGACCTGATCG
Source organism: Tardiphaga sp. (assembly GCF_044340795.1). Classification (GTDB taxonomy): domain Bacteria; phylum Pseudomonadota; class Alphaproteobacteria; order Rhizobiales; family Xanthobacteraceae; genus Tardiphaga. The sequence continues at coordinate 587 of NZ_JBIISY010000258.1, forward strand.
GTCTTCCCGCTGCCGCGGTGACCCAGACCGGCAAGGCCGTTGCCGCCAATCCGGGTTTCCTCGCGCTCGGCCCGGCGGTTCAGGTCGGTACGCAGGATCAGGTGCAGTTCACATCGTCCGCCGCGCAGATCATGTTCAGGGAAGCGCTGACGGTGCCGGCGTCGCTGACCAAAGCCGGCCGTTCGATCCCCGTCGCCGGCAGCGAGGCCAATGCGCCGTTCATCGCACATGTGCTGCCGCTACGGCTGTCCGGGCTCGATCTCTTCGCCGGCGCCATGTCCATCGTGTTCCTGACGCCGGTGACCGAGCAGCGCAGCCCCGGTCCGGAACTGCTGCAGGCGCTGTTCGATCTCACCCCGGCGGAGGCGCGCATCGCCAGTCTGGTGATCGATGGCAAGTCGGTGGATTCGATCTCGAAGATCCAGAGCGTCAGTCTCAATACGGTGCGGACCCAGCTGAAGTCCGTCTTCATGAAGACCGGTGTCGATCGCCAGGTCGATCTCGTCCGCCTGCTCGGGCAGCGCCACGGCCAGCCGGCCTCCTGATCAGCGCCACGAAAAAGGCCGGCGAAGAAGCCGGCCTTGATCCTCAGTATCCCCACTCAAAAGGTCTGCGTCGTCAATATATGGTCCGCCGAGGCGGTAAATAGACCCGCTAAGCTGCTAACGCAGCCGCTAAACCAGTCTCCAAATACCGACGTAGGCTATCCCACAGAACGAAGCGTCACCAATTTGGGTGAAATCTGCCGAATTACTTGACTGAGCGTCTCATCTCGAAATCAGGCGGGAACTTTCCTGCTGCGACGTTTCATGGAACTGTCATCCGGCCTTGGGCAAGCGCCAGCCGATGACCCGGGCCTGCACGAGGTCGCCCGTCCCGGCATTGCGCCATTCTCCATCGGCATGAACGCACACAAAGGGCAGCAGATAGGTGCCACTCTTGTCTTCGCACAAAACCTGCACAGGCTCGGCGGTGGGCGGGACGTCCTGTGTGTTGAATTCTGCCAGCCGTTGATCGCGTGTCACCATGGGATGCTCCGGCCGAAGGAACGGCGTGCGGCGTCTGTCGTTCCCATCAGGTGTGATTGACAGCCAGCCATGAACATCGTTGCTCTCATGGTTGGATCGCTATGAAAGGATGTGCAATGCGCAGCTCGAGACTTCTCACTCTGACATTCCTTGTGGCGGGCAGCAGCGCGGCGATGGCGCAGGACGTGCCCGGCATCGAGATCTGCACAGTCGAGAAGACCATGGAGCGGCGCACCAGCTGCCTGCAAAGCAATGTCAACTTTCTCCAGCAAACCGTGGGCAAATTGCGGCTGGATCAGCAGCAGCGCCTCGACGCAGCCAATCGCCAGATCGATGCGCTGAAGGCGACGGTGACGAGTCTGCGGAAGACCGTCGAGGAATTGCAGGCGGCCCAGAAGGCCGCGGCGGCATCTCCGGCCAAGCCGGCACCGGCGCCTGCAAAGGATGCGGCGCCGGCCGCGAAGGATGCTGCGAAATAGCAGCGATTCATTCGCTGCTGAGCACCGGCCCGAACAGTTCCCAGCGCTCGCCCTTGAAGCGCATCATCTGCAATTGCTGCAACGGGCTGTAGTCGGTCGAACTGGTCTTGATCCGCGTGCCCGGCAGAAAGATGCCGACCTCGTGATCCAGGCTGGTCGCCTGCTTCATCACGTTTTCGCGAGTGAGGTTGTCGCCGCATTGCTGCAGGATATGCACCAGCGTGCGCGCGATGCCGAAGCCGTAGAGTGTGTAGATGTCGTTCTTGTCGCCGTCCGGATAGTACTTGTCCATGAAGGCGCGCCATTCCTTGATGGTCGGATCGTCCTTCCATTGCGGATCGGTGGGGTCCTTCATATAGGCCGCGCTGATCACGCCCTGCGCATTGTCGAAGCCTGCGGGCTTGATCACCGAGCCGACGGACTGCGAGACATTGACCAGCATCTGCACCGGCTTCCAGTTCAGTTCGGCAACTTTCTTGATCGCCTGCGCTGCGAATTTCGGCGAGGCGATGTTGAGGAAGATGTCGGGATTGGCGGTGCGGATCTGCACGATCTGCGAATCCACGGTGGGTGAGGCGATCTCAAAGCTTGCCTGCGTGACGATCATCTTGTCGGCCTTGTCGCCGAGCCCCTCACGCACGCCGCTGAAGTAGTCCTTGCCCATGTCGTCATTCTGGAACAGCACGCCGATCTTCGCGTCCGGATGGTTCTTCAGAATCCACGTGGCCCAGATTTTCCCTTCATTGTGGTAACTGGGCGACCAGCCCATGGTCCAGGGAAAGTGTTTTGGATCGGCCCATTTCGATGCACCGGATGACACGAAGAGATGCGGCACCTTCTTGATGTTCATGTATTTCTGGATCGCGGAATTGGTCGCAGTGCCCAGCGGATTGAAGATCAGCAGCACCTCATCGCTCTCGACCAGCTTGCGTGCCTGCTCGACCGTCTTCGGCGGTGAATAGGCGTCGTCATAGCTGATGAAATTGATCTTGCGGCCGTTCACGCCGCCCTGGTCGTTGACCATGCGGAAATAGGCCGCTTCGGATTTTCCGATCGAAGCGTAGGACGATGCCGGTCCGCTATACGGCATGATATTGCCGATCTTGATTTCGGTATCGGAGGCGCCGGGATCGTATTTCTTCTGCGCGAGAGCGGGCAGGGTGCAGACGCCAATCAGGAGGCTGGCAAGCGCGAAAGTGGTTCGGCTGGGCAATGAAGCGAGCATGGTTTCCTCTGACTTTTCTTGTTGCATGCGGCCTTGCATCGGCCACGCGGCTTGCCCGCGAGTATGCATGTTTGACGCAAGGCGCATAGCAATGTCAGCGGAGAACCCCTCTCCACAAATGGAGAGGGGCCGCATGCCGTTCCGCAGATGTCCTAGGATTCCTTCTCGCCCGACATCAGCGGGCCGAACAGTTCCCAGGTCTCGCCCTTGAAGCGCATCATCTGCAATTGATCGAGCGGGCTGAAATCGGTCGGGCTGGTCTTGATCTTGGTGCCCGGCAGATAGATGCCGATCTCCATGTTCAGGTTGGCCGCCTGCCGCATGATGTTCTCGCGGGTGAGGTCATCGCCGCATTGCTTGAGCACCTGCACGATCCCCTGCGAGACGCCGTAACCGAACACGGTGGCACCATCGTCCTTGTCGCCTTCGGGATAATACTTGTCCATGAAGGCGCTCCATTCCTTCATGCCCGCATCGTCCTTCCAGGTCGGGTCCTTGGGGTCCTTCATATAGGCGGCGCTCAGCACGTCCTGCGCATTGGCGTAACCGGCGGGCTTCATCACGCTGCCAACGGAGGCCGAGACATTGGTGACGATATGGACCGGCTTCCATCCCATCTCGCCGACCTTCTTGATCGCCTGCGCAGCGAATTTCGGCGTGGCGATATTGATGAAGATGTCGGGATTGGCGGCCTTGATCTGCACGATCTGCGAATCCACCGTCGGCGACGCCGTCTCGTAAGGAACTTCGCTGACGATGTAGTCCTTCAGCTTGTCGCCGAAGCCTTCATGCAGGCCGACGATATAGTCCTTGCCGAAATCGTCATTGGCATACAGCACGCCGACCTTTTTGCCGGGATGGTTCTTCATGATGTATTGCGCGTAGATGCGCGCTTCGGCCTGGTAGCTGGGCTGCCATCCCATGGTCCATGGAAAATTCTTCGGGTCGGCCCATTTCGCGGCACCCGTCGAGACGAAGAGTTGCGGCACCTTCTTGGCGTTCATGTATTTCTGGATCGCCGTGTTTCCCGGCGTGCCCAGCGGGTTCATGATGAACAGAACCTCGTCATTCTCGACCAGCTTGCGGGCCTGCTCGACGGTCTTCGGCGGCGAGTAACCGTCGTCATAGGAGATGAAGGTGATCTTGCGGCCGTTGATGCCGCCTTTCTCGTTGATCATCTTGAAATAGGCTGCCTCGGTCTTGCCGATGGTGGCGTAGGACGAAGCCGGCCCGCTATAGGGCATGATATTGCCGATCTTGATCTCGGTATCACTGGCGCCGGTATCGTATTTCTTTTGGGCGTGAGCGGTGGTGGCTGTGAACGCGAAGGCGAGGCTGGCGAGCGTGAGCGCTCGCAGGACTTTCAAGTCATGCATCGTGAGGCCCTCCCTGTGGTTCGATCAACCGCGGCGACCCGTCTGTGCGAGCTTCGCGATGCGGCTCGAATGCAAGGGAGTATGCATCAAGCAGGAAAGTTGAAAATGGGCCTGCCTCGACAATCGTCGCCGCGGCGCACAAGCGCCGCCGTATCGCAATGCAAGGGACTCAGCGGCCCTTGAAGTCGGCCGGGCGCTTTTCGAGGAACGACGCCATGCCTTCGCGAAAATCTTCGGTGCGGAACAGCGGCAGCAGTTGCAGGAAGACGTGATGGACATGCTCGCCGAAATTCTCCGAAAGGCCTGCGCGCATCATCCGCTTGGCGGCTTGCACCGCCAGTGGCGCATTGGCCGCGATCTCGGCAGCGACGGCACGACCGCGCGCTTGCAATTCGGCATCGGCGACGACCTCATTGGTCAGGCCCATCTCGAGGCTCTCGCGCGCCGACAGTGTGCGGCCGGTGAAAATCAGTTCGGCCGCTTTGGCCCAGCCGATCATGCGCGGCAGAAACCAGGTGCCACCGGATTCCGGCACCACGCCGCGCTTGACGAAAGCGGCCGCGAATTTGGCGCTCTCCGCCATGATGCGGATGTCGCAGTTGAGCGCGATGTCCATGCCATAGCCGGCCGCGGCGCCATTGAGCAGGCAGATGGTCGGCTTCTCCATGTTGAACATCACGATCGGCTGTGCGGATTTCATGTCCAGCGTGGTGCGCGAACTGTTGGCGTCATTGGCCGAGCCGATGCCCTTACCCTGGGTAGCGCTGACCATGTCGAGGCCGGCGCAGAACATGCGGCCGGCGGCGGTCAGGACGACGACGCGCACGTCGGGATCGGCATCGGCTTTGAGGAAGAGGGCGCTGAGTTGGGCCAGCATCTCGCGCGAGATCGTGTTCATGCGCTCGGGGCGATTGAGCGTGATGGTCGCGATATTGTCCGCGACGGAATAAAGCACTTCATCTGATGTCAATGATGCAGCGGCTGGCTCGGACATAAGCTCCCTTTCGGCGTTTCTTTTGACGTTCTGTTTTTGTGAACGCAGCTAAGGCGGAATGGCGCTGGCGTGCAAGTGGCCATGCATTTGCGCGCCTTGGCAGGTCCGGGACGGTTTGATCTACTTCCCCATTCACGCGCCGGCAGTGATCGGTGCCCAAAGAAAAGCCAAGGGAGAGCTTGCCCATGTCCAGCCCCAACATCCGCGTTCTCGCCACCGATCTCGCATTCCCCGAAGGCCCGGTGGTGATGCCGGATGGCTCCGTGGTGCTGGTGGAGATCCGCGCGCAGCAACTGACGCGGATCTATCCCGATGGCCGCAAGGAAGTCGTCGCCAAGATCCCGGGCGGCCCCAACGGTGCCGCGCTCGGGCCGGATGGCAAGATGTACATCACCAATAATGGCGGTTTCAGCTGGGTGCCGTCGCGCGGCACCCTGATGCCGCATGCACCGGAGCCGCATGACTATATCGGGGGTGCGATTCAGCGTGTCGATCTCGCATCGGGCAAGGTCGAGACGCTGTTCAGCAAATGCGGCGAGCACAGTCTGAAGGGCCCCAACGATCTCGTCTTCGACAAGCAGGGCGGCTTGTGGTTCAGCGAGCTCGGCAAGCGCCGTGCGCGCGACATGGATGTCGGTGGCGCCTATTACATCAAGCCGGGGATGAGCGAGATTACCGAACAGGTCATCGGCGTGCTGCCGGCCAATGGCATCGGTCTCTCGCCGGACGAGAAGACCATGTATATCGCCGAGACGCCGACTGGCCGTCTCTGGGCCTATAATGTCGGCGCTCCCGGCGAGGTCGTGCCCGGCGACACCATCTATCGCGGCGAACGCGGGCGGCCGATTGCGGGCCTCGGCGGTTATCAGATGTTCGACTCGCTGGCGGTGGAAGCCTCGGGCAATGTCTGTGTCGCCACGCTGGTGTCGGGCTGCATTTCGGTGATCGCGCCGGATGGCAAGCTGGTCGAGCAGGTCGAGACCGGCGATCGCGTGACGACGAATATCGCTTTCGGCGGATCGGAGCTGAAGACGGCCTATATCACGCTGTCGGGCAAGGGCGAGCTGATCGCCATGGACTGGCCGCGCGGTGGCTTGCCGCTGAACTTTCTGAACAAGTAAAGAACCGCGCCGTAGGGCGGATGACGCTTCGCTAGTCCGCCTTGCGGCCGCGCGCTGGATAAATCCGGTCGATCAATTTCCGGCAATAGTCCGGCGTCGGCGGCTCCTGGCTGACCAGGATCCGATAGACGATCGGTGCGACCACATGATCGATGACTTCATCGATGTCGAACGGCGTTTCTCCGCGCGCCTTGGCCCGTTCGGTGAGGGTGGTGAGATGATCATTGGTGAAACTGCAGCACACACAGGACTGGCCTTCAGCGGCGTCCAATGTCCCGTCCCGCAGCAGCGCGCGGCCGACCGGAGATGACATTTCCTCGGCATACTGCTCGATGAAGGCCCGCAGATCAGACTCGATGGCGCCGGTATCGTCGGGCTCCCCGATCGGCCGCAGCCGGGCCACGGCGACGTCGGCCAGCAGCGATTGCAGGTCGCCCCAGCGGCGATAGATGGTGGAGGGCGTGACGCCGGCCTCGGCGGCGATTTGCGGGACTGTGATCTGGTTTCGGGTGGAAAGGCCGCCCAGTTTACGCACAGCGTCATGCACCGCGCTCTGGATCCGCGCGCTACGACCGCCTGTTCTGGTCCGCTCCTTCGTCGTCACGTCATCCTCGGCAGATGAGCCATGCCGAAACGCTTAACGCAAAGTATTTGCATTAAGCCGCCAAGCGGCCTAGCTTCGTTAAAGCGAATAATTAGCCTTTAGGAGGCCGGCATGCAAGGAAGCCCTGGGGAGACATGCGTGTCCACCGCGCCAGGCGCGACGCCCGCGAAGGTGCCGCTTTGGGCCATGACCGCCTTCAGCTTCGTGGCGGCTGCCACCGTGGTCGGCAGCAGCAGCGCGGCGACGCCGCTGTACCGGCTCTATCAGGAGAGCATGCATCTCACGCCGCTGATGATCACGCTCGTATTCGCGGTCTATGCGATCAGTCTGCTCACGGCACTCCTCACGGTTGGCGGACTGTCTGACTTTGTCGGCCGGCGCCCGGTCATCCTCGGCGGTCTGCTCGTCAATGCCGTGGCCATGATGCTGTTCTCCTATGCCACTGATGTCGGCGACCTCATTCTCGCCCGTGCCGTCCAGGGCCTCTGTGTCGGCGCCTCGACGACGACCCTCGGTGCTGCCATTCTCGACAGCGACCGCCAGCGCGGGCCGCTGCTCAACAGCGTCAGTGCGTTCATCGGCCTGATGGTCGGCGCGCTCGGCGCCGGACTGCTGGTGACCTTCGCGCCGGATCCTTTTCATCTGGTCTATGAAGTCCTGTTT
>NZ_JBIISY010000259.1:0-8065 GCF_044340795.1 Tardiphaga sp.
GTCGTCGTCACATGCCCAAGCTGCGAGCCGGAAAAGGTGAAGGTGCCAGCGCCGGGGAGGCTGCTGTCGGCCGTCGCGTGGAAGTCCGGAGCAGCGCATACGAAGCCGAAAGCGAGGATGAAGCTGAGGATGCGCATGGCTGTCTCCGTCCGGGGGCAGCGATGTCCGCTGCGGCGCTGGGCGGAGTGATAACCATGCCGGGTTTCAGCCCGTTGGCGCCGCATCGGAAAACGGCTTCGTGGGTGCGTCCTTTTGTTTCGTGCTGACGCAGGCATGAAACAATTGCCGTGTAAGCCGGTTGGAAATGCGTCATGCTTGAAGCGGCGCAGATGCGCCGCAATGTCGGCAAGGGACAGCCAGAATGAAGCGTCTTTCTCGTCGCACCGCCTTGGGCGGTCGCGTAGCCATTGCTCTCTCTGCCAGTGCCGTCGTTGCACTGGCCACGGTCCTGCCGGCCAAGGCGGATCCTTTGGCCGGGCTGCGCTGGAAGAGCCGCGTGCTGGTCGTGGTGGCGCCGTCGGCTCAAGATGGCGAGCTGCGGACCCAGCGCCGCCATCTCGAATCCGCGTCGAACGGCATGTTCGAGCGCAATATCGTGTTGATGGAAGCTGTTGGCGACGGCCAGCAGGCGCGCGAATTACGCAAGCGACTGGCGACGGATGGCAATGAGTTCCGCGTCTTCCTTGTCGGCAAGGACGGCAACACGGCCTTCGCCTCCAAGGGCCCGCTGGCCGCCAATGATATTTTTGGCCGCATCGATGCGATGCCGATGCGCAAGAACGAAATGCAGAAAGACAGCCGCGCCGGTGGCTAGATCTTAAGCGCCGCCATTACCGACCAGGACGAACGGCGCCCAGACGCTGGGATGGGCATAGGCGCCACCTTTGCCGATCAGGTTCACCAGCGAGCGGCGAAACGCCTCGGCGCGGCCGAGGTCGCGCTGGGTTGCAAGTGCGTTAGTCGTGCCGGTGGTGATGATGACCGCAGCCTGTGAGTTGACCGGCCAGTGCGTGACCAGCAGCGCGCGGGAGCCGGCATAGAAGAACGCACGGGTGAGGCCGGAAAAGGCTTCGCTATTCGCTTTCTCACCGCCCGCCGTATTGCACGCCGACAACACCACCCAGTCAGCATCGAGCTTCAGTGCGGAAATATCGGACGACGACAGGTAGCCGTCATCCTCACGCGTCGATTGCTGCGGCGGCGTCATGATCAGGCCGGGTTCGTTGGTGCCGCGCAGCTGGCCGGCCAGCGCGCCATGGGTGGCGAAGTGCAGCACGCGATATTGCGCGAGCTGGCCGCTGGCATTCAGCGTCTTGACCTGCGACTCGGTGGCGGCATTGGCGAGATAGACGTCGCCGCGCACCGGCGAGAACCGTTCGGCGACGGCGCACAGCTCGATGGCGGTCTCTGGCAGCGGGGCGAGGCGCTTGAGCTGCTCGAGATCCGCGATGCCGCCAGTGAGGGAGACCGAGGTCCCGACCTTGCGCTGGGCGAGTTGGTCCTGCCGTGCTTCCATGATCGCGGCGCAGCTCTGGAACTGACGCGCCAGCTTGGCGCGCTCGACATCGCCATCCAGAAGGGGATTGCCGATGCCGACATAAGGCTTTTGCGCGCGGCTGGTCTTGGCCACCTGACGCAGGGATTTCAGACTCGACACCGAAGGCAGCACCGTGGTGGCGAAGCGCCTGGCGAGCCATGGCGCATCGGCAAAAGCTAGCGGGCCGTTCGGCGGCTTCTCGGTGAGCAGCACCTGGAACGGCAGCGTCGCCAGCGGGCCAGAGGGCACCAGGATCAGCTCCTTGCCGTCGATCTCCTTGGCGGCGGGAGCGAGCAGGGCCTGATACAGCCCGTGAGCGCGCTCGGTATCGAAGGGCAGCTGACCGCCGCCCGGCGGCTTCTTCAGGCCGTATTTCTCGCTGCAGTCACTGGCCTTGCCGTGCCAGGCCTCGTCATCGAGGCCGCAGCGCAGGATGCGCACGGTGTCGGTGAGTTGCTTGGTGCCGAGCTGCGCTGTGTGCCAGCGGATATCGGATTTCGTCACTGTCCAGACGTAGGTGGTGCGCTCGGTGGTGGTGAAGAGCAGCAATGCTTCCTTCGGGCCGAGCTGCTTCTGGACATCCGCCAGCCCGATCGGATGGCGGGCGATGAACGTCGCATAGCCCGGGAATTGCGTGGCAATGCTGAGGTCGAGTTCCTTGATCTGGCTGGCGATGGTCGCGGCGCGGTTGCGAATGTTCTGCTCGGTCTGCGCATTACGCGCCGCGGCCGGCTGCGAGAGCGCTGCTATCAGCAGCTGATCCGTGGCGACGGCCTGATCGGCGAGATCCTGCCGCTGGCGCACTCTTGCCGAAAGATCGCTACCGCCTGCCGCGACGCGGGCGGACATGCCGGCAATCGCCTTGGCCGCCTGCTCGTCACCGATCCGCTGCGCGTTTTCAAAGGCTTGCGCGCGCAATGCAGCCTGCTGGGCCGGCACGGTGTCGGCGAGCTGATAGGCCGCGACGATGGCGCCGGGGAAGGGATTGGTGCCGTCCTTGAAGCTGAGCTCGCTGCCCGGGGCGGCGTCGCCGGCATCATTGGCGTTGCGGGCAATCAGGATCGCGGTCGCGCGGGCGAAGGCATCATGGGCCTGCTGCCAGTCGCGGACGTCGAGATAATGGGCGCCGAGATTGTTGTAGCTGTTGGCGACATCGGGGTGATTGTCGCCGAGCGTCGTGGCGCGAATCTCCAGAGCGCGCTTCAGCAGCGGCTCGGCCTCATGGGCGTTGCCAAGTGTATCGAGCACCACCGCGAGATTGTTGAGGCTGCCGGCCACGCGGGGATGCCGCGGGCCGAGTGCAGCTTCGCGGATGGCAAGCGAGCGACGGGCCAGCGGCTCCGCCTCATCGGCGCGGTTGTCGTCGGTGAGCAGGTTGACGAGATTGTCGATCGCCGTGGCGGTGTCGGGATGATCGCGGCCTGCGCTCTTTTCACGGATGGCGAGGGAACGGCGGAACAGCTCTTCCGCCTCCTTCTTCTGGCCGGCGGTGGACTTGGCTTCGGCGAGATTGTTCAGCGCGATGGCGACATTGGGGTGATCGGCGCCGAACGATTTTTGCTGGATCGCGAGCGCGCGGGTCAGCAGGCCTTCGGCCTCCGCGGCACGGCCCTGGCGGGTGAAGACGATGGCGAGATTGTTGAGGCTGGCAGCGACATCGGCGTGTTCGGGACCGAGCGACTTTTCGCGGATCGCGAGCGCGCGGCGGGCCAGGTCTTCGGCTTCCGGCAGGCGCTCCTGCAGGCGGCGGAGTTCGCCGAGATTGTTGAGCGTCGAGGCGACCTGGAGATTGCCCGCGCCATGCAGTTTCTCCTGCAGCGCCAGGGCTTCGCGAAAATTGTCGTCGGCGAGTTGCAGCCGGCCCTGGGCCTTGGCGACTTCGGCCATGTTGTTGAGCGCCACGGGGACCATGATCTCGGCCTGCGCGCCGGCCGCCTTGAAGCTGCTGAGGCTGCGGCTGAAGATCTCGAAGGCTTCGTCCTCGCGCAGCTGGCGGTGGCGGATATTGCCGAGCTGCATCCGTGACAGCGCGGTGGCGGTGCTGTCGGGACCCGCGGCGCGCTCGTTGATGGCGATCGCGCGCAATGCATAGCGTTCCGCGTCCGCCAGGCGATCGCGGGCAAAGGCGATCTGACCGAGCGGGCCGAGCACGGCGGCGACTTCGGCATGGGTCGGGCCCATCGCCTTTTCGCGAATGACCAGCGCCTTGCGCAGATTGGCTTCGGCTTCGGTGAGTTCGCCCTGAGCCTGCAGGGCCTGGGCGAGCACGACATAGGTTGTCGCAGTTAGCGGCGATTGGCGGCCGGCGGTTTTCTCGGCCTCATTGGTCAGCTTGCGGGCGAGCGGAATGGCGTCGCCATAGCGACCTTCCTTGGCGAGTGCGGTGATGCGCTGCATCAGCGCCAGCATCTCCTGCTGGCCGGCCTGGCTAGGGGGAATTGCGGAAAGGCTTACAGCAATGACAAAAGCGAAACGGATAGTCCGGCTGAACCGCATGCCTCGAACGCTCCCTGAATGTGCAATTCAACCGCTATCACGGCCATCTGAGGCCGCAACATGGCGCGAGCCATGCAACGCGGCGCGCTGAATTGGCGCGCCGCGAATGACGACAGTTCGGTGAAGGACACGCTGCGCGATCAGCCAATCGCGCTCTTGATGACGCCGAGCAGATCCTGGAACGGTTCTGCACAGGGCGGCTCGGCGGGGAGCTGGCCGAGCACGTCATAGATCTTCGGCACCAGATTGACCGCCTGATCGAGTTCGCTGTCGCGGCCGGGCTGATAGCCGCCCATCAAACGGAGATCGCGGGTGTCCTCGAAGCGCGCGATCATGGCGCGCAGCCTGCGCACCAGCGTCGCCTCTTCCGGCGACCACACATGCTGGCCGAGACGCGACACCGAGGCGAGGACGTTCACCGCGGGATAGCGGCCCTGGTCAGCGACGTCGCGATCCAGCACGATATGGCCGTCGAGCGTGCCGCGGACCGTGTCGGCGACCGGCTCGTTATGATCGTCGCCGTCGACCAGCACGGCGAACACGCCGGTGATATTGCCCTGGCCTTCGAGGCCGGGGCCGGAGCGTTCGAGCAGGCGCGGCAATTCGCTGAACACGCTGGGTGCGTAACCGCGGGCGATGGCCGGCTCGCCGGTCGCCAGCGCCACCTCGCGCGAGGCGTGCGCAAAGCGCGTAACCGAATCGACGATCAGCAGCACCGATTCGCCGCGATCGCGAAAGTATTCCGCGATGGTCATGGCCGTCTTCGGCGCCAGGCGCCGCATCATCGGGCTTTCGTCCGAGGTAGAGACGACGGTGACGGCGCGGTTCTTGTACTGAGCGAGCGATTCCTCGAGAAATTCGCGCACCTCGCGGCCGCGTTCGCCGACCAGCGCGGTGACGACGGTGTCGAAACCAGTGCTGCGTGCCAGCATCGACAGCAGCGTCGTCTTGCCGACGCCGGAGCCGGCAAAAATGCCGATGCGCTGGCCCATGCAGAGCGGCGTGAACAGATCGATCACCTTGACGCCGGTGCGCAGCGGCTTGCTGACGCGCGAACGCTTCAAAGCCGGCGGCGGATCGCCATCGGTCTGCATGGAGCGCTCGCCCACTGGCATGTCGCCGAGACCGTCGAGCGGTTCACCAAGCGCGTTGATGACGCGGCCTTTCCAGCCGGCATGCGGCATCAGCGTCTTCGGCGGCATGCGGAAGGCAGCAAGGCCGAGGCCGGCGGCAATGTTCGATTCAAACGGTTTTGCGGTGACGCCGTCACCGTCGATGCGCACGACTTCGCTGAGATGGACCTTCTTGTCGATCTCCAGCCCGATCAATTCACCGAGCTTGACGTGGCGGGCCAGACCGGCGACGCGGAAATGCGTCGAGGTGACTTCCGAGACGAGGCCGCCGACACGCACCACCGGCACGTCCTTGCGCAGGACGGCGATGGTGGATTCGAGTCTTTCAAGCGCGTTCATCCGCAGCTCCAAGCCTTGTGGTCAGCCTCAGCCCTTGGCGGGATCGCCGAGGGTACGAATGGCGTTCTGGACCGAGCTTTCGGAGTCCTGAATCAGCGAGCTCACATTCTGGAAGGTCTTTGTCGCCATCATCATATGCGTGAGTTCGGAGAGCGGATCGACATTGGATCCTTCGACAAACCCTTGCTGGAAGCCGACGGTGACGAAATCGAGTGCGGCCGTTGCCGGCTTGCTCGGGATCACGCCGGAATTGCCGAATCGTTCGAGTTTCGCGTCCGCGGCGATGTCGAACAGGCCGAGCTGGCCGACCTGATTGATGCCCTGCGAAATGCTGCCGTCGCGTGCGATCACGATCGGTCCGCCATCGGGGTCGATCATGATCGGGGTGCCACCGGAGTCGAGGACGGGATAGCCGGTGAGTGTGCGCAGCTGGCCGTTGATGTCCATCTGCATGCGGCCATCGCGGGTATAGACGGGACCATTGGGGCCTTCGAAGGCCATCCAGGTGGTGGCGCCGGGATCGGGGCCTCCGGGATAGGCGGCCATGCTGTTGCCCGCGATCGCCACATCGAGCGGATTGCCGGTCTGCGTGACCGCGCCTTCCTTGCGCGAAATGAAATTCTCGCCGGGCGTGGCATAGGCCACCGACTGGGCGGCGGCGCGTGACATGGCGGTGTCGAACTTCACTGCATCGGCGCGAAATGCGGCCGTTTTCACATTCGCCATGTTGTTGGCGATGGTCGCCAGCCGCTTCTCGAGCGAGACCTGGGCTGAAAGGCTGACATAGAGCGCTGTTTGCATCTGGGAATCCGAGTTTCAGGTTCGCATGCGCGATGAATGCCAAACTCCCCGAGCAGGCTTGTCCGGGGCTGGCCGAAACCGGGGAATGTCAGCCTCGTGCAAGCATCGATGCCTACACCGATTGCATATTCAAATTGGAGCGGTGCGCTTGAGCGTTCTCTTTGGTCTCATCATCATACTTGCCAGTCTGATCGGCGGATATGTTGCGATGGGCGGACACCTTGCCGTGATCTGGCAGCCCTGGGAATTCGTGATCATCATGGGGATGTCGGCCGGCACCTATATCATGGCCAACCCATGGAAGACGGTGGTCGATACGGGCAAGGCGACCATCCAGGCCATCACGGTCGATGTGCCGAAGCAGCGGCACTATCTGGATCTGCTCGGGTTGATGCACTCGCTGATGCGCGAAGTGCGCAACAAGGGCCGCAACGAGGTCGAAGCGCATATCGACGATCCGCCGTCCTCCGAGATTTTCACGGCTTTTCCGACCGTGCTCGCCAACGAACCGCTGACCCAGTTCATCTGCGACTATTTCCGACTCATGATCATGGGCAGTGCACGCACCCATGAGATCGAGGCGCTGATGGATGAGGAAATCGAAACCATCGTCCGCAGCAAGCTCAAGCCGTATAACTCCCTGATGATGATCGCCGAGGGCCTTCCTGCGCTCGGCATCGTTGCTGCGGTGCTCGGTGTCATCAAGGCGATGGGTGCGCTCGATCAGTCGCCCAAGCTGCTTGGCGGCTTCATCGGCGCCGCGCTGGTCGGCACCTTTGTGGGCATCTTCCTGTCTTACGGCGTCGTTGCGCCGCTGGCGATCAAGGTGAAGACGGTGCGGGAACAACGGGCGCGTCTCTATGTGATCGTCAAGCAGACCTTGCTTGCCTTCATGAACGGCGCTCTGCCGCAGATCGCGATCGAGCATGGCCGCAAGATGATCGGCCCGGCCGACCGCCCGTCCATCGACGTGGTCGAAAGCGAGACCATCACTGGCGGTGCCAGCAAGGCCGAACCGGCTGAAGCGCCGGCCAAAGCAGGGGCACGCGGTTGATGTCAGACGTCAAGACAGGGCGCATGGACCAGGGGTCCGACCAGCTTCTCGGCGCAGCGGGAATTTCCGTCGAACGCATGCCGATGCTGCATGTGATCTTCGACACGATGACCAATCTGTGCGCGGAAAGCCTGCGCTCGATGTCGCCTTCGCAGTCCTATTTCTCGCTCATGAGCGTCGGCAGCGAGCGGCTGTCGGACATTCTGGATCGCCATGAAGGCGAAGCGATCGCCGCCGTCTTCTACGCGCAGGCATGGGATGCCCGCGTGCTGATCGGCTTCGACCGTGACTTTGTCTACACCATGATCGAGCTGCTGTTCGGCGCCGACGGCGCCGAGCCGCCGCTCGACATGCCGCGCGTGTTCTCGAATGTGGAGATGCATGTGGCGCAGGCGCTGTTCGAGCGTTTCGGCAAGGCGCTGCAAAGCTCGTTCGAGCGGGCCACCGAGGTGACCTTCACGCTCGAGCGCGTGGAAACGCGCATGGATTATCTGGCGATCGGTCGCCTCAACAACATGGCTGTCTGCTCGAAGATCCTGCTCCAGGCGCTCGATCGCGGCGGCGAGATGTTCATCGTCATTCCGCATGCGGCGCTCAATCCGATCCGTACCGCGATGTCGCAGATCGTATCCGGCGAATCGGCATCGACCGATCCGAAGTGGAGCCGCCAGCTCCATAGTGAAATCAAGCGCACCGAAGTAACGC
>NZ_JBIISY010000260.1:0-8047 GCF_044340795.1 Tardiphaga sp.
CCAATACCTGTGACGACCTGAAATTTACCCTGACCTCGTTTATGACCGCTTCGCGGCCGCCAGGCGGTCACGAGGGGGCATAAATCATTGATTTTTGCGGGAAATGTGCTATTATAGGCACATTCAAGAAGCTGGACCGTGTGGTGCCGCTCGTTTTTGGCCCTGCCGGGTTCCCGTTTAACAAAAATCAAACAGGGGCGCGGTAGTTGCCGCGCACAGGCCGTGTCACAGAAAACGCGTAAAAAGAGTATTTCTAAGCCTTCGAAGAAGACGGCTGCGGCGAGCCCAATTGCGGGCAAACGCAGCGTGAGCAAAGGCCCTGCACGGCCCCCTGTCAAGGACACACGGACGACGACCCGCACCACGGCCAAGGTTTCGCCAGTCAAGGCTTCGACGACCAAGGCTTCAGCAGCCAAGGCGCCCGCAGCCAAAGCTACGGTCAAGGCTTCTCCCGTCAAGGCTCCTGCAGCCAAGACCCCGGCAGCCAAGACCCCGGTAGCGAAGACGGCGGCAGCCAAGACCTCTGGTGCGAAGACCCCTGCTAACAAGGCCGTCGTGCCAGAGTCCGCCCAGAACAAAAGAAGTGAAATGCCGAACAAGACTGCCAAGCCTTCGACCGAGAAGTCTGCCGCCAAGACCTCTGCTCCGAAGACTGCTGCTGCTTCCAAGCCTGCCGTGAAGCCTGCTGCGACCAAGGCCGCTGCCGCGAAGCCGGTGGCGGAGAAGCCGCGCACCGAGAAGTCGTTTGCACCGAACACCACGGCGTCGGCGATGAAGGCTGCCGCTGCGAAGGAGCAGGCCAAGGCTGCTGCCGCCGAGAAGCCGGTGGCCGCGAAGCCCGCCGCGCCGGCCCCGCGCGCCGAAGAGCCGAAGAAGACGGCAACCCAGCGTCAGGGCTTCAAGACCAATGAATATGTGGTCTATCCCGCGCATGGCGTTGGCCAGATCCTCGCCATCGAGGAGCAGGAAATCGCAGGCGCCAAGCTTGAGCTGTTCGTCATCAACTTCATGAAGGACAAGATGACGCTTCGCGTTCCGACCGCGAAGGTCATGAATGTCGGCATGCGCAAGCTGTCCGAGCCGGCGCTGGTGAAGAAGGCGCTGGAAACCCTGAAGGGCCGTGCCCGCATCAAGCGCACCATGTGGTCGCGCCGCGCGCAGGAATACGAAGCGAAGATCAATTCGGGCGACATCGTCGCGATTGCCGAAGTGGTCCGCGATCTGTTCCGTTCTGAATCGCAGCCCGAGCAATCCTACAGCGAACGTCAACTCTATGAAGCGGCGCTTGATCGTCTGTCGCGCGAAATCGCGGTGGTGCAGCACATCACCGAGACCGAAGCGATCAAGGAGATCGAAGGCCAGCTCGCCAAGAGCCCGCGCCGCGGCGCCAAGGCTGAAGATGCCGAGGCCGGCGCAGACGATGCTGATGAGGGCGACGAGGATGTCGCCGAGGACGAAGCTGCATAAGCGGCTGCGTTTCGAACAAGTTCAAAAGCCCGGCCGAAAGGTCGGGCTTTTTTGTCGACACAGCCGTGGGGCGGATGAGCCGAAGACTTAATCCGCCGGCCGATGTTACCGTAAAAACTCCGCGGCGGATTACGCTGCGCTCATCCACCCAACGGCCAAAAGCGATATCACGGAGTCCAGCCGGGAATTGCTGCCGCCTGTTTCACCCATGCTTCCAACTGATCTTCATCGAGCGCGTCACTTTCATGGATGTCGATCCAGCGGGCGTCCTTGCTGCGCTCGGTGCCCCCGGGCGGGATGGGGTGGAGCAGGAGGCCCTTGAAGAAAGTCACTTTCACGTAGCGCGTGAGGACATGGAAAGAGACGAACCAGCCTTGTCCCTCCACGCCGTAGAATGGCGAATTCCATTTCACCGCCTTGCGCACATCCGGCACCGTGCGCGTGATCAACGTGTCGAGCCGCGCGCCGAGATCACTTTTCCAGCCGGGCATGGCGGCGATATAGGCCTGCACCGGCGCGTCGCCGTCGGCCTTCGCAATTTGCGGATTGCCGCCGGAGAGGAGTTTGGGCTTGGGCATCGTGGCAGCTCCCATCGTAGGGCGAATTTGCGCAGCGTAATCCGCCGGCCGAGTTCATTGTGGAGACTCTGCGGCGGATTACGCCTTCGGCTCCTCCGCCCTGCGGCTGAGTGTCAGTCCACCACGATCTTCACGCGATCGCGCGGCTTCACCTGGGCATTGGCCTCGAGGCCGTTCATGACGCGGAAACGCTCCAGCGGGCGATCGACGCCGCTCATGCGATGCGACAGCGATTCCACGGTATCGCCGGGCTGCACATTGATCACCTTGAGGCGGAGCGGGCGTGCAGCCTGAATCTCCGCCAGGGTCAGGCGGCGGAACGAATTGACGGTTTCGCGCGCGTTGCGCTCGCTTTCATTGGTCTTCTGCTTGGCGGCGAAGATGAAGCGATAGACGTCGCTGCCGAAGCGCAGCGCATAGACGCGGAATTGCCACTGGTCGCCGCGGGCCAGCGCGGTCGCGGCCGGGAAGCCGTTGATGGTGACGTCCTCGGTCGTCGCCTTGTCGACATTCTCCATCCAGCCGGAATTGAGATAGTCGCTGAGCGATTGCTCCGAAGGCACGCGTACCACGTCGAAGCGCATGGCCTGATTGCCGCCCTCGCGCACGCCGATCACCGCCTGCGCGGTGTTGTCGAGCGAGAAGGCGTCCGGCGCCTGGAAGGTGAAGCCGAGCTTCGGATGCAGGAAGCGGCGGCCGCGGACAAAGCCTTCGCTGGGGTCTTCGCCATAGACGATGCCGTCGATGGCGGCGAGATAGGTGTCGCGGTCACGCTCGCCGCTGCCGCCCGAGGGCGAGGCGTATTGGCGGGCATTGGCCTGCGCGTTCTGGACGCGCTCGGGTGTCGCCGGATGCGACGACAGGAAATCCTGCGCGCGCGGATCGAGCGGTGTGCGGCTCGCTTTCAGCGCGGCGTTGCGCTCCATGGCGGAGAGGAAACGGGAGGCGCCGAACGGATCGAAATGCGCGCGGGCCGAGATGCCGACGCCGATGCCGTCGGCCTCGAATTCCTGCGCGCGCGAGAAGCTCGCCATTGTGAGCTTGGATTTGGCCAGTGCCAGTGCGGTGAGATCGGGATCGTTGGTGCCCATGTCGGACACGACGCGGGTGACGACAGCCGCCTGCTTGGCCTGCTCCTCGCGGATCGAGGCGTGCTTCGCCAGCACATGCGCCATTTCATGCGACAGCACCGAAGCAAGCTCCGACGTGTCGCTGGCCAGCGCGACGAGGCCGCGGGTGACATAGAGCTGGCCGGTCGGCAGCGCGAAGGCGTTGACGGCGCCGGAATTGAGGATGGTGACCTTGTAGGCAAGGTCCGGCCGCTCGGAAACGGCAACCAAGCGCTCGACGGTCTTGGAGATCAGGGCTTCGAGCCGGGGATCGTCATAGGAGCCGCCATAGGAGGCCAGGATGCGCTCATGCTCCTTCTCGGCGGCCGGCGTCTGGACGACGGCGGGTTTGGGTGGTCTTGCGGGCAGCGGAGGCTTCACCGCGGTGGATGCAACCTCGAAACGGCTGGCGTCGCCGCAGGCGGATAGGGATAGGGCCGCGCATAGCACAACCGGCGCAGCCCAAAGGCGGCGGCTGAAGCTGATTTGCCGTCCCACACCCGTCACGTTATTGCGTCCTGTCTTGACGGTCACCTAGTCCCCGACCGCCTCGATCTGCCCCACATGGCGCGCCTCGATCCGCGGCCCACCGCGGCTCTCGACCCATCCACGCACTCGAATCCGTCGTCCTTCAAGGGATCTGAGCGTGATGCCAGCCCCTGCGAAGGCAGGCATCATGCGCCTTGAAATAGTCACGGCAAAGTCCCGTGTCCAGCGACGGCCAAAATTGAGATAAGTCGTGCTGCCGGCTTCCCGGACGGACAGAACGCGTCCTTCAACCACGACGAAACGCCCCAACTGCGCCTGAATGTCGCCCGGAATTGCGGCGTTTTTGATGACGCCAATGTTCCCCCAGATGCCTCTTTTGGCGGCTCTGCCGCGGGCTTCGGCAGCGGACAGCGCGGCGGCGCAGGCCCGGTCGGCGATGGTTCCGGAGGCGAGGGCAGCGCCTTGGTCGAGAAGCTGGAACTGGATCGGCGGGCTGCCCGGCGTAAGGGTGGCGAAGGCCGCCTGCCGGCCATAGCGGTCAGGCGCATCGCTGTCGCCATGGAGCCGGATGTCGCGCCCAGCGACGAGTGCGGCGAGGGTCGAGGCGGAGCCGCCACCGTGCGCCGGTTCGATGCCGGCGAGACGGATCTCGGCGCCGTCGGCCATGCGGATGGTCCTGACGTCGATGACATCAGCGACACGTCCCGCGCCTTGTTCGGGGAAGCTGCATGACGCGTGCGCGATCGCGCTCGATCCGATGATGCAGGTGACGGCGAACGTATTCGTGGTCGTGCGTCGCGTTCTGCGTTTCGCCGTTGCAACACCCATGGACCGCCCCCGATGTCCTGCACAACCCTATGTCGGCATCGCGTGTCACGTCCATTCCGCTTTGCGGAAACAGCTGCATCTCTGGAGTGATTCTTGCGCGATGTCTCACCTTGCAGCGGCTTGCCGCTGTTGTTCCCTTGCGGCATGATCGCAACAACATGAATGCCGCGCAAAAATGCGCGACAAGGGAGGACTACGTGAAGACCAAATTTCTTTCTGCTGGCCTGCTCGCATCGACCATGATCCTGGCCGCGACATCGGGGACGATGGCGCAGAACAAGCCGCTCAAGCTCGGTGCGATCCTCGATATGTCGGGCCTCTACGCCGATATCACCGGCCCCGGCAGCGAGGCGGCTGCGAAGATGGCAGCTGAGGATTTCGGCGGCGAAGTACTTGGCCGCAAGGTCGAGATCGTGGTGGGCGATCATCTCAACAAGGCTGATCTTTCGGCGAACATCGCGCGCGACATGCTCGACAATCAGGGCGTCGAGGCGATCATCGACGTTGCCGCGTCGGCGACGGCCCTCGCTGCTGGCGAGATCGCCAAGGCGCGCAACAAGATCATCATGTATAGCGGCCCGGGCGCCATCCGCCTGACCAATGAGGCCTGTGGTCCGTATACGGTGCACTATGCCTACGACACCTATGCGCAGGCCAATGTGACCGGTCTCGCTACGGTGAAGCAGGGGCTCGACAGCTGGTTCTTCCTCACCGCCGACTATGCTTTCGGTCAGGACCTCGAGCGCGATACGTCGAACGTGATCAAGAAGTCCGGTGGCAAGGTGCTCGGCAATGTCCGTCATCCGATCAACACCGCGGATTTCTCATCCTTCCTGCTGCAGGCGCAGTCGTCCGGAGCGAAGGTGGTCGGCCTCGCCAATGCCGGCGGCGACACCATCAATGCCATCAAGCAGGCCGCGGAGTTCGGCCTTACCAAGAGCGGCGGCCAGAAGATGTCGCCGTTGCTGGCCTTCATCTCCGACATCGACAGCGTCGGTCTTGAAACCGCGCAGGGCCTGGTTCTCGCCGAAGCGTTCTACTGGGATCTCAATGACGAGACCCGCGCCTTCACCAAGCGCTTCCAGGAACGCAACAAAGGCCGCGCGCCGACCTCGGCGCAGGCCGGTGTCTACTCGTCGGTCGGTCACTATCTGAAAGCCGTGAAGGCTGCCGGCACTGTCGAGCCCGGTGCCGTGATGGCGAAAATGCGCGAACTTCCGGTCAACGACATGTTCGCCAAGAACGGCAAGATCCGCGAAGATGGCCGCATGGTCCACGACATGTATCTGTTCGAGGTGAAGAAGCCGGCGGAATCGAAGGGCCGCTGGGATTACTACAAGCTGCTCGCCACCGTTCCCGGCGATCAGGCATTCCAGCCGCTGTCGGAATCGCGCTGCCCGCTGGTGAAGAAGTAACGTCGCGGTCGAGATTTGCCGGGCGGTCAACAACAAGAAAAGGAATATGACATGAGCGACATCATCCTGCAGGACCTCGACAACGGTCTTCTCACCATCACCATGAACCGTCCGGATCGGCGCAATGCGCTCAATCCGGAGATGACCGAAGGTCTGGTCGCGGCTGCACGCCGCGCCCAGGAAGATCATGAGGTGCGCGCCGTTCTCATCAAGGGTGCCGGCGGCACGTTCTGCGTCGGCGGCGACGTCAAGTCGATGGCGGCCGGTCGTGCGCCGCTGCCGTTCGAGGCGAAGCGCGTCAATCTGCGCAAGGGCATGGAAGTCTCGCGCATCCTGCACACGATGGCGAAGCCGGTGGTGGCGCAGCTTGATGGCGCTGCGGCGGGCGCCGGTCTTTCGATCGCGCTGTCCTGCGATCTCCGGGTCGCTTCTTCCTCGGTGAAGATCACCACGGCCTTCGCCAAGGTCGGCTTCTCCGGTGACTATGGCGGCACTTATTTCCTCACAAAAATGCTCGGCAGTGCCAAGGCGCGCGAGCTCTATCTGATGTCGCCGGTGCTGACGGCGCAGGAAGCGCTGGGACTTGGCATGGTGACCAAGGTGGTCGACGACGCCGAGGTGGAAACAGCCGCGCGTGAGCTCGCGATGTCGCTCGCCCGCGGGCCGAGCATCACCTACGGTTACATCAAGACCAATATCAACAATGCCGAGACGATGACTCTGGAAGCCTGTTTCGACGGCGAGGCGATCCATCATACCCGCTGCAGCGACACCGACGATCACAAGGAGGCCTCGAAGGCCTTCGTCGAGAAGCGCAAGCCAGTTTTCAAGGGACAATGACCATGAGCGAGATGCGGTTGCGGCAAGTTTGTCTGGTCGCTCCGCATCTGGAGCCCGTTGTCAGTGACATCACGGCCATTCTTGGCCTCGATGTCTGTTACCGCGACCCGCATGTCGAGAAATACGGGCTCGAAAATGCGCTGATGCCGGTCGATGCCACGCTGCTCGAAGTCGTGGCGCCGACGCAGCCTGGCACGGCCGCCGGGCGCTTTCTCGAAAAATCCGGTGGCCGCGGCGGCTATATGGTGATCCTGTCCTGCGAGGACCCCGACGAACGCGGGCGTTTCGCTGCCAGCATCGGTATTCGCACCGCCAATGTGATCGACCATCCGCCCTATCACGGCGTGCAACTGCATCCGCGCGATTGCCGGGCTGCCTTCATCGAGTTCAACCACACGGCAGGTAGCGACGACGACTTCGATGTCTATCCGCCGGCCGGCCCGAACTGGCAGGAATCGATCCGTCACGACGTCACGCGCGCCTTGCTGGAAGTCGAGCTGGAGAGCCCGGATCACTATGATCTGGCGCAGCACTGGAGCAACCTCATCGGCATCCCGCTGACATCGTCGAAAGGCAATGACCCGCAGATCGTCTTTCCGAATGGCTGCCTGCGCTTCACCAAAGGCAAAGCCGAGGCGATGATCGGTCTCAAATTCCGGGTCAATGACGTGGCGCAGGTGCTCGACCGTGCGCGGGCGCGCGGGTGTCCGTCGGCAGGTGATGCATTTCTGCTGGGCGGGGTCACGTTTCACGTCGTTGCATGATCGCGGCAATCGCCGCACGATCGGGCAATAACGATAAACGGGAAACGTCATTTCATGAGCAGCGCAACGGCCGCGGCACGTCCGCATCCGCTGGATACGTTCTTCAATCCATCCAGCATCGCTATCATCGGTGCCTCGCGCGACGCCCACAAGATCCCGGGGCTGTTGCTCGCCTTCCTGCGAAAGAATGCGTTTTCCGGTGCGATCTATCCGGTCAATCCCAACTATCCCGATATCGATGGGCTGAAATGCTATCCGACCATGGGGGCGATCGGGCAGCCGGTCGACCTCGCCATCGTCATCATTCCCGCGCGCGTGGTGCTCGGCGCGCTGGAGGAATGCGCTGCGCTGGGCGTGAAGCACGCGATCATCATTTCCTCCGGCTTTGCCGAGGAGGGCGGCGATGCCATCGCGATGCAGGATGCGATCGCGGCGCTGGCAAAGCGCACGGGCATGCGGATTTCCGGGCCGAATGCCGAAGGCTATTACAACCAGATCGCCGGCATCGCCGCGACGTTCAGTCCGACCGTGGATGTGAAGCCGGATCAGCCGCTTCT
>NZ_JBIISY010000038.1:0-36967 GCF_044340795.1 Tardiphaga sp.
CAGTTCGTCCTTGTGGAAGGGCTTGGTCATGTAGTCGTCGGCGCCGACGCCGAGACCCTTGACCTTGTCCTCGATGCCGGCGAGGCCCGAGAGAATGAGGATCGGGGTCTTGATCTTCGACACCCGCAGCTGCTTGAGCACATCGTAACCGGACATGTCCGGGAGATTGAGATCGAGCAGGATAATATCGTAATCGTAGAGCTTGCCGAGATCGACGCCCTCTTCACCGAGATCCGTCGTGTAGACGTTGAAGCTCTCGGATTTGAGCATCAGCTCAATCGACTGCGCAACAGCGCTATCATCTTCAATTAGCAAAACGCGCATGCCAGTCCCCTTTAGTCGCCTCTGCGGGCGTCAGGTCGGCCGCCATACTTGCGGCACCAAAAAACGCCTACGAACAACTGATTCGGATCCTGACGGGATATGGTTAACAAATGCTGATTCTTCTTCGCAAGCTCTAATCGTGCAATTTTTGTCGAATCGCCGTAAGATGTTGCGTCAAAGACTCTTTCTGTAACCGTGCCCGTTCAAGTTCCGCATGAGGAGCCGGACCTAACCGACTCCATCGATTCACACCGTCTTTCTGCCGGCGCGAATGCTCTCAGTCACTCAAGACAGTGATCGAATGATTAATGATGCGGGTAAACACGGAGTTAAGGGGACGCCAGCAATGAGGCGAAACTTTAAAGCTTTCGCCACGAAAGATTTACCTTGAAGGCGATCATAAGGCAGTGAAGGTCCGAATCCTTTGAAGGCCCAGCTCTCGTGAAGGCTCTTGCCGAACAGATCGCCGATATCGACGGCATCAATATCTACGGACGCGTGGTCGGCGTGCGCGGGCTCATGGTGGAAATCGCCGGTCCCATCCACGCCATGTCCGTCGGTGCCCGCATCGTCATCGAGACCGGCACCAATCGTTTCATTCCTGCCGAGGTGATCGGCTTCTCCGGCGACAATGCCGTGGTGATGCCCTTCGCCGGCCTGGAAGGCGTGCGCCGCGGCTGCCGCGCAGTCATCGCCAACGCCGCCAGCATGGTGCGGCCCTCGATCGCCTGGCTCGGCCGCGTGGTCAATGCCATGGGCGAACCCATCGACGGCAAGGGGCCGCTGCCGCAGGGGCCGGCGCCGATGCCGTATCGCGCGTCGCCGCCGCCGGCGCATTCCAGAAAGAGGGTCGGCGCGCCGCTCGATCTCGGCGTGCGTTCGATGAACACCTTTCTCACCTGCTGCCGCGGCCAGCGCATGGGCATCTTCGCCGGTTCCGGCGTCGGCAAGTCGGTGCTGCTTTCCATGCTCGCACGCAATGTCGATGCCGACGTCTCGGTGATCGGCCTGATTGGCGAACGTGGCCGCGAGGTGCAGGAGTTCCTGCAGGAAGATCTCGGCGAAGAGGGGCTCGCCCGCGCCGTGGTGGTGGTTGCGACCTCGGACGAGCCGGCGCTGATGCGCCGCCAGGCGGCCTATCTCACGCTCTCGATCTCGGAATATTTCCGCGATGAGGGCAAGGACGTCATGTGCATGATGGATTCGGTCACGCGCTTCGCCATGGCGCAGCGTGAAATCGGCCTGTCCGTTGGCGAGCCGCCCACCGCCAAGGGCTATACGCCGACTGTCTTCACGGAACTGCCGAAGCTGCTCGAGCGGGCAGGGCCGGGCACCGAGGACGGTTCCATCACGGCCATCTTCACCGTGCTGGTAGACGGCGACGATCACAACGAGCCCGTGGCCGACGCCGTGCGCGGCATCCTCGACGGCCATATCGTCATGCAGCGCGGCATTGCCGAGCGCGGTCGCTATCCTGCCATCAACATCCTGAAATCCGTCTCGCGCACCATGCCGCGCTCCTGCGATCCGGCCTATCTGCCGACGATCACGCGCGCGCGCCAGATCATGGCGACCTATTCGGACATGGAGGAACTGATCCGCCTCGGTGCCTATCGGGCCGGTTCCAGTCCGGAGGTCGACGAGGCCATCCAGCTCCATGAACCGCTGGAGGCCTTCCTGCGCCAGCGCAAGGACGAGGTCTGTGGGTTGTTGGAAGGATACCAGCAACTGCAGCAAATCGTTGGTAGTTTGGCAACGGAACGCTAACTTTGTCGCGGCATCATGAGCGCCAGAGAAGGAATTCAGCCGGCCGCGCCCGTTCGGGCGGCTGGCGTTGTCCCGCTGTGAGACAGGGACTTCTGGGGAGTATGAGTCGATGAAGTCACGTGACACCCTGATCCGCCTGAAGAAGTTTCAGGTCGACGAGAAGCGCCGCCGCGTCAATCAGATCGAAGGCATGATCGCCGACTTCCAGCGCATGTCGGTGGATCTGGAACGCGAGATCCAGACCGAGCAGGACCGCGCCGGGATCCAGGATCCCACCCACTTCGCCTATCCGACCTATGCCAAGGCCGCGATCCAGCGTCGCGAGAACCTGACCCGTTCGGCCGATGAACTGCGCGGCCAGCTTGAAGACGCCAAGGCGCTGCTCGGCGAGGCCTTCGAAGAACTCAAGAAGGTCGAGCTGCTCGACGAGCGCGACCAGGCCCGTGCCCGCGAGGAAGAGAACGCCCGTGAGCAGGCCGATCTCGACAGCATCGGTCTGATGCGTGCACGCATCGGCGCGGTTGCCTGAAGCCCATCGCACATCTGCAAAGCTTCCAAACCCGGGCCGCAAGGTCCGGGTTTTTCGTATGGGATGTTCACAGCGCGAACAGCAACATGGCTTGCGCGCCGGCATTCATGTTACGAGTCGCGAATACCGCTGCGTGAACCGATCGCGCAGCGAAAGGTATTTTGAGGTCGAGGAAACGGAATGCTGACTCCGGCAGAATTGGTTTGGCTGCTCGCCGCGGTCGCAAAGGGCGATGAAGCTGCATTCGAGCGGCTTTATACCGCTACGCGTGCGAAACTGTTCGGTGTCGTGCTCCGTATCTTGCGCAGACAGGACCTCGCGGAGGAAGTGATCCAGGAGGTCTATGTCAAGATCTGGAATAGCGCCGGCCAGTTTAATCCGGGCGTTGCCTCGCCGATCACATGGATGGCTTCGATAGCGCGCAACCGCGCGATCGATGTCGTGCGCAAGAAGGGCGAGACGTCGATAGAGGAAGAGCCGTCTGCCATGGAAGTCGCAGCCGATACGCCCGATCCGCTCGCACGCCGCGAGATGACCGAAGAGTTGCGGCGCCTTCTGGAATGTGTCGGGCAGCTCGAACCCGAGCGACAGAAACTCGTGCTTCTCGCTTACTACAATGGCTGGAGCCGCGAACAGCTCGCGGCGAAATTCGAGAAGCCTGTAAACACCGTCAAAACGTGGCTGCGCCGGAGCATGTTGGATATCCGCGCATGTCTGGGACTAGCATGATGGACTATAGCGAAGACCATATCGCGCTTGCCGCGGAATATGCGCTCGGCACCCTCGATGCGGACGAGCGCGCGCAGGTCGAGCAGATGATGGCGGTCGACAAGGACTATGCTGCCGTCGTCGACAGCTGGGAGCGGGCGCTTGCGGTGCTCAACCAGATGGTCGGCATGGTCGAGCCGCGCCCGCATGTATGGGAGAACATTCGCAGCGCCATCGGTTTGTCCGGTGCGCAGGCGTCGATGGTTCTGCCATCCGCGCCGGAGCCAGTCGTTGCTCCTGCGGTTGAGCCTGTGCGCGAGCCCGTGCACGTCGACAATTCCAATGTCATCGATCTCACCCGCCGCGCGCAGCGCTGGCGTGGTGTTGCGACCGCCATGACGGCCATCGCTGCGGCATTGATCGCCCTGATTGGCGTGCAGGTGACGCGGCCGGATCTGCTGCCCGCAGGGCTGCGTCCGAAGCCGGAAATCCAGGTCGTCGAGGCGCCAACGCCAGTTCCGACGGTGCAGCAGCTCGCCGCCCAGTCGCAATATGTCGCCTTGCTGCAGACGGATGCCACGTCGCCGGCCTTCATTCTCACCGTGGATGCCGCGACCAAGAATTTCACGGTCCGCCGCGTCGGCGCGGAAGCGCAGGCGGGCAAGAGCTATGAGCTGTGGATCGTCTCCGATAAATTCCAGGCGCCACGTTCGCTCGGCGTGATCGGCGGCGACGAGTTCACCACGCGTGCTGCGCTTGCCGCCTATGATCCGGACACGGTCAATCAGGCCACTTATGCCGTGACCGTCGAGCCTGAAGGTGGTTCACCGACCGGATCTGCAACGGGGCCGATCGTGTTCACCGGAAAGCTGATCGAAACGGTGCCGCCGCCGAAGTAATGACGGTTGCGATACCGAACTCGTAGGATGGGTTGAGCGCAGCGATAACCATCACCGCAAGCGCCTGGATGTGATGGGTATCGCTCCAGCGCTACGCGCTTGCGCTCAGCCCATCCTGCGATCACCAAACTACACACAAAAGAAAAACGCCCGTGGGGAGCGGGCGTTTTCCATTTCGCAGTCCACTTGGGGGGAGTGGGGTCTGCTGCGTTATCGCATGACGACCTTGGGGGACATCGGCATGCGAATTCGTAAAACTCGTTAGCGGACCATGCTCGCGTTCGACGTCGCCGTCGTCACAGGGGCACCTGCTTTGATCACGCGTGCGGTCTGGGTGTAGCCTTGGTCAGAATTCATGCGCGACGAGATACCGACACCGGCCACGAAAATACCGGCGACGAGTGCGACAACCACCACCTTGAGGTGGGTCATGCGATCCGCGCTGTAAATCGAGTGGTTCATCGAACGCTCCTGCCGTTCACTTCCTGACTACTCGTTGGTGTCGAGCTTGCATCGTCAGGTTCATCATCTGTGTGGCAAGAAACGAGAGAACCAGCCCTTACGTTCCTGAATCGTCATCACAAGACGGTGAAAATCCGTGATCTGCTGCAGGGAAAAAGCGGGATCAGGGCGGAGATTTACGAAATACTCATTTATTTAAAGAGGCTTAGTCTGGTTTGTCGCAGCTTGCGCCTGGCTCGCCGAGAAACATTACGAATCGGCAAGCCTCTTGTGTGTGACGAATTTGCACCGCTTGAAGGCGGTGATTTGCGGGTGATTTGGCCGGGTCAGACGCTGCCGACGGTCTTGAGACGGGCGCGGGGATGGATTTCAGCCTGCGACAAAACGGTCGTCTGCGAGCGGAACCGTTCCACCAGCGAGCGGACGAAAGGCCGGATGCCTGCCGAGGTCACGAGCACCGGTGCCTCACCTTCGCGGGCGGCCTGTTCGAAGCTGTTCCGCACCGCGACCATGAATTCCGACAGTTTCGACGGCTGCATCGCAAGGCTGCGGTCTTCGCCCGTGCCGATAATCGATTCCGCAAAGGCTTGTTCCCAATGTGCCGACAGCGCAATGAGCGGGAGATAGCCGAGATAGGAGGTGTTCTGCGCGCAGATCTGGCGTGCCAGGCGCGTGCGCACATGTTCGACGATCGTGGATGGATTGCGCGAATAGGCGAGCGCGTCCGCGATGCCTTCGAGAATGGTCGAGAGATCGCGCACCGAGATGCGTTCGGTGAGCAGCAACTGCAGCACGCGCTGGATGCCAGACACGGTGATGAGCGCCGGTACGATGTCCTTGACCAGTTCGCCCTGTTCCTTCGGCAGGTCCTTGAGCAGCTTCTGCACTTCGCCATACGAGAGCAGGTCCGACATATTGCCCTTCAGCAATTCGGTCAGATGCGTCGACAGCACGGTGGCGGCATCGACGACCGTGTAGCCCTTCAGTGACGCTTCTTCCTTCAGCGCGGCATCCACCCAGGTGGCGGGCAGGCCGAAAGTCGGCTCGGTGGTGTGGATGCCGGGCACCGTCACCTGCTGGCCGCCGGGATCCATGACCATGAACTGGTTCGGCCAGATGCGGCCGGTGCCGGCTTCGACTTCCTTGATCTTGATGACGTAGGTGTTGGCTTCGAGCTGGACGTTGTCGAGGATGCGGACCGACGGCATCACAAAACCCATCTCGACGGCCAGCGACTTGCGCAGCGCCTTGATCTGTTCGGTGAGGCGGTCGGTGCCATCTGGACCATTGACCAGCGGCAGCAGCGCATAGCCGAGTTCGATCTTGAGGTCGTCGATCTTGAGCGAAGCGGAGATCGGTTCTTCGGCGGCGGCATCGCCTGGCGCAGCACCTGCTGCGCCGGGAACGCCGCCCGGGCCGGCAGCGGCCTGCTGTGCGGCGGTGGTCTTCTGAACCTTGTTGCGCTTGCTGGCGCTGTAAGCGAGCCAGCCGGTGCCACCACCAAGGGCAAGGAACGGGATCATCGGAATACCCGGCAGCAGCGCCAGCGTCAGCATCACGCCCGACGATATGCCGAGCGCCTGCGGATAGCCCGAGAACTGATTCATCAGCGTTTTGTCGGCTGCACCCGTGATGCCGGCCTTCGAGACCAGCAAGCCGGCGGCAACGGAGACGATCAGCGCGGGCACCTGGGTGACAAGACCGTCGCCAACGGTGAGCAGCGTGTAAGTCCGGCCGGCCTCGGAGAATGGCATGCCCTGCTGGGCCACACCGATGATGATGCCGCCGATGATATTGATGGCGGTGATGAGCAGGCCGGCGATGGCATCGCCGCGGACGAATTTCGAAGCACCGTCCATGGCGCCGAAGAAGCCGCTTTCGTCTTCGAGGTCCTTGCGGCGCTGTTTCGCGGTGGCTTCGTCGATCAGGCCGGCGGAGAGATCGGCGTCGATCGCCATCTGCTTTCCGGGCATCGCGTCGAGCGTGAAGCGCGCGGCGACTTCGGCGATACGGCCCGAACCCTTGGTGATGACGATGAAGTTCACGATCACCAGGATGGCGAACACGACGACGCCGATGACGAAGTTGCCGCCCATCACGAAATGGCCGAATGCCTCGATGACGTGACCGGCGGCGGCGGTGCCTTCATGGCCATGCGACAGGATCAGGCGGGTGGATGCGAGGTTCAGCGACAGCCGCAGCATGGTCGAGATCAGCAGCACGGTCGGGAACGACGAGAATTCCAGCGGCGTCTGGGTGAACAGCGCCGTCATCAGGATCAGCACCGACATGGTGATGGAGATCGCGAGGAACAGGTCCATGACCAGCGCCGGCAGCGGCATGATCAGCACGACCAGGATGATCAGGACGCCGAGCGCGAGGGCGATATCGCCGCGCAGCACTGCGGTCTTGAGCTTGCCGATGTCGAAACCGCCGCCGGGGGCTGCCGCGCCCTGGCTCACCGTCATGTCCGTCATAACAACAGCTTCCCTGCGCGCATGTCGATCATGCGCGCCAAACGTATGCTTGGCAGCCGGAAGGCCGCCGATCCGCAAGTGAGGCACCGCACTGGCATCCACGGGCATTCCCCCGATCGGCTGACGAGACACGATTTCACTGGGCAATTTTTGCCGCGTGTATGGTTAGCAAAGGGTTAATTTCGGTTAACCGAAGCGGCAGAAGGACGGCGTGACGCAGGGTTTCATGAGGGCGTGGGCCAGCAGGGAGCGCGCGGGAAAAGCAAGATCTTCTCCGCTCCACCAGTTTCGCATGCCTAATCCTTCAGCAGGATCGCTTGACCCAGTGGGAACTCGCCTCCAAGCTGCGATTGTGAATTCAGAAACGGCCATCCCGGAAACGCCCGCCTTCCAGCCCGACTCCCGTCAGGCATGGACGCGCCTTGCCCTGGCCCTGGTGGTCGGCTCGCTCGGCTCGGTGGGCATGTGGTCGGTGGTGGTGGTCCTCCCGGCCGTGCAGGCGGATTTCGCCGCCACGCGTGGTGCGGCCTCTCTGGCTTTCACCTTCACCATGGCGGGCTTCGGCATCGGGGGCGTGGTCGTCGGCCGGCTGACGGACCGGTTCGGCATCGTCGCCAGCATCGCGCTCGCCACCGTGCTGATGGCCATCGGCTATGTGCTGTCGGCCTTCACGACAGCGCTCTGGCAATTCGTCCTGCTGCATCTTCTGATCGGCGCTGGCTCATCGGCAACCTTTGCGCCCTTGATGGCCGAAGCTTCGCACTGGTTCGAGCGCAAGCGCGGCATCGCCGTCGCGCTGGCCGCAACCGGCAGCTATATCGGCGGCACCTTCTGGCCGCCCATTGTAAGCTGGGGCATGCTCAATCTCGGCTGGCGCCCAACCCAGGTCGGCATCGCTGTTATCACGACCGTTCTCACGCTGATCACGCTCGCCGTACTGCGCGCCAAGATGGGGGCCAATGAGCGCCGCAGCCATGCCAATGCACCGCCGCCGAAAGTCGATCTGCAGCTCAGCCACAATGCGCTGACGGCGATCCTGTTCATCGCCGGCATCGGCTGCTGCGTCGCCATGGCGATGCCGCAGGTCCATATCGTCGCTTATTGCAGCGATCTCGGCTATGGCGCGGCGCGTGGCGCCGAGATGCTGTCGGTGATGCTGGCGCTCGGCATCATCAGCCGTGTCGGGTCCGGCTTTCTCGCCGACCGCATCGGCGGGTTGCGCACGCTGCTGGTCGGCGCGATCGCGCAGGGCGTGGCGCTCATGTTCTATCTGTTCTTCGACGGGCTGAGCTCGCTTTACATCATTTCTGCAATGTTCGGCCTGTTCCAGGGCGGCATCGTGCCGGCCTATGCGATCATCGTCCGCGAGGCGATGCCGGCGTCGCAGGCGGCCACGCGCGTCGGCATCGTCATTCTCGGCACCATCGCCGGCATGTCGCTGGGCGGCTGGCTGTCCGGCGTCATCTTCGATGCGACGGGCTCCTATCGTGCGGCCTTCGTCAACGGCGTGGCGTGGAACCTATTCAACGTCACCATCGTCACCTGGCTGCTGATGCGCGCCCGCAAGCGCACGAACATGACCCTGCGCGCAGCTGCGTGAGCGCTACAGCCACGCCTCGTCGCTGGTGAATTCGATATTGAGCCAGTGGCTCGGCGGCACGGCCTCGAGCCGCTCCGCAATCTCCCGCCGGATGCCGTCGAAGAAGTCCACTTCGCGCGGCCCGAGATCGTCGGGCGCCAGGAAGGTGATATCGACGAAGCGCGCGCGGCCCATCTTGGCGACATAGGTGGAGAAATTCTCGAAGCCGTAGCGCTTCTGGATGTCACGTGCGATCTCACGCACCTCTTCATCCAGATCCACCGGCGCCACCTGGATGATGTCCTTCACCGAGCGCCAGCACGCCCGCAGTGGCAATGGCAGCAGCAACAGGCTCAGCGTCGCCAGCACCGCAGGATCGAGATAGGGCACGAGATGGTCGTAGCTGGTCCCATGCATTCGTGCGGCCACCCAGAAGCTGATGCCCAGCGCGACGCTGACGAGTCCGGACGCAAACCAGTTGCGCGCGTCCATCAGCAGCAGTTCGGAATTCAGTCGCTTCGCGCGCGTTCCGATGATGTAGGCCATCACCAGCGCCAGCAGTCCTGCGATGATGCCATAGGCAGCACCCGGCCCGAACGAGACCGAACGACCGACGCTGAACAGGTCGTTCAGCGCGCCCAGCAGCGCGTAGCCGCACGACAAGGCCAGCACGACGCTGTTGAGCAGCACCAGCATCGGCTCGAACTGCCAGAACCCGAACTGGAAGTAGCGCGTCGACCCCCGCGTCAGCAGCAGGGAGACGCCAACCGAGAGGCCGGTCATCGCCGCATCGATGACGGAATAGACGCCGTCGAACACAATCGATGACGAATTGATGACAAGTCCCACCGAAATACCGACGGCGGCGTCGAAGGCGGTGACGATGATGGAGTAGACGAGGGCTTTGCGCTCCTCGCGGCTGTCGATGTCGTGCTGCAAGTCGGTCATGGTGAGGACGCAAGGAAGCCACAAGAAGTGGCGGGAAACTAGCGGGATTTCGACGCTTTAGCTACGGCGTGAGATCCTGCACCGGCGGCATCGTGGGCACGCCGTCGGGAGGCACATATGGCTGAATTCGCTGCTCCGCGCCATTGCCGAACATGCATTGCATGGTTGGTTCGGCGATCGCCGTCATGGTGTCTTCAATCAACGGCCATTTTTCCGATGGCAGCCAGCCCCGGTTCAATGTGGGGACGCCGCGCTCGGTCACGCCATAGAGTAGCGCATCGACGATGTCGGCGTCATCGACCCGATCGAACATTGCATTGCGCAGGCAGTCGCACACTGTCTCGGGATGCGCATAGCGTGGCGCCATAAACGGCGCGCACAGGCGAATGAACTCACCACGCGGATCCGGCATCAACGACAATTGTCGCGCATCGGCCGACGCCACATCGGAACGCACGCATGCCAGCAATCCGCAAAGCAGCGTGCGGATCGTGTGTCCGGTGAGGGGATTGCGTCGCGTCGTCACCTGAAACCGATCTGTCGGTGAAGCCGCACGCTCCTACCATATTCCGCCGAGAAGTGCATCCGGTGGCCCGCTTGTGTGGCGGATCTGCGGTTTCAATTCGGGCATCACTCATTCAGGTGATGCATCCTGTCGCATGGAAGCCGAGAACTGCGCAACTAACAGATTCGGAAATACGTGATGACGACCCTCAGCCTTGTACCATGTCCGACTTGCAACGAACGCCGTGAGTTCGTCGTCGCAGAGCCTGTCCACCCGCATCGTGTCGGCCATGAGATCCGGACATTCCTGTGCCGGGCCTGTGATATCACGTCGCGCTATCTGATCACCCGGCGCGAGGTTACCCCGTTGGCGGCTGCGGTCTGAATTCGGATTGCTCCTGCACAAACGGCCCCGGTTCGCCGAACCGGGGCCGTTTGTTTGGCTGCAGCGATCAGGCGAGCACGTGCACGCCGTGCAGATCGAGTAGACCATGGTCACCCGTCAAAGGCGCCGAGACAGCATCTGTCAACGCGGTCACATCGAGTGGTGCGTTGACGGGCGCCGACACGGTGTTGCCCGATGCGATGTCGCCGGTCAGACCGCCACTCGCCAGTCCCGTTCCGCCGAGCAGGCCACCGAGATCGAGATTGCCCAGCAGATTGCCGGTCAAGCCGTCGGTCCCGGTACCACCAAGGCTGGGAACGTCGAGAATGCCGCTCGCGCCGGTCAGCACGCCGAGATCGAGCAGATTCGGTCCGCCGGGTCCGACATCGATGGCGCTGACGCTCAGGCCATGCGTCGGATCGGCGCCAGGCGTCGACAACAGGTCGAGGCCCAATCCCTCCGGATTCTCCGGTCCGACATCGAGATCTACCAGATGGCCTGTCGACGATCCGCTGAGGTCACCGATGCTGCCATTCAGAAGTCCGCCAAGATTTCCGAGCGGACTACCAGCTCCCGTCGCATCGGTCGCCGGCAGGCCAACGTCGACCAGATTCTCGCCGTTGCCATTGCCGAGAACATTCACGTTAAGCCCATCGGTGTCGGTGGCATCCGGTGGCGCGAGCACATTGAGCGAGTAGCCGTTACCATCGGGACCGCCGGTGCCGAGCGTGATCAGCTGATCAAGGCCAAGCGGGTTGCCTGATCCATCATCACCGGAGCCGGGAAGGCCGAGACCGCCCGTATTCGGCAGTCCGAGATCGATCAGGTTCTCGCCATTGCCATTGCCGAGAACATTCACGTTAAGCCCATCGGTGTCGGTAGCGTCCGGTGGCGCGAGTACATTGAGCGAGAGGCCGTTACCATCGGGGCCGCCGGGGCCAAGTGTGAGCAGTTGATCGAGGCCAAGCGGCGTGCCTGATCCATCATCGCCGCTGCCGGGAAGGCCGAGGCCGCCCGTGCTCGGCAATCCGAGATCGATCAGGTTGTCACCACTGCCATTGCCGAGAACATTCACATTGAGGCCGTCGGTGTCGGTGGCATCCGGTGGCGCCAGCACATTGAGCGAGAGGCCGTTGCCATCGGGACCGCCGGGACCGAGCGTGAGCAGCGAATCGAGGCCGATCGGATTTCCGGAGCCGTCACCACCCGTGCCGGGAAGGCCGACATCGATCAGGTTTCCGCCGTCGCCGGTGCCGATGACGTTCAGATTGAGGCCGCTACCATCCGTGGCGTCCGGCGGCGCAAGCACATCGACCGACAGGCCATCACCATCGAGCCCGACGGTCAGCAGCGGATCGAGCCCGATCGTCAGGCCGCCGCCATCATCACCGCCACCAGGAGGTGTCGAGCCGTCGCCACCATCACCACCATCGCCGGGAGGTGTCGAGCCGTCGCCGCCGTCTCCGCCGCCGACCGGAGGCGTCGAACCGTCGCCACCATCACCGCCGCCAACGGGAGGCGTCGAACCATCGCCACCATCACCGCCGCCAACTGGAGGCGTCGAACCATCGCCGCCGTCACCGCCGCCAACGGGAGGCGTCGAGCCATCGCCGCCGTCACCACCGCCGACCAGAGGCGTCGAACCGTCGCCACCATCACCGCCACTGCCGGGAGGCGTGGTCCCACCGGGAATTTCGACATATTTGGTGTCGCCAGATGATGGGTAATACTCAACCTGTTGTGAAACCGACATTCTGCATCTCCTCGCGCTCATTGAGTAGTGCAGTGGCAATCTCGAGTGACTGGCAACGTTTCCGACTTCCATGCATGCCGAGACGCGCAAGGACAATTCCGGCCTAACGCTTTTGCTTTAGTAAGCCTCAAAATCGGATCGAAGGCGACGCGTCCGGAACATCGCGGACACTCTTACCGATGCGAAGACAATGGCACCGTTGCTATCAAAACCGCGGGCAGAACTTGCGAGCATCGTGTCGGTTCCGGGAACAAGCGAGACACCAAGTCCGCCGGTCGTCCGACGCCTCCGTCCCAAGGCGGCTGGCATTGCGCGGTCATCGCCGCCGTCATTGCAGTGCGATGTCGATGGAGATCTTTGTCGGGATAAACATGCGGCGCGCTGGATGCTGAAAGAGCAGCAGGCTGGCGACGCTAGAACTGCCGAGGCGCCGATGCATGAGGAGAATTATAAAGCGCCCTCGCAGCCCAGATTACGTCAAATCGAAACATCAATCCAGCGCAGGACCGCCTTGCGCGCCTTGGTCCATTCGAGTGCTGCGGCCGACATGGTCACTGCGGTCAGTCGATCTGCAAGCGCGTGGATGCACTCATAGGCATCTCGCTCTGCTGCCGCCATAGCTGGCGAGGCCCCTGAGGTTGGCAATTCGGTGGTCAATCCATCGATCAGCTGTCGCGCCTCAGGCTCGGGACTGTTCGATGCGGTGTTCATGATCGAACGGCAATAGCGGGCTTTCAAATGCCTGATGGCATTGCTCATGGCCCGCGCTAGCATGCCGTGACATCCGGCACCATCCGCTAGCCGACATTGGCGTGATGGATACTTCAACAAAAAGCCCGCCGATGAGGGCGGGCTTTCGGTTCATCACTTTTCCGGATGGCCCGAGCCGGGCGGCGTGGTCTTCGGCGCCTTGCCGTCGTCGACGCGGCCTTCATTGCGCAGGTCGCGACCTTCCTGTGCCTTCTTCTTGCTTTCGGGATCCTTGCCGTGCTCGTAAAGCTCTTCCTTCACGAAGCCGGCGCCTTCCTTCACCTTGCCTTCTACGCTCATCTTGTTCTCCTTTGTCATTTGGGACGGATGAACGCGGTTGATCGAGAAACGATCCATGGCGGCAATCACGCATTCGTCGCTGCGCGGCGGCGGATGGTCGGCAGAAGATGGGGAACGACAGCCAGGATTCGCGCATCCCGTTTCAACTTCATCAACCATCGAAGATGGCTGTGTTCTGTTCACCCATTGAGTTAAGGAAAAGACCAGCCGGCCATGGCAAGTTCGGCCCATGATCGTACAAGAAGTGCGACGGGGACGCCTCAGATGGTCTTGTTACTCAATTACATCGAATTTCGGCTCCCGCTGTCGCCGGGGCTCTCTGACATGACTTTTGCGGCGGCCTGATCATGTTGCCTGACGGTCGATACTCCGCTTATTTTCAGGCCAATGATCAAGACGGTATGGGTGTGATCGAGCTGAACGCCGGTCGTCTCACCGGCGGCGACACGATCATCAGCTATTTTGGCACTTACTCCCAAGACGGTGACCGGTTCACCGCATCAATCCGTACTGAACGACATTCATCGGGACACGCGGCCCTGTTCGGGCATGACAATGTCGATATATCGGTGACCGGAACATCCAAGGACAGCACCGGCGCGGGGACGGGACACGTCAAACAGCTGCCTGGAGCCGTCTTCCAGGTCGTCCTCGTTCGCATGCCGGACTAGCCAAGCGCGAGCGTAACGGAAAATGCGAAGCTGGACCTTGGGCTGCGCAAATTCTCTGTGCGGACTACGAAAGAACGAGTCGGCTATCCGATTGATATTGTTGAATGTCGCGTTTTAAGATCGAGTCGATAGTTGTTTTAGGAACGAGTCGATTTGGGGACAAGCGCATTAAGAACGGTGCGATTGGTTTAGCTGTTTGAATTCATTCGATGATTTAACGTGTCTTTCCTTCCCGAGTGAGTGGGCTGCCCTTGACCTCAGAAGTTGAAATCTGCCCCAGCTGATCAGAAATTTTGAATGAACTTATCTATGGCAGTCCTGACGCTGAACCGCATTTCGATTGAGCGGGACTCTGCGAACCGGTAACTCAACTCGCGTCCTTCGTCCGCTGCTGGCGCAAAGCGGACGTTCGCGAAAAGGTGGCCTGTGAGCAACTGCGACGCAAAGTGGTTGTGGCCACCTTCCAGACGATTTACGGCGGTTGCTAAGGGATGACGGTACAATCCAGCGCCGCAGATTCATAATTAGAACCAAGGGTTCTGCCTGACCAACCGCCATTGTTGGGCCGACGAATTCTGCCTGTTCTGTAGCACAATCTGCGAATTCGTCTCGCGAGACAGGGTGGTGAGGTAGAGGTTCGTTCCCTTTAGTCGGACAAGATACGCATCGTCCCGATCGGCGACGAACTCCCAGTATTGAGTCCTGTCGTCAGCTACAGGCTGTTGCCACAAAGCGACTTGCGGTACTGGCGCAGCCGAAGGCTGGAGCGTCTTCGAAGTGTGCAGATTGCGCAACTGGTAAGTGTTTTCACCGACCGGGATGAATTGCCAAGTCATGCACTTCCAGCTCCAGTGGTCGTATTGGATGATGGCGTTGCCATCAGCCCGTCCGGCGCTATGCGGCCTCAGATTTTTGCCCGTCATCACGTTCTGGATCGCGTAAGTGCTGCCCGCGTCTTGCGCTTGAACGGCGCCTGTTAACGACAGAATAAAGGTGCAGAGGCCGGCGAGGAGTCTGATCATGGATCGTCTCGATATTGAGGCGTTAAAACTCGAAGCGAAGGCCTGACATCCTTTCAAGTTCATCCACCAGTATCCGTCCGGCTTCCGCGTTCTCACCGATGGGAGCAGTCTTATCCTCCGTGGGATGACCTCGCAGACCCATGAAGCCGCCGGGGCCATAGTAGCCGCCCGGTTTCATGTCAGGGGAGGTCGCGGCCATCAATGTCGGCTCCGCGCCCATGTCAGCGCCCTGGATTAGTGGATAGATCGCATAGACCGACAGGATCATCAGCAGACTCGTGTCGGCGAAGAGGTTCGTCTTCGACGCTCCGGGATGAGCGATGACAGACAACAAGCGCTCACCAGCCCGTCGCTGCAGTTCGCGAGCAACAAGGACGTTGCCAAGCTTGGTCTTCGCGTAAGCCTTGATCGGCTTGTAACCTTCCTTGGAGTCCAGGTCCGCGATCGGCACGGGCCCGCCCATGGCATGCGTGCCCGATGCGACGGTAACGACGCGGGGAGTGGCCGACTTCAAAATCGCCGGGAGCAATAATGCCGTCAGGCGATAAGGGCCGAGGACATTTGTCGCGAATTGCAGTTCGTGGCCATCGACGGATTCTCTCCGGTCGGGCAGGGCCATCACGCCAGCATTGTTGATTAGGGTGTCGATTGGTTCTGGTCGTGCCAACTGGTTTTCAGCGAAAGCCTTCACGGAATCCGGCCGCGACAGATCGAGCTTGCCGACGCACAGCTTGGCGTTCGGGACAATCGACAGGATACGTTGGGCAGCTTCGGCGGCCTTGGCGTCGTTGCGTGATGCGATCGTCACATCGGCGCCTGCGCGAGCCAATTCGAGGGCAGCGTGCCAACCGATGCCGCTATTGGCGCCGGTGACGATGATGCGCTTCCCGGCCTGTGACGGGATGTCGTTTTTTGTCCATGTCTTGGTCATGATTTTCAGTTCCGGTTGCTGTCGGGTGCAAATTGTTCGACGAGGAGCTCAACGCGTTCCTTCATCACCGTTGGATTGGGGGCGTCGGCAAACAAGCCGTCGAGGGCGAGTAAGAAGACCTCTGCGGACAGGCGATCTTCGAGGATCGTCGCTACGCACTCGCGGACGATGCGGTGGTGCAGGGCGTCGATTTCCGGATCGAGGCGTTCGCAGATATCGAAGAATTCAGCCGCCATCGGCGCGCCTGCCATCTCGGTGTACGGCTCGATTGCCACGAGACGGCTGATCGACAGGAGGCGCTCGCCGGGCGTGCCCGAGCCGGATGCGATCTCCTTCGCTTTGGGATGGCGAGAAACGAGCCAATTGTCGAAGACAGAGGAGAAGATGTCTTCCTTGTCCTCGAACGTCTTGTAGAGCAGCGTTCGTGAAATCGTCGCCCGCTTCGCGATGTCGTCGAGCGACGTCTTCGCAAACCCAAAATTCAAAAAGCACCATCGTGCCGCAGTGAGAATCTTCGCACGGCGTGTTTCAGGGTCGGTTCTGGTCAATCTGGTGGTCATCACTGGCTCAAGTACTGACCTCAATTGACAAAAATTGTATCCTATGTCAACGTGCAGGCATCAGAATAAGGCTTCAATGTTGCGACAGCTCAAGCTGTTGACAGGATTGATGTTTATTGTCAAAATGACCGTATGGTATCCAAAATGACCGGTGACGAAGCCTCGGCTCGTCGAACGAACATTCTGCAGTCGGCGCGTTGGTGCTTCCTGAACTTCGGGTTCGCTAAAACATCACTCGATGACATCGCGAAGCGGGCGAGCATCTCGCGCACGCTCCTGTATAGGACATTTAAGGACAAGGAAGATATCTTCTCGGCCGTGTTTGAGCATTGGCTCATCGCGCGCATCCCGCTCGCGCGGCAGGCCGCGAAATTGCAGTCGGATTCCCCGTACCAGCGCTTGCTCAACATGTGCCGGATCATGGTCATTGAGCCATGGAACGATATGGTCGGAGCGCCGATGGCGGGCGACTTTTACGACGTGTGCGAACGCATCGATCCGAAGGTCTCAGCGAGACATCGGAACGCTGTGCTTGAATGTGCTGCGGAGATTCTCGAAGATCGCGCCGCCGCTGAGGTCTTCATTTTGGCGCTAGACGGGCTGCTGGCAGACGAGCCGTCGGTCAAGGTGCTCGAACGGCGAACTGAATTGCTTACGGAACGATTTGCGTCCCGAAAGAAATCGCGCAGTTCGTAATCTTCCGGGCATCGTCCTCGTTCGATACTGAATTATCCTCTTCGAAGAGTAATCCGCGTCAATTCTGACGGGCGACCGAGCCGCATTGCGAAGCCGGGCCAAAGCGCGGTTCCGTTGTTGACGTATAGCGTCATCGGGCCGACCTGATAGGCACCTGAAACGTAGCCTCCGTTGGCACGGGCGGCGAGCATGTCTAGACCGATCACCATCCCGCCGTGTGTGTGTCCCGACAATTGCAGGTCCACGCCAAGTTGCGCGGCCTGGCGCGCACGGCCGGGCTGGTGATCGAGCAGGATCACGGGGGTGTCCGTCGGCGCGCCAGCGATGGCCTTCGCCGTATCCGGAAGCGGAAGGCCGAAGGCCGCGGCGGCTGGTTCGGTGACGCCCGCAACTACCAGCTTGTCGTCACCCCGCTGGATAACGACGTGTTGGTTCTCGAGGGCGCGCATTCCCATGGTCGCATAGTGGTTCATCCACTCGCGATATCCGAAATAGTATTCATGGTTGCCTGGGATCATATAGATGCCGTCCGGCGCCTTCAGGCCGCGCAACGGGTCCACGTCCGCGCGTCGCGCGTCCAGAGTGCCATCAATGAGATCGCCGGTGATCAGCATGAGATCGACGCCAAGAGCGTTTGATCTTTCTACCACGCGCTCGGTCCATGATGCAGGGAACAGCTTGCTTATATGGAGATCGGTGAGCTGTAGAATCCTGTATCCGTCGAATTGGAGTGGGAGGTTCCTGATCCTGACCTCCAAATCTTTGATCGGTGGTACGCGGATCGCCTGCATGACAGCGATGGCAACCACGACGGCCACGAATGCCGCCATGGCAAACCGGAAAGCGTCGGGAACAACGAAGCCCTTATTGACCAGTCTTGCGGAGATGGACACGACATCGAGCATCAATTGAAGCAGCGCCAGAAGAATCGTAGCTCCAAAAGCCCAATTGAACAGAACGACCAGCATCCGTGGATACTCGGGCGAAAACACCGATCGGACGACAACTTATTCCAGAGATGCATCTGCGAGCCGACGAGCAGGAATACTGCTGCGCAGATCTTGGCAATCAGGGGAATTTGTAACGGCAAAATGAAGCGGGTGACGACGAGCAGATATGGCAGGCCGAAAATGAAGTGCATCAGGGTCATTATTCAGATCAACTAGCGTTGCGGATATTCGGGCGAGCAAGCCGCCCACTTGTCACCGCCAATATGGTCAACGTGACGACGAATTGTCATTATATCAAATTGACAAATAATGCAAATGTTGTCAACATTGCTGCCATGGACCATTCAACGACTGTCCGTCTCGCCCGACCGAAAGGCCGCTTCACGTTCAACGGTAGATCCGTGGTCGTTTGCGCAGCACTTTCCTCCGCTCTGCTAACTGCTCCTGCCGCTGCGCAGGAGGTGCGGGCTCGCTATGCTTTGCGATACATAGACATCAGTGTCGGAAGCATCGCGACCTTCAGTCAACTTGTCGGCGGCGCCTACCGAGCGGGGCTTGATGGGCAACAGGCGGCGTATCTTTCGGTGCTGACCAGCTTTCGCGGGAGCCTGCGGTCGGACGGCGTCGTCCGGAAGGGTGAGCTCTTGCCTCGCGCCTATGCCGCGACGGAGACGACTGGCGGGGTCACGTACCGCACGGAAGTCAAATTCGATGCCCGCAACGCCACGGCGATCGATATACAGCCTGCCATGAAGGATGCAGACGAGCGCGTCCCGGTCGAGGTGGAGCACACCCGCAACGTTATGGACCCAAGTAGTGCGCTGATGATGCCGATCCCCGAAGGAGCGCCGACGGTCGGACCGGCCGCTTGCGAGCGTACTCTCCGCATCTTCAGTGGAGCGCATCGTTCGGATATTGCGCTATCTTATCTCGGGACCGAAAACATGCAGAACGCCGCCTACACCGGACCGGTGACGGTCTGCTCCGCAAGGCTGGTTATGCACGCCGGACATAAGCCTGCCGCCTACATGACGCGGTTCATGTCGGACAACAAAGGCATCGTGGTGAAACTGGCCCCGGTATCGCAGAGCCGGTTCGTGGTACTAGCCGGTGTGACGGTCCCACTTCCGCTCGGCACGCTCTCCATCGTCTTCGAAGAATTTAATGTGTCTCCATAGGAGATGCAGCCGGATTTATATGGCAGCAACGTCCGCTCTTGGCGCAAAGCGGACA
The DNA here is from genome assembly GCF_044340795.1 of Tardiphaga sp. Classification (GTDB taxonomy): domain Bacteria; phylum Pseudomonadota; class Alphaproteobacteria; order Rhizobiales; family Xanthobacteraceae; genus Tardiphaga. Next base: position 19,449 of record NZ_JBIISY010000038.1, read on the forward strand.
TTCCTGGCACCAGCGGGTGAATGCTCGGATCGGATCGTCGTTTGTGACATTTTAGTGTAATGATACCGCACTAAATGCTCCGGCATGGATGAGTGGTGTCAGCAAGCGTGCAAGGATCGAGGCCGGCTTGGCCTGTCAGTGGGGCTGTTCTTTTGTGCCACGATTTTCATGGCGGCAAATGCGTCATCAGCTGCGGCATTCTCACGCAATGACAGTATTGCTTTCGACATCCCGGCGCAGCCTCTCTCCAAGTCGTTGCAGGACTTCAGTGCGGCCAGCGGCGCCGAGATTCTAGTAGATGCCCGGCAGACAACCAATGCCCGCGCGCCTGCGGTGAGGGGGACGATGTCGCCGCGTTCGGCTCTCTTTCTGTTGCTGGAGCAGGCAAACCTTGCGCCAGAGCAGCTTGCCTCTGGCGCGTTCCTGCTGAGCGTCGTGCAACCGCCCGCCATCCGCTTGCCGGGCGATCAGCAACCCTATTTCGCCGAGATACAGCGCGCGTTCCAGAACGCACTCTGTGCAGAAGAAATGACCGCACGTGGTCGTTATCGCTTGGCGCTCAAGTTTTGGATCGGGCCGTCCGGAAACGTCGTCCGCCCAGTCCGTCTCGATACCACGGGCAATGATGCCCTGGACGGCTCAATCGATACCGTCGTATCGCGGATCCAGATAGGGAAGGCGCCACCCGCCGATTTTCGTCAACCAGTCGCGCTGGTGATATCTTCAGGCGCCTCGAACGAGGCGGCCGTCTGCGCAACCGACTCCACGCCGCCGCGCCCGACTCCTGCTACTGCAGTGAAGCGATAGCGATGCCTGGCACTGCGCGTAACACACTGCGAAATCTGCTGATTTCACGCTATGACGATTTTAAGCGGCGGCTGGCGCGTCGCGTCGGTTCGCAAGATGTTGCGGCTGAAGCGTTGCATGAAACGTGGATACGGCTTGGTCAGCTTGATAACACGCAGGCCGTGCGGCGGCCGGAATCTTTCCTTTATCGCATCGCCTTCAACGTCGCGATCGACAAGCATCGCTCTCATTCGCGCTGGGTAGGGCGAGCGGAACTCGAGGCCGTGCTCGCGCCCGACGACGATCTGATCGATCCAGAGCATATCGTCTCGATGCGTTCGGAAATGGCGGCGATGATGAAGCTGCTCGGCAACTTGCCGGAGCGCCAACGCGCTATCTTCATGGCTGCACTGATCGAAGAGTTGTCTTACCGCGAAATTGCCGAGCGGTTCGGTATTTCGCTGCGTTCGGTCGAGCGCGAGATGAGCCGGGCCTTCGACCATTGCGGCCGCCACATGCAGAATTTTTCTCCGGAGTGGCGGTCGAGATCGTCGGATAACGTCTTGTCCATGGATAAGAAGAAAAAACGCGGCACGGATACCGACGATGCGGTTTGAATCTAACATATCGGGCGGTGCAGACGATGCGATCACGATCGCGCGTCGCTGGGTCGTGCGCCTGCATGCGGGGGAGATCACGCAGCGTGACCTCGATGAGTTGGCCCGGTGGCGGGAGCAGAGTGTCCAAAATGGACACGCTTTCGCATTGGCCAAAGCGCAGTGGAAGTTGCTCAAGCAGGCCGCGGTCACGTTCGACCAGGAAACCGCCAGGCAGCGGTCGGCGCGAGCGCGAGGCGATCTGACCCGCCGGGCTTGGCTCGGCAGCGCGCTCGCCGCATCGCTCGGCGGTGTGGCCTATCTCGCTGCACGACCGCCGCTCGAGTTGTGGCCTTCTCTGGCCGAATTCAACGCCGATTACCGAACCGATATTGGCGAACGGCGCCAGCTCGCGCTCGACGACAGAATCTCAATCGAAATGAACACCCGCACCAGTGTCACTGGCCTCGATCAGGACGGCGCGCGAGGACTGAAACTGATCGGCGGTGAGATTGCGGTGACGGCAGATCGTCACGGAACCGATTTCGACCGCCCGTTCGTCGTAACGGCAGGCGATGGCCGTGTCATCGCCACGCATGCAACGTTCAATCTGCGCAGCGAGAATGGGGCAATGTCCGTCGCTTGCCTGGGCGGCAGCGTCGAGATCGCATGTGGTGTGCATCGTACCTCGCTGTCGGCGCGCCAGCGCGTGGAATTCGGTAACGATGCCATCGGTCCTGTAACCGTCGCGGATGGCCGGCTGGTCGAAGCCTGGCGGCGTGGATTGCTGGTGTTCGAGAACAGGCCGCTTGCCCAGGTCGTGGCCGAGATCAACCGGTATCGGCGCGGGCGTATCATCCTGGCGGGTGCGGATGTGGGGCGCCTGCCGCTCGACGCGACGTTCCGTCTCGATCGCATCGACGACGTCGTGCCGAAGATCGCGCATCTGTTTGATCTCAGGGTGCGATCGCTGCCGGGCGGCCTCGTGCTGCTGGGCTGAGCCTCCCGGCGTCGTAAATAATTCATGAAAAATGTGGCGGGTGGAAATGTGAGGGTGACGTCCAACAGATAGGGCGCCCGCAGCGCCGCCGTCTGCATCGTGCGGACGAAGGGAATTGCGGTTGCGCTGCTGTAACGACGACAGCTTATCACGAGAAAGTTCGCCCAATGCTCCGCCGCCTGCCTGCTGATCGAGACCTATCCGAGCGCAATCGCGTGTTTGGCCACGGCGCGGCATTGATGGCCGGCGCCAGCGCATTCGTTCTGCTCGCTCTGTCGCCGGCCGCGCATGCGCGCTCGCTCAATGGCGGCAGCGCAGGCGGTGCTGTATCAGCGCCGAACATCGCGGCAGACGCAGCGTCCCAGGCCGCACAGCAGGCCGCCGCCGCGGCTGCGCAAAGCCAGCAGTCCCTTGCACGCGCTGCGCGTGCCTTGCAGGACATCCAAACCATCCAGGCCGCCGCGCGAGCGGCTGCCGCTGCGGCACAAACATCTGCCACCGCTCCGATTGCGGTTCCCAACGGCCTCGGTGCCGGCGGCCTGATGCCGAACATGCCGGCTGGATGGACTGGCGCCAACGCGCCGACGCAAAGCGTTGACGGTGCGGGCCAGACGCAGGTGAATGTTCGCCAGCTCACCCAGCAGGCGATCCTGAACTGGCAGTCGTTCAATGTGGGCGCGCGGACGACGTTGACCTTCGATCAGCAAGGGCAGGCAAATTGGGTCGCGCTCAATCGGGTCAACAATGCGACGGCGCCGAGCCAGATCCTTGGCAACATCAAGGCTGATGGCCATGTCTACGTCATCAATCAGAGTGGCATCATTTTCGGCGGCAACAGCCAGGTGAATGTCGGCTCGCTGATCGCGTCCACCGCCGGGATCACAGATGATCATTTCCGCGCGCACGGCATTTTCAGTGCGCAGTCGGGTTCGACATTCACGCCGAGCTTCACCGCTACAGTCGGGAAAGTGATCGTCGAAACAGGAGCGTCGATCAATACTCACGCACCAAAAGAGGTGAGGTCGGGCGGCGGTTTCGTGCTGATGCTGGGATCGGAAGTGCAGAACGCGGGCTCGATCGGCACGCCGAACGGGCAAGCGTTGCTCGCGGCTGGCGACAGCTTCAACTTGCGGCCCGGCTTCACCACTGATGGCAATGCCACCTCCACGACACGTGGTATCGAGATCGCGCCGATCATCGCGGCTGGCGCCACGCGTGGTATCGTCGGCAACTCCGGTCTCATTTTCGCGCAGCAGGGCGACATCACGCTGGCCGGGCGCAACATCAGCCAGAACGGCGTGCTGATCGCCACCACCTCGGTGAATACGCGCGGCACGATTCACCTGCTCAATGCGACCAATGACGGCGACGGCAGCATCACGCTGAACGCCGGCAGCCTGACGACGATCCTGCCCGAGGTCGGCAGCGCCGGCAGTCTGACAACGATCCTGCCAGGACTCGACAGCAAGGCGACTGCTCTCGACGGCCAGCGCGACGCACTGATCGCCGCGTCGAATGCCGCCAATGCCGCACGTGCGGCGCATGCGGTTTTCAACAATCTGTCGCTGCTGGCTGATCGTCAGGATCAGTCGCGCATCGAGATCGTCACCGGGGGCAACATCACCTTCAAGGGCGGTTCCGACACCGCCGCGCAGGGTGGCCAGATCGCGGCGACGGCCGGCAAGCGCATCTTTGCCGAAGATGGCGCGCGGCTCGACGTCTCCGGCGTGCGCGGCGTCGCGCTGGCGATGGAATCCAATAACGTGAAGATCAACGTGCAGGGCAACGAGCTGCGCGACTCGCCGCAGAACCGCGAAGCCGATGCGCTGAAGAACAACGACGTCTGGATCGACGTTCGCTCGCTGACCTTGGTGCCCAACGGCACGGGCGGCTATAGCGGCGACCGTTACTACACCAAAGGCGGTCTGCTCGAAGTCGGGGGGCAGTTGGCCAATACGGCGCATAGGATCGGTGAATGGGCGGCGATCGGCGGCACCATCACGCTCTCCGCGCCCGAAGTGATCGCGCAGAAGGGATCGGTGCTCGACATTTCCGGCGGCTCGCTCGACTATGCCAGCGGCTGGATCCACTCCACCAATCTGATCGCGAGCAATGGCCGCCGCTACAGCGCCGACAGCGCGCCGGGCGACCTGAAATATATCGGCTATGCCGGTGCCTTCCGCCGCTCGCATAACATCCAGGGGCAGGAAGACGAGCGCCTCACCGAAATCTGGACCACGGTGTTCGACCGAGGCCGCAACTCGAAGCGCTGGGAAGAGGGCTACACCGTCGGCCGCGATGCCGGTCGGCTCAACCTGTCGGCACCGACCAGCCTGATCGCAGCGACCATCGTCGCCGACACGGTCACCGGCACGTATCAGAACAGCAAGCGCGCCAGCGGCGTCACGGATGGCTACAAGGCGACGCAGACCACGGTCGCGCAGAACGGCACGCTAGGCTTCGCTCAATATACCGGTATCGGCCGCGCAGGCGTGTTCAACACGGATGTCCGTATCGGCGATGTCGCGGACATCACCGCAGGAATCACTGCAGATAGCGTGCTGCCGACCGGGCGCAGCAACACGCTCTGGCTCGATGCCGGCTGGCTGAAGGATCAGCAGCTCGGCGGCCTCGATCTCGCGACGCGCGGCAGCATCGCCGTCAACAGCGATCTCAGGATGGCCGATGGCGGTGTGGTGAGACTTACCGCAGCCAATATCGACATCCGTGCCGATATCGTCGCGCATAGCGGCAGCGTGACGACCAGCAATATCTTCACATCCGACAGTGCCGCTCTCGGCACCACCGTCTTGCTCGGGAACGACAGCTCGACCACGACGCTGCATGATGGCGCGACCATCGACGTGCGCGGTGTCTTTGCCAACGGCATGCTCGACAAGGATGCGCTGGGGAAGCGCGCTTATGTTGATGGCGGCACGGTCGATCTCAATTCCAGCCGCGACATCAAGCTCGCCGCCGGCAGTGTGATCGACGTCTCGTCCGGGGCTGCGATCTTGCTTGGCGGCGATATCGAAGGCGGCCGCGGCGGCGATGTGACGCTGGAAGCGGACCGTGCCGTCTCCATAGCCAGTGCCAATGGGCGGCTGACGCTGGATGGCACCATCAAGGCCTATGGCGTGAGTGGCGGCGGTACGCTGACCATTGCGCATGGGCCGGAGATCGTGATCTCGGACGGCGCGACCGACGGCGTGACAGGCTTGCGTCTCGGCACCTCGCTGTTCCGGACGGGGTTCGCTCATTACGACATCACCGGCAATCACGGGCTGACGGTAGCGGATGGCACCGTGCTCGATGTGGTCATGCCGACCTATCGCGTCACGGCGGACGCTTTTGCCAGTGCTGACGGCACGGGCGCGTTGGAGCCATGGCTGCAGCCGCTGGTCAGCGAAAATCCGCGCGCCGGGCTGCTGACCTGGCGCGAGGGCGCGAGCCTGACGCTGTCGGCGGGCCTGGACGCGTCGTCGCCGACCAACACCAGCGCGCCTACACTCCGCATTGGCACCAACGCGGAGATCAGCGTCGATCCCGGCCAGAGCATTGACATCGGCGGCGCCGGCCAGATCACCATCGACGGCCGGCTGAATGCATGGGGCGGTGAAATCGCGGTGCGTGGCATCGGCCTCGCCAGCGACAGCCAGAATGCGATCAATACCGCCGGTCATGGCCGTTCGATCTGGATCGGCGAGCATGCGGTGCTCGACGTGGCCGGCCGCGCCTACACCGCGACTGATGTCCGCGGACGCCGCTACGGCGAGGTGCTGGCGGGCGGCAAGATCACGATCGGCGGCGAACTCGACACGGCAACCGGCCAGGCGACGGCGCCGAACCTGTTCGTGGTGGTGCGTGATGGCGCATTGCTCGATGCGTCGGGTGCAGCGGCGACGCTCGATCTGTGGGAGAGCGGCGAGACGCTTGTCGCGACCAATGGCGGCGCGATCTCGTTTGCGTCCAACAACGGCTTCGATCTCAGCGGAACCTGGCTGGCACGCGCTGGCGGGCAGGGCGCAGCCGGCGGTACGCTGGCGATCGCGCTGGAAACGCCGGTCTATGCCGGCAATGCGACGCCGCGCGTGATGCGGGCGCGCGAACTGGTGTTGACACAAACGCACACCGCCAGCGCGCTGGCGGCGGATGCAACACCCGACGGCGCCGCAAATCAGTTGATCTATGGGCGCGGCGCCATTGGCGTCGATCAGATCGCGGATGGCGGCTTCGACAGCCTCAATCTGCTCAGCCACGGAGCCATCGGCTTCGGCGGCGACGTCTCGCTCTCGATGCGGCAGAACCTGCAGCTCTTCTCCAATACACTCGGCCTCACCGAAACCGCGCGAAGCGACAGTCGCGTGTCGCTGGCAGCGCCCTATGTCTCGATCGCCGGCATCACCCGCCGCAACATCACGGAGGGCCTGGTCGCTCCGGTCAGCTATCTCGATACCTCGTCCACGCGGGCGAGCGTAGCGCTGTTTGCGGTGACCGCGGATCTGCTGGATATCCAGCGTGAGGTGCGTTTTGGCATTGCATCGACATTTGGCAATGCGTCGTCGGGCGGTGTTTTCACCTTTGATCGCCGTGGCTTTGACGATGTCGAACTGACCAGCTCCGGTGACCTGCGTTTCCTGCCCGGGGCCGGGAGTCTCGGCACCTCGTTGCGCACGCGCGGCGACCTGGTGCTGGCGGGGCGCCAACTCTACCCGACCACGGGCGCGATCGCGACGATCCGCGCCGGCGTCACCAGCGGAAGCGGTGCAAGCACCACGTTCGATCAAACGCGCACGTTGACCATCCGCAGTACCGGGGCGGCGCCGACGCAGCAGCCCCATTCGGTGTTCGGCTCGCTGAACATGGAGGCCGCGACGATCAACCAGGGCGGCACGATCCGGGCGCCGCTGGGCCTCATCCAGGTCGGCTCGGCCAATTCGTCCGTCACCGCGCAGGTCAATCTGCTGCCCGGCAGCATCACCTCGACCTCGTCGCGCGGGCTGGTGATGCCCTATGGCGGCACGGTGGATGACATCGACTGGTTCTATGCCGGCAGCGAGATCGCGCTCGAAGGCGTTGCCTCGACCAATCGTGGCGTGGTGCTGAGCGGCGGACGTGTCGATATCCAGGGCGGCGCGCAGGTCGATCTCTCCGGCGGCGGCGAGCTGCTCGGCGCAGGCTTCATCTCCGGCCGCGGTGGTTCGGTGGATGTGCTCAACAATCCGCTGGCCACCGCCAATCCGGCTTACAAGGCGAGCAACAGCGGCAATGCCGTCTATGCCATCGTTCCCGGCTACACGGCCGGCCACGCGCCGGTCGGCGGCAGCTCCGCCGCGCCGCTGATCGGCCAGCAGATCACGCTGGACCGCAGCCTGCCGGGCCTCCCGGCCGGCACCTATACGCTGCTGCCGGCGAGCTATGCGCTGATGCCCGGCGCCTTCCGCATCGAGATCGGCGCCGCCGATCCGCGCGGCGCCACTGGCGGCGGCACCATGGCCAATGGCTCGATGATGGCCGGCGGCGCGCTCGGCTTTGCCCATACGCAGGTGCGCGAAAGCCTGAACCGCCAGGTGATCGTGACGCCGGCGGATGCCGTGCGCCAGCTGTCGCAATATAACGAAACCACCTATGCGCAATTCGCGCTGGCGGATGCGGCGCGGCTCGGCGTGCCGCGCGCCATGATCCCGCTGGACGGCAAGACACTGACCCTTCAGTTCACCGAGAATGGTGTCGCTGAAGCGTTACGTTTCGCCGGCAAGGTCGATTTCAGCGCCGCCGAGGATGGTTTTGCGGGATCGGCCGTGGTGATCGGCAGCTCCGGTGGTGCGGCGTTCGAGATCATGGCGGCCGGCGCGGCGCCCACAGCGGGCTTTGCCGGCGTGTCGCTCTACGCCGACTCCCTGAATGCCCTCGGTGCCGGCCGGCTCGTGATCGGCGGGCGTCCGCAGGTCAATTACGGTCAGCAGGGCAACTACTTCACCTTCACCGGCCTGAGCAGTTCCCGCAGCATCACATTGCGTGAAGGCGCGGTGCTGCGCGCCCCGGAAGTCGTGTTGCTGACGGGCGGGTCGCCCACCACCTCGCATATCACCATCGAGGCTGGTGCCGGCATCAACACGCTCGGCATGGGCGCGACACCATTCGATTCCCGCGACGGATTTATCTACACGGCCCAGACCGGCAACGATCTCGGCGGCTCGATGCTGGCGATCTCGAATGGCTGGCTCGACGTGCTGCCGGCGGATGCGACCGTGACCGCGCAGGGCGCGATCCTGATCGGTGCCTGCGGCGCCAGCGGCAACTGCGCGGCACCGACCACACTCTATTCGGAAGGCACGATTGCCTTTGCCACCACCAATCGGTTCGAACTCGGCGAAAACGTCCGCTACGGCACCCGCAATCTCTCCTTCGGAGTCGGTGCGGTGAATATCGGCACCGATACCGCGCTCGCTGCTGCCAGCGCGAGCGGCGCGCTGCCGTCCGGCTTGATGCTCAATCAGGCCGTGCTGGATCGCCTGCTGCGCGGCGATACCTCCACCGGCGCGCCGGCGCTGGAAAGCCTGATCCTCAATGCCAGCGAGGCGGTGAACATCTTCGGCACGGTGACGCTGGACACCTATGATGCCTCCGGCAAGTCGCGCATCGCAAATCTCGTGCTTGGTACGCCGGCGATCTATGGCGCCGGCAGCGCAGCCGACGTCGCCACCATCCGGACTCAGAATTTGGTCTGGAGCAGCACGACGCGGGCGCCGGGCGCCATCATTGCCGGTGGCGCGGGTACCGGCAGCGGGTCCTTCGTCGTCGATGCCGAGCGCATCACGCTCGGTTATGGCCCGAGCGTGCAGATCAGCGGCATCGACACGGTCGCGCGGCTCGCACTCGGTTTCGCCAATGTCACGTTTGACGCCAGCGACCGCATCACCGCGAACCACAAAGGCAGCCTCAACGTCTATCAGAGCCGCGGCGCTTATGCGCCGACCGGCTACAGCTATAGCGGCGGCAATCTCACACTGCTGACGCCGATGCTGACCGGCGAAGCCGGCTCCAACAGCAGCATCAAGGCCGGCGGCACGATCCTGGCCGCGACGCCCGGCGGCGCCGCGCCGGCCAAGCTGACCGACAATCAGGGCCTCGGTGCCGAACTGAAGCTGGAAGGCCAGGCGATCACCCTCGCCACCACCGTGGCGCTGCCGAGCGGCCGCTTCACCGCGAGCGCGGAAGGCGACGTCATCCTCACCGATGCGGCACAGCTCGATCTCGCCGGCCGACAGATCGGCCTCTACGACGCTTCCAAATATAGCTGGGGCGGCGAGGTCATCTTCGAGAGCCGCAGCGGCAATGTCCGTCAGGCGGCGGGCTCTGTCATCGATCTGTCTGCGCGCTACAACCATGCCGGCCGCCTCTCGGTGGCCGCGCTCGGCGCCAGCGCGGGCGTGGTCGATCTTCAAGGTAAAATCCTCGGCAGCACGTCGGGCGAATACGATGCCGGCGGCACCATCGTGCCTTATCTCGCAGGCTATATCGACCTGCGCGCCCAGCGCCTTGGCGACGGCGGCACGCTCACCGACCAGTTCGCAGCGCTCAATGCGCGGCTCAATGCCGGCAACATGCATGGCGGCCGGAGCTTCCAGCTCAAGCAGGGTGATCTCGTTATCGGCGACGGCCTGAAGGCCGGCGAGATCAATCTCTCCGTCGATGGCGGCCAGCTCACGGTGGTCGGCACGGTGGATGCCAGCGGCGCCGAAGTCGGCGTGATCCGCCTTGCGGCGAAGCAGGGGCTCACCATTGCCGGCAGCGCGCTGCTCGATGCCCATGGCAAGCGCCTGCGCGTGGACAGCTATGGCAAGATCATCGATAGCCCGAACCGCGCGGTGGTCGAACTCAATTCCGGCGACGGCACGTTGACCCTCGGCTCCGGCCTGCGCGTCGATCTGCGCCACGGCACCGATGTGCCGGTGGGGACAGGCGCCTGGACCAATGACGGCGTTGCACGCGGCACGCTCGATCTCTATGCACCGCGGCTCGGCGGCGCGACGGCGGGCGACATCGCCATCGATGCGTCGGGCACGATCACCATCAGCGGCGCGCGCTCGATCGCGGTCAATGCGGTGCAGCGCTACAGCGATGCTGACTATGGCACCGATCCCGCAGCGAGCGGTCGGCCGTATCAGGTCATCGACCAGGCCTATCTCGACCGCCTGGATGGCGAGAGCACCGCGTTCATCACCAATGCACTCGCCAACACGGCCTTACTGAACGGCAAGCTCGCCGGGCTCAACAACGCGACCTATCGCGACGCTTTCCATCTGCGCCCGAGCGTCGAGATTGTCAGCGCCACGGCGGATGGCGATATCGTGGTGCAGGGCGATCTCGATCTGTCCGGCTATCGCTATGCCAGCCTCAATCCGAATTTCCCTTACAATGCCGGTATCCGCGGCTCCGGCGAAGTCGGCTCGCTGGCGATCCGCGCCGGCGGCAATCTGAACATCTATGGCAGCATCAATGACGGCTTCGCCAAGCCGGCGACGACGGCGGATGACGACGGCTGGATGCTGCGCGAGGGCCTGTTGTCCTATGGCAGCGACGTCATCGTGCCACGCGGCAACACCGTCACGCTCGCGGACGGCACGATCTACCCCGCCGGCCGCGCGGTGAATTACGACCTGCCGGTCAAGGCGATGACCGTGCCGATCGGCACCCAGCTTCCTGCCGAAGCGACGCTGACGGCTGCGGTGACGCTGCCTGCCAACACCATTCTCGCCGGCGATGTCCGCGCGGCCGATGGCACGCTGCTCTACGCGGCCGGCACGCGTCTCGCCAATCCTATCAATCTCGCCGCTGGCACAAGGCTCGGAGCGGGGTTCGTCGCGCCGGTCAGCCTGTCGCTCGGTGCCATGACCTGGCCGAAGGGTGTCGTGCTGCCGGTCGCGGCCACGCTCGATGGCAGCGTGACACTGCCGATGGGCGGGCTCATTCCGTCGAAGGCCAATCTGAAACTGCCGACAGGCGCGATCTCGTTGCCGCTGCGGCCTGCCGATGGCAACGGCAATCAGGGCGCCAATTGGGCGGTGGCCTCGATGCTGCCGGCCGGCTCGCAGAGCTGGTCGCTGCGCATGGTCGCCGGTGCCGACATCACCGCCGCCGACCAGCGCGCGCTGCGGCCGCGCGATGCCAACGGCAATCTCACGCTCGCCGACACGCATTTCACCGTGTTCGACAAGCGCGACATCACGGTCATTCCGGGCACGCCCGAATTGCCGGGCTTTGTCTGGTACTGGAACGAACAGGCCGAAGCTGACGGGCTGGGCCAGGCAGGGACACCGATCACGGACGACTGGTTCCCGAATGACCTCTGCGCCGACGCACCGATGTATTGCGTCAAGGTCAGCTATCTGTGGAGCGACCTCGCACCCGAGATCGATCCGACGCTGACGCCCGGCACACCGGTGAGCGCTGAATGGGAAGCCGCTTGCGCCGACATGCCAGGCCTGTGCGTCCGGCTGCGCGACCCGATTCCCGGCACGCCGCCGACGACCATCGTCGGCGACGTGATCGAGCGCAATCCGGCCAATCCCAATTTCAGCGTGCTGCGCACCGGCACCGGCGATCTCGATATCGTCGCCGGCGGCAATATCTCGATGCGCTCGCCCTATGGTGTCTACACCGCGGGTACACAGTCGCAGAACGTTTCCACGGTCTTCAACCAGTCGCGCGCGACAGCCGGCAGCAGCGTGCTCGGCCTCGGTGGCAGCGAATATGAAGCGGTCGTTGCTGGCGCCAACAGCACCTATCAGGCCTGGTATCCGACCCTCGGCGGCAATCTTCTGCTGCGCGCCGGCGGTGATATCACCGGCGATGCCTGGACCGCAGGCACCAGCATCGGCACGGACGGTAATCGCGCCGCACAGAAGACCAGCACCGATCCCGCCAACTGGCTGTGGCGGCAGGGCGATGTGGCCGGCAGCGCCAATGGGGCGGCCTGGTGGATCAATTTCGGCACCTATGTCGCGGGTGCGTCGCCCTCCACCGAATATGCGATCGAGGGCATGCCCTACCTCGTCGGCTTCACCGGCTATGGTACCCTCGGCGGCGGCGATCTGCGGCTCGAGACCGGCGGCAATGCCGGCACCGTGGACGTGCTCAGCCCCGGCGGCCTGAGCGGCGGCCAGTTCCCGCGCAGCCAGGCACTGACTTTGGCCGTGGCCTCGACTGGCCGTGTCGGCGCCGATGGCAGCCTGACCCTGACCGGCGGCGGCGACATGGATGTCCGCATTGGCGGCGCACTCAATTCCGCGCGAAATGCCTATATCACCGTCAGCTTCGAGGAACGGCAGCAGAATCTCGGCCTCAATGGCCTGGTCGCCAATCTGCGCGGCCATACCGGGATTGCCGCAGCCAGCCAGGGCAGCATCGAATTGCGTTACGGACCCTTCGCCGCCTATCAGGATCTGAAGGAAGTACGCGCCTATGGCGCCTTCACATCGACGACCTCCTATGCCGGCGGCGGCCTGATGCTGATGCCGGGCGACTCCACCTTCAGCCTGACCGCGCGTGGCGACCTCGTGCTCAGTGGCGTCCGTGACGCCGGTCGCACCAACAGCATCGATCCGAACGCGATCGACGCCGCTACGGGCTATCAATTGACGCCGTGGTTCACGCTGTGGACCGACCGCACCGCGATCGACATGTTTGCCGCGGGCGGCAACCTGACCCCGAGTACCCAGCTCGGCCACACCTTTGGCAGCGGCGACGGCATCACGCCGTATCCGAATGCCGGGGCGACTGCGGGCCGCTTCGTCTATCCGTCGATCCTGCGCGCCGTCGCGCCTGCCGGCAGCATCTATATGGGACCGTCGGCGGTCTATCAGAACAGCGCCGCAACGCGATACTCGCTGCTGCTGGCGCCGTCTGCGAACGGCGAACTCGAATTGCTCGCCGGCAATTCGATCTATGCCGGCGGTTATGCCGTGACGCGCTCCGGCGCCGATCCGGCCGTGATGCCGACGCCCTTCAACCCGGCGACCATCAGCAATCTCAGCCCGTTGGCGTTCCAGGTGGAGAACACTATCTTCGCCTTCGGTGCCGATACGGCCTCCGGTCTCTACGATCTCGCTCCGGCCCGTTACTATGCGGTGACCGGCGACATCGTCGGCCTGCGCACCGGCGAGATCATGTCGAACTTCGACAGCACGGCTCTGGTCGGCCGCACCTTCTACGAAGCCGGCGGTCCGGTCTGGATCAAGGCCGGCCGCGACATCGTCAATAGCGGCACCAATCTCGAACAGTTCACGTTTCTGCCGAACAATGTGGGCGCGAACGGACGATCCACCGGCAACCTGATCGTCCATTCGTCCGAGACCGATGTCTCCATCGTCTCGGCCGGTCGCGACATTCTCTACAGCTCCTTCAGCATCGCCGGCCCCGGCGCGCTGGAGATCAATGCCGGCCGCAACATCCTGATGGAGAACCGCGCCGGCATCGTCTCGCTCGGCCCCGTCATCTCCGGCGATACCCGTACGGGTGCCAGCGTCTATATGGCGGCAGGCCTAGGCGCGAATGGTCCGGACTTTGCGGCACTGGCGTCGCGCTATCTCGACCCGGCCAATGCTGCCGTCACCGGCACGTCGCTCGCCGATCAGCCCGGCAAGGCTGTGCAGACCGCCGATGCTTTCGTCTCGAAGCGCGATCTCGCCGCCTGGCTGAAGACCAGGTTCAACTATCAAGGCGACGAAGCGGGCGCGCCGGCTTATTTCCAAAGCGACTCGCTGACCGATGCCCAGCGTGCGACCTATCCGTCGAACGAGCTGCTTTTCGTCTGGTTGCAGAGCCAGGGTTATCGGGGCGATCGCGGCAATGCCTTGGTCTATTATCTCGACGAGAACGCGAAGACCGGCTTGTCCTTCACCTATAGCGGCATGCTGTACGCCTGGATGAAGGTCAATCACGGTCATGGCGGTGACGAAGCTGCTGCGAAGGCGGCGTTCGAAACGCTGCCGGCTGAACAGCAGGCCATCCTGCTGCGCCAGATCTATTTTGCCGAACTGAAGATGGGCGGGCGTGAATACAACGACGCGTCGGGGCCGCGCCATAATTCGTATCTGCGCGGCCGCGAGGCGATCGCCACGCTGTTCCCGGACCGCGATGCCAACGGCAATCCGAACATCCGCGGCGGCGACATCATCATGTATGGTGGTGCCGGCGTGCGGACGCTTGGCGGCGGCGATATCAATCTCATGACCCCGGCGGGTCGCGTGGTCGTCGGCGTGGAGGGGGTGGCGCCGCCATCGACGGCCGGCCTCATCACCCAGGAGAAGGGCAGCATCAACATCTATGCACATGGCAGCGTGCTGCTCGGCCTGTCGCGCATCATGACGACCTTCGGCGGCGACATCACCGCGTGGTCGGCGGAGGGCGACATCAACGCCGGCCGTGGCGCCCAGAGCACGATCATCTATACGCCGCCGCGCCGCACCGTGGATGCGTATGGCAATGTGAGGCTGGCACCTGTGGTACCGTCGTCCGGCGCCGGCATCGCCACGCTCAATCCAGTCCCGGACGTGGCGCCCGGCAACATCGACCTCATCGCGCCGCTCGGCACCATCGACGCCGGCGAAGCCGGCATCCGCGTTTCGGGCAACATCAACCTCGCTGCGCTGCAGGTGCTGAATGCCGCGAATATCCAGGTGCAGGGGACGAGCACTGGCATTCCCACCGTGCAGGCTCCGAGCATTAGTGCCGCGTTGTCGTCGTCGAATGCCAATGCAGCCACCCAGCAGACGGCGACGCCCACTCAAAGCAACAACGCGCAGCCGTCGGTCATCATCGTCGAGGTGCTTGGTTATGGGGGCGGCTCGAGTGGTGAGCCGGCCGGGGAAAAAGACAAGCGGTCCGAGCGCCGTGCTGCCACCGAGCAACAGCAGGACCCGGCAAGCCCGGTGCAAGTAATCGGCGCCGGCGACCTGTCAGCCGCGCAACGTCAGAAGCTCACGGCGACCGAACGCCGAAATTTTGATGCGCAGTAGGTGGAGAGAGGCGGTTGGTGAATATGAATCCTTTGGTTCCGATCGCGATGAATATCATCGGAATTGGAACCTACAGGAAATGCAACGGGAAGCGATGACGATGTCGGCTCTTGGCGCTTCGAGGACAAAGTTGATTTGTGGTTTTCGGCCTCGTTCGATTCTATCTTGAAACTCATTGTTTTTCAGAGGGATGGCTGGCGCGCCATTCAGAATATAACTGCGAACTCTTACATCATTGAAATAACGATATAATCATGGGCTCAATAGCTTTGGCGGCCCGTGCAGAGCCTGACGCGATATCACAGCTCTTGTTCTTCACGATGCGCGAATGGACAAGCGCGCATGTATGTAAGACCTTTTACCGTCCACGCTATCCTGCGAATGCGCCGCTTCGCTCAGATAGGCCTGATAACAATCGACGACGGATTGATCACCGGGGGATGTCGACTCGATCTACAACGATGAGCTGGACTTCGACACGGGAAAGTTCTGCCGAGGACGAAGAGTTCCTTCAAAGGCTCCGCTCTACGGCGCCCGTCCTTTCGCAGGCTGAACGCTCCCTGAACCTGTCATCAAATTTCCATCGGTACCTTGTTAACGACGAGAGGTGGTCGAGTTACATCGACTGTCTGAATGGTTTGAGGTCGTCTACAAGACGCAGACCTGCCGACGACCCGTGCTGCCGTTATCATCGAGGACGCATGGGAGGTCTGGCGCTTCTACAGCACGCGCCCGGCTATGGCCGGACGCTGGCTGCGGGTCAGCTCCGATCTCGGAGAAAGGCCGCCACGGTCATGGCGCGCTACTCCCATCTCGATCAATCTCGGCTCGGTGGCATCCTGACCGACGAGAGCGGGTAGTCGTACAGCGGGCTCGTTCGATGCCTGGGGCAAGCGCCAGCTATATCATAGTGGCGATTGTCAATGTCTTGCTCGAACCGGAACGCGCGTCGCCGTACTTCAAGGGATCTGATCTGCATGGAACTGGCTGGCAATTTGTACACCGAATATCTCATCACCAGCCCAAAATGCGACCCCCAAAATGTAATGAGAATTCCTCGAAGCGTCTGTAAACTTTTCCGGTATAATATAGCCGTCATGGAAGTGCAGCCTTAAGTAGATAGATTCCCTACCAATCTAGGGGGCATGAATACGTTTGTTTTTCGACGGGGATTTTACTCTTAGTCTCAACGGACGTCAGCGCCAACGCGTCCATCAGTTACACCTACGATCAGCGCGGTCGATTGGCATCCGTTACTTACGTGAACGGAACGACGATTACTTATTCATACGACAATGCCGGAAATCGTACGAGTCGCGTTACGGTCGTATCAAACTAAGTACTTCCTTTGACATGTTGTGCGGCGAAATCCCAAGGCATGAATTGCTGAGGGGGGCGTGTGTCGCGTGTGTCTGATTTGATCAGAGATCAGTGTGTATCGGTTGCGGTGGGAATGGTGACCGCGCCTGGCGAGGTCGAGGGCCGAGGGGGATTACGGTATGGCGGCGTCTCATCAACAAGTTGATCGTTTGATCGCGGCGTTTCGGGCGTTGCTTAGCGGAATCATGCTGACGTTTGCCCTAGTATGGTCGAGCTGGGCCGAAGCGACAGTCCCGCAATGGACCCCCGTGGGCGGCTTTCGGATATTGTCGATGGTCGCTGAAGATCAGGAGTTCATCAAGGAGTTGGCGCGTTCGCTTCGTCACGACCCCGACGAGATTTACCGATATGTGCATGATCGAATTCGATTTCATCCTGTCCGATATTAGACCAGACGACCGGTTGCCGTTGCTCTCGATGAGGAGGGAAGTGCCGCTGATCAAGCGGCGTTGATGGTCGCGCTGCTGCGCGAGTCCGGATTTACAGCGGAGTATCGTGCGAGTTGATGATGAGCCCGGGAAAACATCCGTTTAGGTTTCACGCTTTCGACGGACTACAACACCAGTCAGACACGTGTAACGCCATCGGTTTCTGAAGGAGCATCGGCCGTATTTCGTGCGCCACCCAAGACTGCCCCCAACCTTAAGCAGGGAAGAATTTTGTTGCTTAACTATAAAAAGTCGTTTTTCTAGTTGTAGTGTGGGAGTATGCAATCTAAAATCGTTTGAGTTATCC